>CAZFIS010000019.1:0-37852 GCA_964519125.1 uncultured Gemmatimonadaceae bacterium | reverse complement strand
ACTCGTTTCTAGCCTGCCCGACCCCCCTTTCCCCTCACCTCTGTTGGGCAGCCTGCTCCGCAACTTAGGCCCTGTGCCGGAAATCGGCCAAACCTCCCGTGGCACCTCCGCTTGCGGGGGGCGGGCGAGGAGGGATCTCCTGCGCAGACGACGGGATAGGGCGCCGCGGATCGGCGCCCGGCCTGCCGCGGCATAGTCGGGGGAGGCACGCGTCGGCGCTCCTCTCGGGCTCTTCTCGCTACTGCTGCTTCTCTTCCTCCACCATTCCGTCCAACGGGCTCCTGACCCCGAAGCCTCGTTGATCCGTCACGTGCAGGTAGATCATGGTCGTCCTGACGTCTTTGTGGCCCAGGAGCTCCTGCACGACCCGGATGTCGTAGCCGTCCTGGAGCAGGTGCGTTGCGAACGAGTGGCGCAGGGTGTGGCACGTGACGGTCTTCGGGATCTTCGACGCCCTCGCGGCCGCCTTCATCGCCCGCTGCACGGCGCTCGCGTCCAGGTGGTAGCGGCCCAGCCGTCCCGTCGCGGGGTCGGGGCTCTGCCGCCCCGCGGGAATCAGGAACTGCCACGCGAGCTCGCGCCCGGCGCTCGGTGACTTGCGATCGAGCGCGTCGGGCAGGCGCGCCCATCCTCCTCCTCTCTTCGCGTCTTCCTCGTGCAGCCGCTCCACCCGCCGCGCCTGCCGCTTCAGGGCGTCTGTCGCATACCCGGGCAGCACGGTAATGCGGTCCTTCCACCCTTTGCCGTCCCGCACGGTCAGCTCCTTCGTCTCGAAGCTCACGTCCTTGACCCTCAGGCTCAGGGCTTCCTCCAGCCTCAGCCCCGATCCGTACAGGAGCGCGCCCACCAGCCGCTTCACCCCGGATAGCTCCCGGAGCACACGCCGCACCTCCCCCCGCGACAGCACCGTGGGCTTCCTCGACCGGCCCTTCGCTCGAGGGAGCTTCTCCCACCCTTCCAGCCCGAGCACGTCGCGCGCCAGGAACACGAGCGCGCTCGCGGCCTGGTTCCGGCTCTTCGCGGCGAGCCTGCGCTCGTTCGCGAGGTAGGAGAGATAGCGCGCGGCCTCCGCCCGCTCGAGCATCCTCACCGGCGCTCCGGCGCGGTACCGCAGGAACCGCCGCATCCACCCGAGATACGCTTCTTCCGTCCTCGGGCTGTAGTGCCGCGTGCGCATGAGCCGGCGCGCTCGCTCCAGGAGCGCGCGCTGCTCCGCCTGCGGCAACGCGTGGGATGGGACCGGGGACAAGTCAGGGGATGAGTGGGATGCCATCCCCCCGAACTTCAGTGGACGGGAGGGACCGAGACATGGCTGAATGGGGCCGCGTGCGCCGAGGGGCGCAGCCTCCGTCGTCCTTCACCGCCCCCCGACCGGCACGGAGAGCGACAGACCCATCCTCCAGCGAGCTCCGCGCGCACGCGGTCCCAGGTGGATCGCCACCGCCCGGGGAATGTGGATCGAGTGCCAACTGTGCGTTCGGACCAGATAGGACGCGCCGACCCCTACGAGCGCACCGACGACGAACCCTTCTGCCCCACGAACCACAATCGTCTTCGCCTGCAGCTGTCCTCCCGAGGAGCCGCTCTCGCTCTGGCTCGCGGCGAAGAACCCGCCGATCACGGCGCCGATCGACCCGCCCAGAACGACGATGGCGTCACGTCTGGGGGCGTCGGCCCCCCACCGGCTCGCTCGCTCCACGTCGGTCCAGGCGATCCGCCTCGTGGACGCGTCCGCCGTCTTCACGGCGAGGGTGTCCTCCGTCAGGCTCCTGACCTTCCCTTCCACGACATGGCTCCCGTCGAGTCCGGCGTACTGGATCCGCACGCGATCGTTCAGCCAGAGGCCGTGGCTCTGGGCCGCGAGAGCCGCGGGCACGCCAAGGGCGACGGCCAGGAGGAGCATCCACGGAAGCGGGCGCGAGGGCTTCATTCTGCTTTCCTTCGGGGAAGGGTGCGGGAGCTCTCGTCCTACGTCGTCGGGACGTCCCTCCGTATGCCCAAACTACGTCCCCTCCCTTCGTTTCTTACAGGCTCTTGATCTCCGCACGTACGCTCCGGCCCTCCACGTACAGGCGCGCCACGGTGACCGGCAGGGAGAATCGCGGGGGGCCGGCGCTGCCGGGGTTCAGGTACAGGACGCCGTCCCGCTCCTCCACCAGGGGACGGTGCGTGTGCCCGCTGATCACCACCCGGAAGCCGGCCGCCTCGGGATCCAGGTCGAGCTCCGCGAGATCGTGCAGAACGTACGCCAGCAGTCCTTCCGGGGGATCCGACGGGACCCCGTCCTGCGTGGCGAGATCGACCACCTCCGTCTCCGGCAGCGGACCCGCCGCGGCCCCGTCCGTGTTGCCGCGCACGGCCTTCACGGGCGCGATCTCCGCGAGCCGCTCCAGGATCTCGGCCCGGCCCACGTCCCCCGCGTGGACGATCAGCGCGCTGCCCGCCAGCGCTTCCACGGCTTCGGGCCGGAGCAGGCCGTGGGTGTCCGAGATCACGCCGATCGTGCGCATCGTCCCTCCTCCGCGTTCACTTCTCTCTCACCTTGCAGCGGACCGCCGCCGCCGGCACGTTCCGGCTGTCCTTCGCCGCACGGGCGGGTGCGCCCGCAGCGCGCCGCAGCCTTCACCCTACCCCACGGCCGCGTCGAGATCCGCGGCCGGGAGCCGACCGCCGTGGAGCTTCCGTTCTTCACCCTCGACGTCTTCACCGACCGTGTCTTCGGCGGCAACCCGCTCGCCGTCTTCCCGGATGCGGCCCACCTCCCCGCCGGCCTCATGCAGCGCCTCGCCCGGGAGATGGCCTACTCCGAGTCCGTCTTCCTGGGTCCGCCCGAGACTCCCGGCGCCACCGTGCGCGTGCGCATCTTCACGCCGGGCAAGGAGGTGCCTTTCGCGGGCCATCCGACCGTCGGCACCGCGGTCTTCGTGGCCTCCGGCGACTATGATGCGCTCCCTCGCGCGGCTTCCTCCGATGCCACCGCTTCGACGCGCACCGTCGTGCTGGAGGAGAACGTGGGCCTCGTGCCCGTCGAGGTGACGTTCCTGGACGGGACGCCCGTCGCGGGGCGCTTCACCACGGCCGTCCTCCCCGAAATCCGTCCGTCCTCCGTCCCGCTCGACCTGCTCGCGCGCCTCGTCGGACTCGAACCCGACGACCTGCGCGACGACGACTTCCGCCCGCAGATGGTGTCGTGCGGGCTGCCGTTCTACGTCGTTCCCGTCCGCTCGCTCGACGCCGCCCGGCGCGCGCGCCTCGACCTCTCTCTCTGGGAGGAGCACGTCGCCGGGCTCTGGGCCGACCACGTCTACGTCGTAGCCATGGAGGCCGAGGGCCCGGACGTGGACGTGCACGTGCGCATGTTCGCCCCGGCCGTCGGAGTCCCGGAGGATCCGGCCACGGGCTCCGCGGCGGCCGCGCTCGGGGGATACCTGGCCGCGGCCGACGGGCGCGCGGACGGAGCGCTCCGGTGGGTCGTCGAGCAGGGCATCGAGATCGGGCGGCCTGGTCGGCTCGTCGTCGAGGCCGACCGCGCGGGCGGCGGAACCTCCGCCGTCCGCGTGGGCGGCGGGGCCGTGTTGGTCAGTCGGGGCACCGTCCTCCTGCCGAACGAGCCGAGCGGCGCCCGACGGTGAGCGACCAGACGCTCCTCCTGCTCGGCGACCTCCTCGCGCTCATCGTCGCCGTCGGGCTCTTCCTGTGGGCGGTGCTCCCGGGATTCATCGGCCGCCGCCTCAACGGCCTCGCGGGAGCCCGCCCGCTGCCGCCGTCCGCCGCGGCCCTCACGCTCCATCGCACGCTGCGCGTCGCCGACCTCCACGCCGACACGCTCCTCTGGCGGCGGAACCTCCTCGCCCGGGGCCGCTGGGGCCACGTGGACGTGCCGCGCCTCCTCGAGGGACGCGTCGCCGTGCAAACGTTCACGGCCGTCACTCGGGTCCCCCGGGGCGCCAACATCGAATCCAACCGGGGCGACTCCGACCTGATCGGCGCCCTCGCCGTTCTCGAGGGTTGGCCGCGGCGCACCTGGGGAAGCAGCTTCCAGCGCGCGCTCTACCAAGCGCGCAAGCTGCGCTCTGCGGCGGAGCGTTCCCGCGGCACGCTCACCCTCCTGGAGACGCGCTCCGACCTGGAGGTCCATCTCGCCCTCCTCGACCAGGGCCGGGCAGGGGTCGCGGCACTCCTGGGAATGGAGGGCGCACACGCGCTCGAGGGCGACCTGGCCAACGTCGACCGCGCCCGGGACGCGGGCTTTCGCCTCGTGGGCCTCACACACTTCTTCGACAACGAGGCCGGGGGATCGGCGCACGGGACGGAGCGGGGCGGGCTCACCGGGTTCGGCCGTCGGGTCGTGGCGCGCCTGGAGGAGCTCCGCATCCTCGTCGACCTGGCGCACGCGTCGGAAGCCCTCATCGACGACGTGCTCGCCGTGGCGACGCGTCCCGTCCTCGTGTCCCACACGGGCGTGCGCGGCACGTGCGACAATCGGCGCAACCTGGACGACGGCCGCCTGCGCGCGGTGGCCGACGCGGGCGGGTTCGTCGGCATCGGCCTCTGGGAGACGGCGCTGTGCGGCACCACCCCGGCGGACTGGGCCCGCGCCGTGCGCCACGCGGTCGACGTGGCGGGCGCGGAGCACGTCGGGCTCGGCTCGGACTGGGACGGCGCCGTGCGCGCGATCGTGAACGCTGCCGGGACGGTGCATCTCACGGCAGCCCTGCTCGAGGCAGGCTTCGCAGAGGATGTGATCCGCGGAGTCATGGGCGAGAACGCGATCCGCTTCCTCCTCCGGGCGCTCCCTGAAGCGTAACGGGCTGGGCCGCTCGGGCCGGCTCCGAGGAGGGTTCGCCGGAGCGTCATTGCGACAGCGCGAAGAGCGGAGGCGAACCCTCCTCGGAGCCGCCGCCGGACCTACCCGGCCTCCGGCTCCAGCGCGCTCTGGACCGCCTGGGTGACGAGCCCGCGGGGCGGCACACCGAGCAGCGTCCCGTCCGCATGGTGGTAGACGCGGCAGGATTGGGGTGGGGCCCACCCGTGCTGCGCGGCCCACGGATGCGGACCGGGCGCGACGTCCTCCCCATTGACCAGGATCGTCGGCGAGCCGAGGCCTCGCGCGTACTCGGGGCAGCTCTCGTCTTCGGTGCTCCATTCGGTCCACACCGCCGCGACCCCGGCCTCTCGGAGCACGGACGTCAGCAGATCCCGGGCCGCCGCCACGTTGGGGCAACCTGGCTCGTGGATGAGCTCGATGAGAAGACGAATGGCCGTCGCAATCTCCGAACGTCGAAAATCCGGGAAGCCCGCCCCGCGTCCCGCCGCAAGAGGACCGGGCCCTGTCACGGAAGGAGATCGTCCCGCCACGGACGCGGCTTCCCCGGGTCCCCTACCCCACTCCGTCCCGCAAGAGCCTTCGGGTCCGTCCGCTCTTCGGCCCGAGTGGACGGACATCCGGCTCCGCTATTACCATCAGCAGTCCCCAACACATACTTCAGCCCCACCACCTGCCCACCCATGAAGAAGGTTTGTGCCTGGTGCGGTCGTCCTCTCGGCGATGAGCACGACCCCGACGGGGCCGGGCGGTGGATCACGCACGGGATCTGCAGCGACTGTCGGGACAAGATGCTCAATACGCTCGCCATCTCGCTGAGCGAGTTCCTCGACATGCTGCCCGAGCCCGTCCTGCTCGTGGACGAGCGGGCGCGCGTGCTCGGCGCCAACGAGGCGGCGCGGCGCACGGTGCCCGACAGCACCGCCGTCGGTCCGGATCAGCTGCTCGGCGAGGTGTTCGAGTGCGTACACGCCCAGAGCCCCGGGGGATGCGGCCGCACGATCCACTGCTCGGGGTGCGCCATCCGCCGTGCGGTGACCGACACGTACCGCACGGGTGAGTCCAGCCTACGCGTTCCGGCCACGTTGACGCTCGGCCCAGAAGGGGAGCCATCTCCGGTCCGTCTCCTCGTCACGACCGAGAAGGTCGGCGATCGGGTGCTGCTCCGGGTCGACGAGGCCCTCGACGCCGACTGAGCGCGCGGTTGCGCACCGGTCGCGTGCCGGTCACCCTTCAACGAAGGCGGCCCGTGCTGTGTCGTCTAGATTGTGCCGCCCACGCAGTGGCGGCCCCGATGTGAACGACGCGGCGCGCCGTCCCCAGGGAGCAACCTGCCCGGGTCGGGCGCGTCGACCATCTCTGGAGTCTTCATGGACCGATCGCTCTCTCGGCGGACGGCGGTATCGTTCGCCCTGCTCCTCGGCCTGACGCTCGCGGCGCTGCCCGCGACGGTTCGGGCCCGGACCCTCCCCGCCACGCCCGCCGCCCCCGCGGACACCCTCACGGGACAGGTGCGCGGGCCGGACGGGGAGCCCGTTCCCGACGCCGAGGTCTACGTCGTGGAGATGGACCGCTCGGTGCTCACCGACACGACCGGCACGTTCCGCCTGGCGCACACGGAGCAGAGTACGTACACGCTCCGGGTGAGCGCTCCGGGCTACGCGTCGTGGGTGGGCAAGGTGAGCCCTTCCAACGGCCACACGGTGAACGTGAGCTTGAAGAGCGAGGCGTTCGAGCTGGAGCCCCTCACGGTGAGCGCGACCCGCTCGGCCATCGCCTCGAAAGACTCTCCGCTTCCGGCCGTGTCGTTCGGCAGAGCCGAGCTCGACAAGGGCTACAGCGTGTCGCTCGCGCATGCGCTCGAAGAGGTGTCGGGCGTGCGCACGCTCAGCACCGGCGACGAGATCGGCAAGCCGGTCATCCGAGGGCTGTCGGGCCCGCGCGTGCTCGTACTGGTCAACGGGATGCGGCTCGAGGACTACTCGTGGAGCCAGGAGGACGCGCCGGCCGTGGACGCCCAGATGGCCGACCGCGTCGAGGTCGTGAAGGGCCCGGCGAGCGTGCTCTACGGCTCGGACGCATTGGGCGGCATCGTGAACGTGGCTCCGGCCCCGCTCCCCGACGCATGGGGCGGTGAGCCCGTCGTGCGCAGCTCCGCGACGCTCTACGGCGCGTGGAACAACCGCGAGGGCGGGCTCGGCCTCATGAACGAGGGCGCGAACGGATCGTGGAGCTGGCGCGCGCGCGGCATCGGCCGCTACTCCGGGTCGATCCACACGCCGAGCGGCGAGCTCGACAACACGGGCTTCTTCTCCATCAACGGTGATGGCGCGCTCTCGTACCGCAGCGGATGGGGAAGCCTCACGACCCGATTCGCCCACTACGGCGGCGAGTTCAAGCTCCTCGAGGCCAACGGCCCCCCCGCCGGCGCGGGCCAGGCTCAGGACCAGGGACCGGAGCGCAAGCTCGCGGACGACCGGGTCCAGGTCCTTGGACGCTTTCCGACGAGCCACATGCTCCTGGAGGTGAAGGGACAGTTCCAGCGCCACTGGCTCGAGGAGGTGGGGGACGTCCCGGGTCATCCAGGCGTCGAGGCGCCGGAGTTCGAGCTGACGCTCTACACGAGCACCGCGGAGTTTCTCGCACACCACACGCTCGGCTCGAGGGTGCACGGCACGGCCGGCGTCAGCCTCATGCACCAGGTCAGCGCCTCGGGCGCCGGCAGGACGATCGTGCCTGACGCGACCACGCAGTCGGGCGGGCTCTTCGACCTCGAGCAGATCGACCTGGGTCGCCTGAGCCTCCTGGCCGGTGCGCGCATCGACAACCGCAGCATCGGGGCCACGCTGCACGACACCCTGCGCTACACCCAGGCCTCCTGGAGCGCGGGCGGCGTGATGCACCTCACCGACATCCTTTCCCTGTCGGCGAACGTGGGCGCGGGCTGGCGGGCGCCGAGCCTGTTCGAGCTGTTCGCGAACGGCCCCCAGATCGGCGACGCGCGGTACGAGATCGGCGACGCCTCGCTCCATCCCGAGCAAAACATCGACGTGGACGGCGGGATCCACCTGGATGCGTCCAAGGTACGCGCCCAGTTGACGATGTACCACAACGCGGTGCGCGACTATATCTACCTCCTCCCGACCTCCGACACGCTCCAGGGGTTCCAGGTCTTCCGGCACAAGCAGGGAGACGCGACCCTCACCGGAGGTGAGGCCTCGATCCATGTCGAAGTCACGCCGGTGTGGTCGCTCGAGTCGCACGGGGACTGGGTGCGAGGCGAGCTGAACGCGACGGGCGGACCGCTTCCGCTCATGCCTCCGCCGCGCGTCGCGGTGGGCGCGGAATGGCATCAGGGGGACCGCTACCTGTTCGGCGAGGTGGAGCACGTCACCAAGCAGACGAGGCTCACCGAGTTCGACACCCCCACGAACGCGTACACGCTCCTCAACCTCGGCGCCGGATTCAACGCGAACCTGGTCGGGCGCGACATGGCGTTCGATCTCCAGGTGCACAACGCGGCGAACACGTCGTACCGGGACTTCCTGAGCCGTTACAAGCGCTTCGCGCTCAACCCGGGACGAAACATCGTTCTGCGCATCCAGACGGGGCTGTGAGCGCCGCGGCACTCGGTGAGGTGGAGGCACGCCTCACCGGGTGCCGCCGCTGCCCTCGCCTGGTCGCCTGGCGCGAGCGCGTCGCGCGCGAGAAGAGGGCCTCCTTCCAGGATGAGACGTACTGGGGGCGACCCGTTCCGGGCTTGGGCGATCCGGACGCGCGCATCCTCGTGGTGGGCCTCGCTCCCGCGGCGCACGGCGCGAACCGCACGGGCCGCATGTTCACCGGAGACCGCTCGGGCGACTGGCTCTTCCGGGCCCTCTGGCGCGCGGGGCTGGCCAGCCAGCCATCGTCCACGGCCGCGGACGATGGCCTCGAGCTCACCGACGTGTTCATCACGGCCGCCGTGCGCTGCGCGCCACCGGCCAACAAGCCCACGCCTGCCGAGCGCGAGGCGTGCCGCCCCTGGATCGAGGCCGAGCTCGACCTGCTCGAGCGGGTGCGCGTCGTGGTCACGCTCGGCGGCTTCGCGTACGCGCAGGTGCTCAGGCTCATGGAAGCGCGCGGAGCGGCCCCGCCCCGCCCCCGCCCCGCCTTCGGACACGGCCGGGAGGTCTACCTGGAGGGCGGCCCCACTGTGCTGGCCTCCTACCATCCGAGCCAGCAGAACACCTTCACCGGCACGCTCACCGAGGAGATGTTCGACCGCGTGTGGGCGCGGGCACGGGAGCTCGCGCGAGGCTGAGCCTCGGGAACGGGGGACGGCCCCCCGGCCCGGCGCGGCGGCTGTTCGAGCGCGTCCCCGTCCCCCGGGGAATGCCACCTCCGCAACCGTTCACCCCCCTCTCGTGCCGATCCGACGTCCCACGCGTCCGTTCACCGATCCGTCGTTGAACGAGGCTCCACCCGCGCGGATCATTCAAGCGACCGAGGAAGGGGGAGAGAGACAGAAACCCGACCGGATTCGGGCGCCGCGGCCTCGCTGGAGGACATCATGGGGCTCGGCCTGAGCCTGCCGTCCCTGCCGGGCGTCCATTGGGCGACGCCGAACGCATGGTGGACGGGCTGGTGTGAGCCTCGGAAGAAACAAGGAAACGCAAGAATGAACGGACTGCTGCCCAGAGCCCGGAAGAGCGGGCTCATCATCGAAGAAGTGGACGGCGAGATGCTCGTCTACGACCTGAGCGACCACCGGGCCCACTGCTTGAACCGCTGCGCGGCCGAGGTCTGGCGCGCGGCGGACGGGACGACGACGGTCCGCCAAATGGCTGGGCGCCTCCGCGACCTCGGCCTCCCGCACGACGAGGCGGTGGTCTGGATGGCCCTGCATCGGCTGGACAAGGTCGGACTGCTCGAGGGAGAGGACGAGGGCTTCACGACGGCGGGTCGACCCGTCACGAGAAAAGAGGTGCTGCACGTGCTGGGTCGGGCCGCCGGCATCGCGCTGCTCCTTCCCGCCGTGACGTCGGTCACGGCGCCGCTCGCGGCGCAGGCGGCGTCCTGCGTCACCAAGGCACAGTGCCGCGGGATGCGGCCGCCGAACTGCACGGGCTTGCCCATCTGCGGAAGCCGAGGCCAGTGCTGCCAGGAGCGGGTGCGACGGCGGCGCAGCCAGTGCCGTCCCCAGGCCTGCTGATCCCCCGCGCAGGCCGCGCGCTCCGACCGACGACGGGTCCCCGCAGACGAGCCCCCTCAATCCTCCCCGGCCGGCAGGACGAGCCGGACCACGAAACCTCCGTCTGCGCCCGGCTCCGCGTCCATGCGCCAGTCGTCTCCGAGGTGGGACTTCAGTTGCGCGCGTACGCCACGCACTCCGACCCCCGACGCGTTCGCCATCGCTTCGGGCGTCGAGCCCGGCCCGCTGTCGCCGACCTCGAGCACCAGATACTCGCCCTCCCGGCGGGCGCGCACGGCGACCACTCCGCCTTCCGGCACAGGACTCACGGCGTGCTTGATCGCGTTCTCGACCAGCGGCTGGAGGATGAACGGCGGCACCGACACGTCCATCACGTCCTCGTCCAGATCGGTGGTGACCCTCAGGCGGGGACCGAGGCGCAGGGCCTCGAGCTCGAGGTAGTCCCGAGCGAAGCGCCACTCGTCCCGCAGCGACACGAGTTGGTCACCGGCATCAAGGCCGTAGCGCAGCAGGCCGCCCAGGCGCTCGAGGGCTCCCTCGGAGGCTCGTGTGTCCCTGCGCACCAGCGCGGATAGCGAGTGCAGCGCGTTGAAGAGGAAGTGTGGGGACATCTGCGCCGTGACCGCCCGGATGCGGGCGCGGGCCTCCCGGTTCTCCGCACGACGCCGCTCCTCACCCTCCCACTCCACGGCGTACAGTGCGGCCCCGATCCTCAGGGCGAGCAGGACGCCCATCGCGCCCACCACCGCTCGGGAGGGGCTCGACACGGTGGATCGGCCCGCGGCGTCCAGTGCCCACCAGGTCAGGAAGAGAGCGGCGCCCGGAATGATGAGTTGGCGGAACCGCCGGGCCGCCAGCGCGCGCCGTTCCGGCGTCGGGGAGGGCTCGGGCCGCACCAGCGCGAGGAGCGCGGTGAGCGTCAGCGCCACCCATCCCCCCAGCCGGATGAAGTCGAGCGCGCTGGCTGTGGTCTCCGGAAGGGGCTCGAGGCCGAACGTCACCAGGATGTTGCCGAACGCGAAGAAGAGTGCGGAGACCAGGAGCCCGTCCACGACCGGACCGGCGAGCTCGGCATCGCGCCAGAAGACGAGGAGCGCCGTGAAGAACAGCGACGCCGCCACGGCGAACTCGCCGAGCAGCATCGCCACGCCCTGCGACCAAGGCAGCCACCCCTGCGTCAAAGGTGCGTCCAGCACGAAGCGCAGCACCAGCGCCGACGCTCCGAGCAGAACGAGCAGCCCGTCCAGCGCAATCTCGAAGGACAGCCGGAGGTCGTGCGCCGGCCGGAGCGCCAGGATCGCGCCCTCGGCGAAAGCGATGTGGAACGCGACGAACAGGAGGAATGCCGCCGACGGGAAATTAAGGAAGATGTGCACGAACTCCGCTCGCGCGGACAGGCCCTGGGCGAGGGCCGCCAGCATCGCGCCCACCGCAATGAGCAGCCACGTCGCCCGCCCGCCCGCGGTTGCCGTCCTCCGGGCACCGAGGCAGGCGGCCGAAGCTGACAGCGGCGTCAGCACCATCAGCAGGTCATCGGCCATCTCGTGATGGACCCCCGCGCCCGGAACGAGCAGGGACAGACCCGCGAGGAGCCCGGAGACCGCCAGGACCAGCGCCGTGCGCGCCCATCCGGCTCCACGGGCGTCGTCCGCAAAGGCTCGCCGCAGCTCTCCGACGCTCGGCACGCCGGCCGGCGGCTCCGGGCGAGGCGGGCGCGTCTCGGGTGGCGAGACCTCAGCGAGCGAGCTTCTGGAGCTCACGCGACCGGGAGCGGCTGGCGACGATGCGGGTGCCCTCCGACATCACGACGACGAAACGTCCATCCACGTGGCGCTCGAAGCGCGTCACGTGGTCCAGGCTCACCAGGTGCGAGCGGTGCACACGCAGGAACCGCTCCCCGAGGCGCGCCTCCAGATCCTGTAGGCGGAGGCGGACCAGGTGCCGGTGCTTTACCGTGTGCACCATCACGTAGTCGCCATCCGCCTCGAAGCGCACCACGCTGTCCACGGGCACCGGCAGGATGGCGCCCCGCTCCCTCAGAAAGAGTCGTGTCAGCGGATGCCCGGTCTCGAGCGCTTCCAGCGCGCGGACACGAGTGTCCGCCGTCTCGTCCGACGCCTCCGGGTCCGTGCCGGCATCCAGCGCGCGCACCGCACGCTCCACCGCCTCCCGGAACCGCGCCAGACCGAACGGCTTGAGCAGGTAGTCCACGGCGGCCAGCTCGAAGGCGGTCACGGCGTATTGGCGGTACGCTGTGGTGAAGATCACCGCGGGAGCCCTGCGGACCTTGCGCAGGACCTCGATGCCGGACATCGTGGGCATCTCGATGTCGAGGAACACCAGGTCCGGCCGCACCTGGTCTATGAGCCGCACCGCGGTAGCGCCGTCCGCCGCCTCGCCGACGACCTCCACCAGCGGGGCTTCCGAGATGAGATCCTTGAGGCGCTCCCTGGCGAGCGCGTCGTCGTCCACGATGACTGCTGTCGGCCTCACTCTTTACCCCCATCGGCAAGATCTATCGATTCAATTCCATCCTTCCGGTGCTCCAGCGTCAAGCGGCGGCTCCGGACGAACCGCTCACCGTGCGCATCAGGC
Source organism: uncultured Gemmatimonadaceae bacterium (assembly GCA_964519125.1). Classification (GTDB taxonomy): domain Bacteria; phylum Gemmatimonadota; class Gemmatimonadetes; order Longimicrobiales; family Gaopeijiaceae; genus SZUA-318. The sequence goes on along the minus strand of CAZFIS010000019.1, from coordinate 25,238 downwards.
CGTTCAACGCACCGATTCCGCCGTTCGCCGACTTACGATTGCAGCGCCCCTGGCCGACCCGGTTCTTGCACTACATAGGGCCGCAAGAGTTGGCCCACGCAAGAGACTCCAAGGCACGCCGACGCTCATGGACACGCGACATCGAGACCCCCGACCCCAATCCCATAGGTGGGATTCGTTCCGACCCGACCCGGATCGGAGCACGGGGGGCTTCACCTTCGTGGAGATGCTCTTCGTGTTGATTATCGTGAGCGTCATGGCCGGGATGATGACGCCCCTCTTCACCGTCGGCCGCTGGAGGGCGGATTCGTCCGTCCAGGAACTCGCGGTGAGGCTCAACGCGGCTCAGCGCCTCGCGGTCCTGAAGCAGCATGACGTGGTCGTCACGTTTGTGCTCGCCGACGACAAGGTGGTGCTTCTTCAGGACACGAACAACGACGGGCGGCAGGAGCCCGGCGAGGTGATCAGTACGCTCGAGCTTCCCGAGACGATGGGATTCGGCTCGGGGACCGCTCCTGAGCGCCGCGAAGGCGCGGGCCCGATCAGCTTCGCCTCCGGCAACGGCGATCCAACGCTGATCTTCCACCGGAACGGAAGCGCGAGCGCCTCGGGGGTCATCTACCTGCATCCCGTCGAGGGATCGCTGTCCGGCTCCCCGGAGGGCGTGCGCGCCCTCACGGTGGTGCGGGCCACGGGCGAAGTCCGCTGCTACTCCTACCGCACAGGAAGCTGGGAGGCGTCATGCTGACACGCGACCGGCGGCAGGGCTTCACGCTGATCGAAGTCATCGTCGCTCTCGTGATCCTCTCGACGGCCATCCTGGGCCTGGGAGCGTCGGCCAGCCGCTTGACGATGGCCACGTCCAGCGCGGAGATCCGTGCCGCGGCCCTCGAGTCCGTGGAGGATCAAATCGCACGGATCCGTCTCGATCCGAGATACGCCGACCTGGACTCGCTGTACGCCGGCGTGGAGAGCAACGTGCTGGGCATCGGAAGCTACACGCGCACGACCACGGTCGTGCACGTCCAGCAGGGATCGCCCGTAACGCTCGACTACAAGCGGATCTCGGTAGTGGTGTCGGGCCCTCAGCTCACCCCCTCCATCTCGCGGCAGATCGTCGTGGCCGCGCCCTGACGATCATGGACACCTCACGCCGAACCGCCCAATTGGGCATGACGCTCGTCGAGCTCCTCGTGGCCCTCACGATCTTCGGGATCGTGATCACCACCTCCGTGGCGTTCGTCGCGAAAGAGAACACGGCGTTCCAGCAAGCCGTCACCCGCCTCGTGGCGCTGCGCAACCTGCGCTACGCGATCTCGACCCTCGACCAGGATCTCGAGACGCTGGGCACCAACGTCCCGAGCGGGCAGCCTTCGTTCCTCTACGGGGACGGCAACGCGATCGCGTTTTCGGCGGACTACGCGACGAACATCGCCAACGATCCGTTCGCGGTCTTCTACGACCCCGATGCGCCGTCCGGCCAGGTCACAGCGCCGGGCGGTCCGATCGCGATCCCGAACACGGCGGCCGAGACGCCCGACACGATCTACGATGCCGCGCCCGGCGTGCGCAGCCCCGCGGAGATCCTCCTCTTCTACCTCGAGCCCGACACGAGCACGGCGAGGACGGACGACTACATCCTCTACCGGGAGGTCAACGGCGCGGCCCCCGAAGCGATCGCACGCAACCTTCTGCACTCCGGCACCGATCCGTTCTTCTCCTACGAGCGCTTCGCCGTCGACAGCACCGGACAGAAGGCGCTCATGGTGGTGCCCGACAGCCTGCTTCCGATCGTCCACACAGCCAAGATCCACATGTCTCCCGCGGACACGGGCCGCTCTGCACTGGCCGACAGCGTACGCGCGGTATGGATCCGCATGCAGGCCACGAACGGCCTCACCGGCCGCCAGGAGAAGCGGGTCCACCTCGACCGTCTCGTTGCCCTGCCCAACGCGGGGTTCGGCAAGATGGCGACCTGCGGCGCGGCGCCGATTCTCGGGGTCGGCCTCACGGCGACCGAGATCACGCTCAGCTCCGGTGCGCCCGCGGTGAACCTTTCCTGGACGCCCGCGGTCGACGAGATCAGCGGTGAGAAGGATGTCGTGCGCTACGTCATCTGGCGGCGCGAGGCCGGAGCCGCGACCTGGGGCGACCCCTACGTCGCGATCCCGGCGGGACAGGCAGCCTACACGTACGAGGACGCCGCAGTCATCCCTGGAAAGACCTACCAGTACGGCCTGGCCGCCCAGGACTGCACGCCGAGCCTTTCCTCGGTGGTGTCCTCGGCACCGGTGATCATCCCATGACTTCTTCCCACAAGGAGCCGATCATGCACGCCCATGCCCGCGGTCGTGAGGGCTTTGCGCTCATCACCGTGATGCTCGTGGTGGTGATCGTGGCACTGCTCGCGACGAGCGCGGCGGTCATCGGCTCGGCCAACACGCTCGCCAACCGATACTACGACAGGCAGAGCCAGCTCAACGACATCGCCCTGTCCGGCCTCGCGCTCGCCCGCGCCGAGATCAACAGCGACAAGAGCCTCTACCCCGACACCGGGTACGCCACGCTGGAGGACGGCGTCAGCGTCAACGGTGCCGACGGCCACCCGGTTCCCGGCGTCCAGCGCTGGCTCTACGTGGGTCCCACGGGATCCACGTCCGGGCAGTACGGCGTGTACGGGAGCATCGTCGCGGTCGTCCGCGACAAGGGCGGCGGTGTGGTCGTGAGGCGCTCCCAGATCTTCCAGGAGAGCTTCGCGAAGTTCGCCTACTTCACGGACGTCGAGCCGTCCAACATCTCCTTCGGCGGCGGCGACCAGATCTTCGGTCCGGTCTTCACCAACGACTACCTGAAGATCTATTCCTCCGGCGCCGAGTTCCACGACATCGCCCGGACGGCCAAGACCGTACAGGGAGCGCAGTACGGAGTCTTCGACAAGGGCTACGAACAGAACGTCGCGCCCATCCCCATGCCGACCACGACCGACCTGGCCAAGCTCCAGACGCAGGCCACGACGGGGGGCGCAGCGTTCAATCCCGGCGCGCCCTCCGCTCAGGGCCAGGCGTACATGCGTATCTTGTTCATGAACATCAACGGCGAGGGGTACTTCCGCGTCTACCAGTCCACCAACGCCGCGTGGGTCTCGGGCGATCCTCCCTCGGGCGGTATGGTCGACGCGATGAACTGCGGCGACTACCACGCCGGCGTGTTCGTGCCCGACAGCCTGCACCCGTACAGGTACACGACCGGGAGTGGCCGTCACAGGACTACCACGACCCGCCCCGGCGCATCCGGGATCACCGACGACGTGACCGCCGCCCTCTCCAACGCCACGGCGCGCTGCTACCTCGGAGGGTCCGACTCCATCCACGGCGGCTTCGTCGCCAACGACGGCCGCGGGCAGTGGCTTCCTTTCTCCGGCACCCCCGCACCGGCGATCGCCAGCCGACCGGACGCCCAATACCTCTTCCCCCTCTCGCGCACGTACAACCCGAACTTCAAGGGCGTGATCTACGTCAACGGCAACGTGATCGTGAGCGGCATCGTGCGCGGCCACGTGACGGTTGCAGCCTCGAACCGGATCATCATCGGCGACGACGTCACGTACGCGAGCGATCCCTCGCTCGGGACCTGCGCCGACATGCTCGGGATGTTCAGCGGGAACGAGGTGGTCGTGGCCGACAACGAGCTGAACTCGCCCCAGAGCCCCACGAGCGGCAGCAACTACAAGACGTATGACGACACGAAGGACGAGTTCATCCAGGGCATCGTGCTCGCGCTGAACGACTTCACCGTAGAGAACTACGCCAGCGGCAGCACGAAGGCCGAGAAGTGCGAGAACGAGCTCACGGGCCGGGGCTGTCTATACCTGACGGGCGGCATCATCCAGAAGACGCGCGGTGCCGTGGGGACGATCTCGAGCCCCGGGGGGACCGGGTACATCAAGCGCTACGCTTACGATCCGTGCGGCGCCACGTCCCCGCCGCCCTACTTCCCCACGACGGGCCACTTCACCAAGGCCCAGACCTACTGGGTCGACCCGACCGGGTTCTCCGTGGCGTCCTATTTCAAGATGCTGACGTCGTGAGCTAGAAACGATCTGCAAGGAGGATCCGCGCTCGACCGTGGGGCGCTCGTCGCCAGGTGACGAGCGCCCCACGCGGCTATTAGAATGGCGGGATGATCACCCGTACTCAGCGCCTCGCGCCCTTCGCCTTCCTTCTCCTCGCGCTCGTTCCCGTTCTGGCCTCGTGCGGCCGCGAGCGCCACGAGCGTCGCCGGATTCCGGTCGTACACGTCGGGCCGAGGGACAACCTCCGCTGGATCGTCGACACGCTGAGAGGCCCGGCCACCGTCCAGTTGGCCGACGGCGACTACGACCTCGAGCCCACCGCGTTCACCGACTCCTCGTGCGGCAACTGCCGCGACTCGGCGGAGATGGTGCCGGCCACGCGCGGCCTCCTCGTGCGGGGCCGGGGGATTCGCCTCGTCGGAGCCTCCTCCGCGCGCGTCGTGATCCACACGCATGCGGGCTACGGCGTGCTGTTCGACGGATGTGCCGGGTGCGAGCTCAGGAACGTCACCGTCACGGACGGTGCCCGCGACCGCGACGGCCGGGCGACCGACGCGGGCGTCGTCGTGCGCGACGGCGAGGTTACGCTCCAGGACTGCGTCGTGCGGGACAACATCGGCGACTCCGCCGTCGTGGACTCGGTCATCGTCGGCGTGGCCGGCGTCGTCGTGCGCGAGGGAGGGCTCGCGATTGTGCAGAACTGCCGCATCGAGCGGAACTCGTGGGACGGCATCTCGCTCTACCGCTCGGCGCGGGGACGCATCTTCGACAACGTCATCGACGGGGTCGACGAGGCGCACGGCCATCACGTCGGCGGGGGGCGGGGCGTGGGCATCGGCCTCACGTGGGACGCGCGCGCGCTCGTGGAGGGCAACCTGGTCACCCGCTACTGGAAGGGGATCGGCGTCTTCATGAACGCGCAGGCCGACGTGCGCGAGAACATCGTCGAGAACGTGCTCACCTGGGGGCTCGCCTACTGGGGGGCGGACGGCGGGCGGCCCGTGGCCGTGATGGAGTCGAACGCGGTCTTCGAGACCGGCGCGTGCGGGGTGATCGTCGACCGCGCCGACTCGACCCCGGCGCCGGTCGACCCGGCGCCCCGGCGCGGGCCGCTCCAGCACCTCGCGGAAGCGGACCCGGGTCGCCTGGTCGGCAACCTGTTCGTGCGCACCGACCAGAACCCGGCCTACGACTCGGGCCAGCCGTACTGCACACAGCGCCCCATCGCGCGCGAGCACGTACCACCGCACTTCACGATCTCGGGCAACCTGCTGCACGCCGTGCGCCAGCCGGGGCGCGCGCCTGTGGAGGACACGCTGGGAGCGGCCGCGTTCCGCGCCGCGGCCGACTCCACGTTGCAGGAGCTCGCGAGTCACCCGATGCTCACCGGCTCCCGGTTCCTGGGAGCCTTCGGAGGAGAAGGATCATGAGGATCGCCGCATCGCCGCGTCGCCGCACACCCTTCGCGCGGGGCACGCTCCGCCTCGCCGTGCCGGGCGCTCTGCTGGGCGTCGTGCTCGCCGCCGCGCCGCTCGGCGCGCAGACGGACCGAACCACGGTCCCGGCGGACGCCGCGTACCCGAGCGTCGCGCGCTTCGCGTTCCCGCACTCCCCGATCTCGCTCACCGACGACGTGCGCCCGGGCATGTTCCTGGGGGTCATGGGACCGCAAAGCGCCTGGCTCGGCACCGAGACGGGACCGGCCGAGCTCTGGGTGCATCCGCTCAAGGTCGCCTCGGCGTTTCAACTCCAGTTCAAGATCCCCGAGTACCGCGAGCCGCTGACGAGCGAAGACGTGGCGCGCACGATCGAGGTCGGACCGGCCAGCGCGACGATCACCTACAGTCACGCCGCGTTCACGGTCAAGGAGCACATCATCGCGCCCCGGGGTGAGTCGGGCCTCCTCGTGCTCCTCGATGTCCACACGTTCCAGCCCCTCACGATCCTGGTGCAGTTCAAGCCGGTGCTCCAGTACATGTGGCCCGCGGCGTTCGGCGGCCAGTACGTCTACTGGGATCCGGACCACCGCGCGTTCGTGCTCTCCGAGAGCCTTCAGAAGCACAACGCCGTCATCGGCACTTCGTGGCCCGCCGAGGGCGAGACGCTTCCCGCGCACAAGATGGCCGACGCACCCGCCACGATGACGATTCCCGTGGACACGGCGCGCATCCGCCACGAGTTCATCCCCATCGCGATCGCCGCCGGCACGGAGCCGCGTGACTCGGTGTTCGCGACCTACCACCGGCTCCTGGCGGACGCACACGCTCTGGTCGAGGACAAGGCCGCATGGGCGGACTCGGTGCTGGCCTCCACGACCTCGATCGAGACGCCGGACGACTCGCTCGACCTCGCACTGCGCTGGGCCGAGTCGAACATGGAGGATCAGCGCGTCTGCAATCCCGACCTGGGATGCGGGCTCGTCGCGGGCTGGGGGCCGAGCGGTTCGAGCGCCAGACCCGGATTCGGGTGGTTCTTCGGCGGCGACGCGGCCATCAACTCGCTCGCCATGGACGAGAGCGGACAGTGGGGGCTCGTGGCCGACGGGCTCCGCTTCATGGCCAAGTATCAGCGCGCCGACGGCAAGATGCCCCACGAGATCAGCCAGGCGGCCGCGCACGTCCCCTGGTTCACCGAGTATCCGTACCCGTACTACCACGCGGACACGACGCCCTACTGGATGGTCGCGCTCTGGCAGTACTGGAGAGCCACCGGCGACGACGCCACCGTGCGGGCGCTCTGGCCCGCCTACCAGAAGGCGTGGGCTTGGTGCCTCACCACGGAGACCGACGGCGACGGCATCATCGAGAATTCTGCAGGCGGATATGGTGCCATCGAGGTGGGAGGCCTGGGCAAGGGACTCCACGAGGACATCTACCTGGCAGGTGTGTGGATCACGGCGCTCCAGGGGACGCGCGAGCTCGCGGCACATCTCGGCGACGCGCAGCTCGCGGCGCACGCCACGGCGATCCGCGACACGGCGATGACCACGCTCAACGAGCGCTACTGGCGCCCCAAGGAAGATCAACATGCGTTCGCGATCCTCGAGGGCGGCGGCACGAACGACAACCTGACGGCGTGGCCGGGAACGGCGCTCTCGTTCGGCCTGCTCGAGCCCAAGAGGGCGGAGCGCACGCTGCGCAAGCTCGCCACCGACTCGATCTCCTCGGACTGGGGCGCGCGCCTCCTCTCGGTGGGAAGCCCCCTGTACGATCCGCTCCACTACAACAACGGGGCGGTATGGCCGTTCATGACCGGCTTCGTGTCGTGGGGCCAGTACCGCTACCGGAGGCCGTGGTCGGGCTACGGGCTGCTCGACGCCATCAAGCAGCTCTGCTTCGACTGGAGCCGCGGGCACTGGCCCGAGAACCTCTCGGGCGCGTACTTCGAGCCGATGGACGCCACGGTGCCCGACCAGTTCTTCGCGGCGTCCATGATGATCACGCCTCTGATGCGCGGGGTGCTCGGATGGGCACCCGACGCGCCGAGGCACAGCGCGGCGCTCGCGCCTCAGCTCCCTCCCGCCTGGGACACCGTGCGCGTACACCGGCTCCGGGTGGGTGCCACGAGCGTGGAGGCGGAGCTCGTCCAGGGCGCCGGCCGCGCCGGCGCGCGCCTCACGGCGAGCGGCGCCGCCGTCGACGTCGATGTGACGCTCGGGGTGCCGCTCGGCGCGCGCGACGTGCGCGTGGAGGGCGGAGCCATGGTCGTCTCGAGAGAAGTGGCCGGCGCCGGCCGCTCCGACTCCTCGGGCCCGGTGACGTGGGGCCCGCACGACGGCCAGGTCACACGGCGCCTTCACCTGGAGGCGGGGCGCTCCGCGAGCGTCGCGGTGACCTGGAAGGGCGGGCTTTCTGTCGAGCCACCCACCGTGCACCTGGTGCCCGGGCAGGAGAGCACGGGCGTGCGGGTGGTGGACTTCACGAAGGAGGGCGACGGCTGGCTGCTCGAGCTCGAGGGCCAGGCGGGCCGGACATACACGCTCGACCTGTATGGCGAGCGCCCGAGCGTGGCGCGCGCCTCGGGCGCGGACGCCCGGCTCGGAGCGGACGAGCCGAGCGCGGTCGGCGCACGCCATCCGCTTCAGGTCCGATTCCCGGCGGGGGAGGGGCGCGTGGAGGCTCAGGTGCACCTGCGGCCGGAGGCGGGGCGCTGAAGCCATGAGGTCCGGCGCCACCCCCGAACGCCCGCGGCATTTCCGCACGGAGGGGGAGTTCCGCCACTGGCTCCACACGAGTCACGACCGAGCCACGGAGCTGTGGCTCGGCCTGTGGAAGAAGAAGAGCGGCAAGGGCGGGCTCACCTACGCGCAGGCGGTCGACGAAGCCCTCTGCTTCGGGTGGATCGACGGGGTGCGCAAGAGCCTCGGCGACGACCGCTACGTGATCCGCTTCACCCCCCGCAAGACCGTCAGCAAGTGGAGCGACGTGAACCTGCGCCGTTACGCGGAGCTGGAGGCCGCGGGGCGCGTCGCGCCGCCCGGCTGCGCCGCGTTCGAGCGCTTCGACCCCGAGAAGCACCGCCGCTACTCGTTCGAGGGGCGCCCCCCCGAGCTGTCGGCGGAGCTGCGCCGCACGTTCGAGCACCAGGCCGGCGCCTGGGCGTTCTTCCAGGCGCAGCCGCCGGGCTACCGCCGCACCGCGGTCCACTGGGTGATGAGCGCGAAACGTCTCGAGACGCGGGAGCGCCGGCTCGGCCAGCTCATCGAGGTCTCGGCGTCCGGCCTGAGGCTCCCGCAGATCTCGGGACGCGCGACCCGCCCTCAGTAGTGGATGACGCGCAGCGCCGCGGAGCCGGTCGCCGACGCTTGCACCACCAAGGCTTCCCGGGTCGCCGCGATGCCGTCGACGCGCAGGCTGTCGACCGTGCCCTCCACGCTCAGGCCGCTCGACAGCCTCCGGTTGAGTCCCTGCTGGAGGCCGGCGCGCATCCGCGCCAGGTCCGGCGGAGAGGGCCATCGCGCCCGGGCGCGCAGCACGTCACGTAGGCGATCGCCGGCGAGCCACGACTCGGCCTGCAGGACGAGGTCGCGCGTCCGGACGTCGAAGTCCAGGTCAGGAATGGTGATCTCGCCGCTGGCCGCGTCGAGCCGGGGCGTCCCGGTCAGATAGAGGCGGGCCGCCGCGTCCCCGCCCACGTGCACCTCGAGCGCCAGCTTCCCTCCCCCGATGCCGAAGACGCTGAGAGAGTCGAGCACGACGGTCCGACCCATCTCCCGCACGCGCATACCTCCCAGCTCGCGCTGGAGAAGGCGCGAAGCCTGCGGGTACGTGGCTCGTCCCTCGACCCGCATCTCGACGCGAGGCGAGACGTCGCCGCTGTCGAGCGGGGGCAGGGCGACGTTCGACGCCTCGGGACGCATCCCCACCACGACCGCCGGACGGGCGCGCAGCGCGAGCGTGACCACCACGGAATCCCCCACCCCCCGCACCGGCCCCCGACGGACCGACTCCGGATGGACGAGCATCCAGAGCGAATCGCCCAGGGCCACGGGCTCCTCGAGCGTGCGCCATCCACGGAGGACGGGCGTGCGGACGTCGACCCGCGCGACGGCCGTGTCCAGCGCCGCGGCCTCCCCTTCGAGGTAGGTGCGCGCCTGGCCGACGACGACATCCGTGATGTCGAGGCCGAGCGACCCCACCCGGCATCGGTCACGCGCCGAGGACGACGCCGGACGCAGCTCGGCGAGTCTTGCGCGTGTATGGAGCGACCAGTCCCGATCGATGGAGATCGGCCCGCGCACGGTGAGCGTCAGCCGCGGATCATGTGGGCCGCCGTTGCCGCACGACGCCGTGATCTCCCCGAACGGCGAGGCGTACCACGCCTTCAGCGCGTAGCTCACGGTGGCGCGCACGACCGCGTCCCGGCCGACGAAGGAGACCCTGAACGGGTCCCGCCTGAGCTCGAGCGCGACCGTCAAGCCCTGCGCACCGCGCACGGGCAGGCGGTCGTCGAGGCTCCCGAAGCGCTCCGGCACGGCGCGCTCGAGACGTGCGGCGAGCGGATCCAGCGCGACCTTGATCGGCAGCGCGACCGTCGACGGGGGCGGCGGTGCGGGCGGCGCCACGTCCGCGACGGTCGGGGGCGGCGGCGTGAGCAACATCCGCTCCCTGGCCATCCTGTGGAGCACGAGGAGCACGATGGACGCCGCGATCACGACGACCACGGACGCGCCGAAGATCGCGACGGTCCTCCCCCGAGCTCCGCCGGGAGCACGCAGAATCGAGCGAAGGCTCATGGGACGAGGGACCGTGTGGAAACGGGTGTCTCTCCTCGGGAGGCGCCAGCTGAGGGGCAGCGGGACGGCCTTTGCACACCGCTCGGGGTGCGGCGGTTCCGTGGGAGCCGGACGGCTCGGGCGCTGCAACCCGACCCGGCGGCTCGGGCTCCGCTCAGCGCGGGGCCATCCCCATCATGCGACGGAGCGAATCGAGCGTCTCCGGCGAGCCCCGGAACAGGCTGTCCGGAAAGGAGCGATAGCGCAGCATCTCGCGGTAGATGGACGCCTCGTCGTACCGGTTCAGACCCAGTCCGGCGAGGTACATGAGGCGCAGGTTGCCGTCGCGGTTCATGTCGGCACCCTCGAGCCAGGGCGCCAGATCCTTCGCCCTCCCGGCGTAGGTCGACAGCAAGTCCATCGCCGAGGTGAACCCCACCTGGGCGAGCGACGACGTGACTGCGTCGCGGTCGGGGCGCGCCATGCGAAGGGCCAGGGAGTCGACGTCGATCGAGAGCCCGCCGGGCTTGGCGGCGAGCACCACGTCGTAGCCCTGCCCGTCCGCGAGGTTCGCCCACACGGTCCCGCTCGGAAACACCCGGAAGAAGGTCGCGAGCTCGCTTCGGACCACCTCCGACGTGCTCTCGTACAGAGGAACCCATTGCGTGATCACGCCACCGGGCCTCAAGTGTCGCCGTGCCAGGTCGAAGTACTCCTCGGTGTAGAGCGCCGCGGCCCCCTTCATCCACGGATGGATCGGGTCGGCGGTGATGAGGTCGAACGTCTCGTGCGTGGTCAGCAGGTAGTGGCGCGCGTCATCGTGGATGATCTGCACGCGGGGGTCGTGGAGGACGTCGTAGTTCACGTTCGAGAAGTACGGGGCCGCCTTCTCGATCACGAGCGGCTCGATCTCGCAGATCACGATCCGCTTGATGCCCGGGTAGCGCGTGAACGTGCCCGCTGTCACTCCCGCCCCGAGCCCGACGACGAGCACCGTGCGCGGCTCATCGGCGAACAGCGCCGTCATGTGGCCGAGCATGCGCTGGAGACGCATGTCCTTCGGCTCCGTGGAAGCCACGACCTTCCCGCCTACGTGCAGGTTGAGCACGTCGTCCCCCTCGTCCGTGACCGCCAGCGAGAAATTGCGCCCCTCGCCGAGGTACAGCGTGTTCCGCTCCTGGTACGTGGCCGCGTAGCGGCCGTACTCGACGAGCAGCGGAGGCACGGGCCCGACCCACCAGATCAGCACGCCGACCACGAGCGCGCCGACCGTCGTCCAGGAGGCACGCACGACGGCGCCGGCCGCGTCTCCGGGCTGGGGGTCCAGGCTTCGCGCGGGCCCGAGCGCAGGCGCGAGGAGCATCGCGGCCGAGAGCGCGGCGGCCGCCAGGAGCACCCGCTGGGAGCCCTGCGTTCCGATCCAGGGGATGAGCACGAGCGCGACCGCCAGCGCGCCCACGATCGAGCCGACCGTGTTCGCGGCGTACACGCCGCCCACGAGACGGCCCGGATCCTCGCCTGGCTCGGCCGCCGCCGCGACCGCCAGCGGGAAGCTCGCCCCCCAGAAGAGCGGAGCCGGGAAGACCGCCCACAGAGCCCGCACCAGGTCGAGCTGGAAGAGCGGCACGGGGTTCCGGGCGATGGACGGATCGACGGGCCAGTGCGGAAGCGCCCCCGTGATCCAGTACGCCGACCAGGCGATGCCGGCGACCGCGCCAAGCTGACAGACGCCGAACGCGGCGCGGGGATTGGGCAGCACGCGCGCCAGCCACGAGCCCGCGGCGCTCCCCACCCCGAGCGCCGCCAGGTAGACTGCCAGGATGATCGAAAACGTGTAGGTGGTGGCGCCCAGCAGCAGAGAGAGCAGCCTTGTCCACACCACCTCGGCGCCCAGCGCGGTGAGGCCGGAGAGCGCGATCGCGACGTGCACGACGCGCCGACCGGGCGGTAGGAGCGACGACGCCGCCGGCTCGGCATCCACGGCGGCCGGGTGCGGCTCCAGATGTGCGAGCGCCAGCGCGGCCACGGCCACGAGCGCGTCGATCGCCACGGCGACGAACGTGGTCGTGGCCAGGTCGTAGACCCGCAGCAGCCAGAAGCCCGCGGCCAGGCTGCCCACCACCGCCCCCGCGATATTGCCCCCGTAGAAGAAGCCCATCCACGACACGCCCTCGGGCGTGGTCTCCACGAAGCGCGCGATCGCGGGGAGCGTCGCGCCCATGAGGAGCGTGGGTGGGATCAGGAGGAGCGCGCACAGAACGGTACGCAGCAGGATGCTCGGCATCCCGAAGGGCACGATCGAGACGTAGGCGCTGCTCACGAGCGGCATCACGAAGTAGAGCAGCGCGGCCAGCGCGCCGATGCCCGCCTCGATGGCCGCGTACACGCGCAGGGGATGCCGGCGTGGACCCACCATGCGCGGCAGCAGCAGGCTGCCGAGGAACATGCCGCCCATGAACGTGCCCAGGAGCACGCCCAGCGAGACGCCCGTGGATCCGATCACGAGTTGAAGCGTCTCGAACCAGACGAGCTCGTAGATGAGCGCCGCGATGCCGCTGCCCACGAACAGGAGCAGAAGCGCCGGAAGCGAGCGCCGGGCGGGCGTGGCGCGCATCGACATCGAGCGAACTCCCGGCTGGAGAACCGCACGGGTCCGGACGGACACGCACGGGCACCACGGTCGCCGGCGCCGGGCCGCCCGGCAAGGGGGTGAGCCCTCCGCCGGACGGACCTTGAGAGAGCCGTTGCGGTAGGCTACGGATACCCTCGGTCGGGACGCGCCCGGCCGCCTCCCGACCGGCGAGGGACCTCGAGACCGAATCCAACACGAGCGCGCGATGGCCTCATCCACCGACCACGACTCCCGAGCCGCCCTCTCCCTGGAGAGGATCCTGCCCCGCCTCCGGACCCGGGCCGGCATCGCGGACGGCGCCGAACCGCCCGAGCGCTGGATGGCGTTCGAGCAGCGCCTGGAGCGGCACTGGTCCTGGCTCCTGGAGCCTCTCCTCGAGCTCTACGGCGACCGCTGGGACTTCTTCTACCACCTGGAGGAGCTCGCCCACCTGCTCTCACGGAGCTGGATGAACCGGCCCGCCGCGCTCATGGAGCTCGACGCGCACCGCGAGCGCGACCGGGACTGGCTCCTCGAGCCGCGCACGGTGGGCGGTGCGCTGTACGTCGATCTCTTCAGCGAGAACCTGTCGAAGCTCCGGGAGCAGATCCCCTACTTCAAGAAGATCGGAATCACGTATCTCCACCTGATGCCGCTCTTCGCCGTGCGCCCGGGCGACAACGACGGCGGGTACGCCATCAGCAGTTACCGCTCCGTGAATCCGAGCCTCGGCGACCTCGGCGACCTCACCGGGCTCGCCGCCCACCTGCGCGAGGAGGGGATCGCGTTGGTGCTCGACTTCGTGTTCAATCACACGTCGGACGAGCACGAATGGGCGCATAAGGCGCGTGCAGGGAATCCCGAATATCAGGATTACTACCTGACATTCCCCGACCGAACGCTGCCCGACCAGTACGAGCGTACGCTGCGCGAGATCTTCCCCACCGTGCGACGCGGGAATTTCACGTGGTACGAGGAGATGGAGCGGTGGGTGTGGACGACGTTCAACAGCTTCCAGTGGGATCTGAACTACGCCAACCCCGCGGTCTTCCGCGCGATGGCCGAGGAGATGCTCTTTCTGGCCAACGCCGGCGTGGAGGTGCTGCGCCTGGACGCGGTCGCGTTCACCTGGAAGCGCATGGGGACGAGCTGCGAAAACCTCCCCGAGGCGCACCTCCTCGTTCGCGCGTTCAACGCCGCGGCGCGCATCGCCGCGCCGGCGCTCATGTTCAAGTCCGAGGCGATCGTCGCGCCCGACGAGGTGGTCAAGTACATCGACCGGCGGGAGTGCCCCGTCTCCTACAACCCGCTCCTGATGGCGCTGCTGTGGGAGGCGCTGGCCACGCGCGACGTGCGCCTGCTCGCGTACTCGCTCAAGCGACGCCTCCACCTTCCCGAGGGCTGTACCTGGGCCAACTACCTGCGCTGCCACGACGATATCGGGTGGACGTTCGACGACGGCGACGCCACCGCTGTCGGCATCGACGCCTACGACCACCGCCACTTCCTCAACGACTTCTACACCGGCCAGTTCGAGGGCTCGTTCGCGCGGGGTGTGCCCTTCCAGCACAACGCAGAGACCAACGACATGCGCATCAGCGGGACGCTGGCCTCCCTGGCCGGGCTCGAGCAGGCGCTCGAGCGCGACGACGACGAGCTCGTGGAGATGGCCGTGCGCCGCATCCTCCTGCTGCGCGGAGTCATCATGAGCATCGGCGGCTTCCCGCTCATCTACCTCGGAGAGGAGTGGGGCCTGCTGAACGACTACGGCTACGTGTCCGATCCCGCGAAACAGGGCGACAGCCGGTGGGTGCATCGCCCGAAGATGCGTTGGGAGTACATGGAGAGCCTCGACGCGCCGACGAAGGTCTCACGCAGGATCTACGACGAGCTCGTACGCATCGTCGAGCTGCGGCGCACGACCCGTGCGTTTCACGGTGCGGAGACACGGTTCGAGGACCCCGGCAACGACCATCTGCTCGCGTACGAGCGCGGCACCGCCGGACAGCGTGTGCTGGTGGTGGCCAACTTCTCGGAGGCACCCCAGGAGATGGAGGCCGAGCGCCTCCGCGTGGTCGCGGCTCGGCCCCGGCTGCGCGACCTCCTCACCGGGGACGTCCACCCGAGCGGCGAGCCGCTGAAGCTCGGACCCTACGGCTTCGTCTGGCTGGAGGCGGAAGAGGGCTCCCCGCCGTCCCCCTCCTCGAACAGCTCCGTGCTCAGATAACGCGCACCGGAATCCGGGGCGATGCACGCCACGCGTCCCGACGGGCCGAGCTCCCGGGCGACATCGAGCGCCGCGCACACGATGCCCCCGCTGCTCATCCCCACGAAGAGCCCCTCCTCGCGCGCGAGACGCCGCACCATGGGGAAGGCGTCCTCCTCCCACACCTTGATGATGCGGTCGACCACGCTCCGGTCGAAGTTGTCGGGCACGAACCCCGGGCCCATCCCCTGGAACCGGTGCGAGCCCCGCTCCTCGCCGGAGAGCACGGCGCTTCGAGCCGGCTCGACCGCGACGACCGTGATGTCGGCACTCTGCTCCTTGAGGTAGCGCCCCACCCCTGAGATCGTCCCGCCCGTGCCGCTCCCGTACACGAACGCGTCGAGCCGCCCGCCCATGGCGTCCCAGATCTCGGGGCCGGTCACGCGGTAGTGGACTTCCGGATTGGCGGGATTGGAGAACTGGTTGGGCAGGAACGCGCCGGTGCGCTCGCGAATGGCGTGCGCCTCCTCGATGGCCGCGACCATGCGCCGCTCCGGGTCGGTGAGCACGACATCGGCCCCGTAGGCCCTGAGTGTCTTGATCCGCTCGGCGCTCATCGACGCGGGCATGGTGAGCGTGAGCTTGTAGCCCCTCGCCGCGGCGACCTGCGCGAGCCCGATGCCCGTGTTGCCCGACGTGGGCTCGACGATCGCGCCGCCGGGCTCGAGCACGCCCCTGCGCTCGGCGTCGAGGATCATGCCGAGGGCGGTCCGATCCTTGATCGATCCCCCGGGATTCATCCCTTCGAGCTTCACCCACACCTCACCCGTCCCCGGCTCCCCCACGCGCGCAAGACGCACCATGGGCGTCCGACCCACCTGCGCGAGAATGCCCTCGAGGGGGGACTCCCGGCCGTCCATTTCCGCTCCCCGGTTCGTCGTGGCGGTGCGCCGGCGCTCGGGCCGGCGGCTGAGGCCTCGTCTACCCTGCTCCTTCCGGCCGGATCCGCGCCGCCCGCCCCACCGACGCACGCCCGAGCCCGCTCGTCGGCCTTGTGGAGCGGCTGCAGGTCGGTCAACGTTCGGGCCGCTTCCCAATCCGTCACATTCAGGCATTTCGGTACGTGCCCATCGTCCCCATCCTCTTCGCGGTCGCCGGGATCGGCCTCCTCACGCTCGGCGCGGACCTCCTGGTGCGCAGTGCCGTGGTCATGGCCGAGCGCTTCGGCCTTTCACGGCTCATCATCGGGCTGACCGTGGTGGCCTACGGCACGAGCATGCCGGAGCTGACGGTTTCCGTGGGATCGGCCTTCTGGGGGCGGAACGGCGTGGCGCTCGGCAACGCCATCGGCAGCAACATCTTCAACGTGCTCGTCGTCCTCGGCGGATCCGCCCTCATCCGACCGCTCGGGATCTCGCGGCAGCTCCTCCGGCTCGACGTGCCGGTGATGATCGCGACGGCCGCGCTCGCGCTCTTCGTGTCCCTGGACGGCCGGATAGGGCGGATGGACGGCGTCCTCCTGCTCGCTCTGGCGGTCGTGTACACCTTTGCGCTCGTGCACGTGGCCAGGAAGGACGGAGCGTCCAACGCCCCGGAGGAGGCGCCCGAGGACGAGACCCCCGAGCCATCCGCGCAGCGGGGGGGGCTGGCCAACGGGGCCATGCTCCTCCTGGGGTTCGTCCTCCTGATCGTGGGCTCCCGCCTGCTCGTGGCCGGCGCTGTCGCGATCGCCCGCTGGCTCGGGCTGAGCGAGCTGTTGATCGGCCTGACGGTGGTCGCCGCTGGCACCTCCATGCCGGAGCTCGCAACGTCCTTCGTCGCGGTTTGGCACAAGCACAGGGACCTCGCCGTGGGCAACGTCGTGGGGAGCAACATCTTCAACGTGCTCGTGGTGCTGGGCTCGGCGGCGGCGCTCGCGCCCCATGGGCTTCACGTCCCTCGAGGCGTCCTCACATTCGACATGCCGGTGATGATCATCGTGTCGATCGCGTGCATGCCCGTCTTCTTCACCGGGTGGGAGATCTCGCGGGCGGAGGGCCTCGTCTTCCTGGGCTACTACGTCCTGTACGTCGTCTACCTCGCGCTGCACCACACCGGGCACGACGCGGCGGACCTGCTGCGCGGGGCGATCGTCGACTTCGCCGCGCCGCTCACCGCGCTCATGCTGGCGATCTTCGTCGCGCGGCAGGTCGTCTCGGGCGCGAGCAGATCGTCTAAGAGGGAGCGCCCACCCGGCGCCGGTCGCTGATCCAGCCCCACGCCAGGCCCAGGATCAGCAAGAGGGACACGACGACGCTGACCTGGAGGCTCCGCTCGACGAGCCGGGAGTGATAGACCATGTCGACCGTGTGCGCGCCCGCGGGAACCGGAATGGCGCGCAACGTATGGTAGGCGCGCAGGATGGGCGCCGCCTTCCCGTCCACGGTCGCGTGCCACGCTGGAAACCAGTTGTCGGCCACCACGAGCAGCGCCGCTCGATCCGACGTCACGGACAGCCGGAGCTCGTTCGGCGTCCTTTCCCGCCACTTCACGGATCCCTGCACGGGCCCGCCGTGCAGTTCGATCGGGGGTGGCCGGGACAGCACGACCTCGGAGTCCGGATGGAACGCCGAGGAGAGCATGTAGGGCACCTGCTCGTCCTCGGGCTTCACCACCGCGCGCGCGACCAGACGCGCCCGCGGGAGGCCCGGCCACGCGTAGAGCGTCTCGTAGGGCTTGCCGTTCGCCCACGTCCTGAGCACCACGTCGCCCGACGGCGGCCCGGGGCCGTTGTGGTCGGGCCACAGAAGGTAGCGGACGTTCAGGAGCCGCTGGATGTTCGGGTTCATGAGATTCCGGGGCAGCTCCGACGAGCCCGCCATCCCGATGAGCTCCCGGTAGCTCGCCAGGTCGTTCGGGTGGTGCCCGGCAGCCAGATCGATGCCGTACAACGCCGGCTTCACATCCTGGCCCATGTTCACGAACGACAGCAGTCGGTAGGGCTCGTCGTCACCGTGCTCCCGCCGGAGGAGCGCCTGCATGATCGGGCTCGGCGCGGCCCACTGCTCGAAGTTGATGACCTGGATGAACGGGGCGTCGATCCGCATCTCGTCGAGCGCCACCAGCACGATCAGCACCGCCAGGAGCCCGGACGGCGCCAGGCGCCGTCCGCACAAGGCCCAGGTGAACCCGGCCACCGAGAGACCCAGGACCGCCGCGAGCCAGGCGCCGCGCGCGATGAAGGGCGCGAGCATCGTGAGCTTCCGGAAGGCCTGCGCACCGATGTCGGGGTACACGACCGCCGTCCAGAAGGAGGCGAGCGCGCCGGACGAAGCGAGGAGCGCGAGCACGACCAGCGCGCCCGCACAGGCCCAGAGCACCCGGAGCACACGCCGCCGGCCGTCGGCATCGTCGTCCGACGCCGCCCGGAAGATCCGGTCCAGCCCGAGCCCGGCCAGCGTCGCCGCGGAGAAGCCGAACAGGAACGTCGCCGTCGACGGAGACCGGAAGAGCCGGACACCGGGAACGAGCGCATAGAAGAGACCCCAGACCGGCGTGTGCTCTCCCAGCGCGAACAGGAGCGTCACGCCCCCCAGACCGGTGAAGAACCACCGGAGCGCCCTGCGATCCCCTCCCACGAAGGACACCACGGCGAGGATCAGGACGAGGATGCCGCCATACTCCGAGTTGTTCTTCAGGAAGTTGCGGCCCCAGTAGGTCTGGTACGTCCAGGCGGAGCCATCGGCGTCGTTGCCCGCGAATTCCGGGATCACGAGCGACATGACCTCCTCGGGGTGCAAGGACCACGAGCTCGACCATGCCGCGCCCTCCTCTCCGGCCGCCGCACGCGTCGTCGCCGTCCGGCGGGAGTACTCCGTCACGTACGCGGTGGCCGGCACGAATTGAACGGCGGCCGCGGCAAAGCCTACGAACGCCGCCGCGAGGAAGAGCACGAAGCGTGCTCCCGCGACGCGGACGCCCCGGGACGCACGCTCCTCCGACTCCGCCGTGGCACCCCGCCAGAGTTGCGCCGCGCGGAACATGGCGTACAGCCCCACCCCCCCGAAGACGAAGTAAGCCATCTGGAAGTGCGTGGTCAGGAGCACCAGCGCCACGACCAGACCCACGGCCGAGAACCTGCCGACACTCGGACGCTGGAAGAGCCGCTCCACGACCCAGAACAGCAACGGCGTCAGCGCGGTCACGAAGATCTTCCCGTCGTGTCCGGGGCGTACGAGGCTGACCAGGAACGGCGCCAGCATGTAGGCGGTCCCGGACAGCAGCGCGGCGGCCTTCGACGCCCTGATCGTACGCATCCAGCCGTACATGAAGAGGCCGGCCAGGAAGATGTGCAGGACGAGCTTCCACCCCAGAGCGCGGAAGGGAGCCATCACGAGGAGGAGCAGGGAGGTGGGGTAGAGCGAGTCCCCACCCGAGAGCGCCTCGAGGAACGGCGTGCCTCCCAGGATCTGCGGCGCCCACCGGGGAAACGTGCCTGCGCGGAGCTGGCTCGCGTAGAACGCGCGGGCGACGTAGCCCAAGCTGAGGGTGTCGCTGCCGAGCAGCATCCCGTTGCTGAACACGAACACGCGGAACAGCAGCACGGTCAGCACCGCGAACAGCGTCGGGGGGATCCAGCGGGGCACGGCCGGGGGCTCCCCGGGAACACCGCGGGCGGGCCCGGCTGCCGCGTTCTCGCCTCGTCGCTCCCGGCTCATCGGTGGTCCGGTGAGGGAGGGAGCCCGTCCCCGCCCGGAGTGGAGGAAGAGGCGGCTCCCGCCGCCGGGTGGCCGTCGTCGTA
This sequence comes from uncultured Gemmatimonadaceae bacterium, assembly GCA_964519125.1. Classification (GTDB taxonomy): domain Bacteria; phylum Gemmatimonadota; class Gemmatimonadetes; order Longimicrobiales; family Gaopeijiaceae; genus SZUA-318. The sequence goes on along the minus strand of CAZFIS010000019.1, from coordinate 5,355 downwards.
GACGAACAGGGTGTGCCCGAGCACGCGGTAGGGCACGCGCGACCGATACGAGGCGAAGGGGTCGTGGCCCTGCAGATACAGGCCATGCAGCGTCGTGGCCGAGATGACCGTGAAGCGCGGCGGGGGTCCCCCATCCTCTCCGTTCTGCAGGCGGAAGAAGCTCGGCAGCGGCACGTAGTCGATCCCGTACGCCGAGGGCATGGCCGAGCCGAAGTAGCTCAGACGCACCCGCCCCACCCCCTCCTCGCTCATGAAACGGCGGAGCTCGAGCAGACCCTGTCCCCAATCCAGGCTCGAATCGAGGAGCACACGGTCGGCGCGGTCCCGCCCTCCCGCCCAGACGCTCGTGTACGCCAGGAAGTCGGGATAGACGGACGCGACCGACGCGATCTGGAACGCGACAAGGACGCCGACCACCACCCGCCCCCGCACGCTGCGCTCCCAGACACGGGCGAGCCCGGGCGCGGCGAGGACCGCCAGCAGCGGAAGGACCGGCAGTGCGTAGCGGAATCCACTGTCGAGGTGCGACGCCATCAGAAACGTCCCGAACACCGCGGCTCCCAGCATCGCTCCGCGGCCGCGCCATCGAGCGACGCTCCTCCACCTGGCCCCGGCTCCTCCGTCGCGCCGGCGCAGCGCGCGGACCAGTCCGAGCGCCCCCACCACCAGAAGCCCCTGGAACGCCGCCGGAGTCTTGAACAGGAAGACCACGGGATAGAAGTACCACCAACCGGTGGCGCTCGTGCGCCCCAGAAGGTAGGCGGCCCCCGGATGGCCGCCCTCGGTGTGCAGCACGGTCCGCAAGAACCCCAGCCGGAAGAGCGTCAGCGTCGGGTCTCCGCGGTACAGGAGCATGAGCGTCGCCCACAGCGCGAGCAGGCCGACCACGACACTCACGCCCAGGTCGATCCACCACTGCCGGTCCCTCGGGCGGACGGTCGCCTCCGCCGCCACGAGCAGCAGCGCCACCGGAGCCAGCGCCAGGGCGCTGAACTTCACGCCGAGCGCGAGCCCGACGGTGACCGCGGCGACCGCGCCACGAGCGGGTGAGGGCCTCCGTACGGCGGCGTCCATGGCCCACAGGGCCACGAGGAACGCAAGGGCGAGCGGCAGATCGTTGTACGCCACGCCGCCGTGCGCGAGCACGTCGGGGATCGCCGCCACCAGAAGCGCGGCCAGCGCTCCGGCCGTCGGGCCCCCCATCCAGGCACCGTAGAGGCCCGCCGCCAGCACCAGCAGGACGACCAGAGCCGCCCCCACCAGGCGAGCCCGGTCCAGCACGAGCACCGGGTCGTTACCGAGGCGGAAGAACAGAGTCTGGGCGTACTCCCATCCCCTCTCGACGCCCCAGACCTCGCCCTTCTCGGGCGGGAGCCGGGGCGACGCCGTACGAGCGGCCGCACCGTAGGCGTACATCATCAGGGGAGGCTGGCCCGTGATCATGTCCCACTGGCCGTGCTCCAGCCCCCGCAGTCCACCGGCGACGAGAACGATCTCGTCGAACGTGGCGGACATGTGCCGCATCGCCGCCGCGGTGGCTCCCCCCGCCACCAGGGAGAGGGTCACGACGAGCGCCCACCAGCGCGCCGTCCTCATGGCACCGACACCTCGGCCGTCGGACCCCGGGGATCACGCACGCGCTGAAGCAGAACCAGGCCGATGAGGAAGAACGCTCCGATCGCGACGACGGCCAGGCGCTCGTTCCCTCCGGTAGCCGCCGCGATCGACCCGAATACCAGGGGTCCGAGAATGGAGGACGACTTCCCGCAGAACGCGTAGAAGCCGAACATCTCCGCCTCCTTCCCGCTCGGGATCAGGTTCGCCATCATGCTGCGGCTCGCCGCCTGCGCGGAGCCCAGACCGAAGCCGGCCACCACCGCCATCACGAAGAACGACGTCTTGCCGGTGATGAAGTACGCCGACACCGAGACGCCCACCCACAGCACGAGCAGCATCGTGAGGACCCGCTTCGCACCCCACCGGTCGGTCGGTCGTGCCAGGGCCAGCGCGCCGACCAGGGCCGAGACCTGGACGACGAGGAAGAGGACGATCAGCTCGCGCTGCGTGAAGCCGAACGTCTTCTGGGCGAAGAGGCTCGCCATGACGATCACCGTCAGGATCCCGTCGACGTAGAAGAAGTACGCGAGCAGGAAGCGGCGGAGCTGCGGCACCCCCCATACCTCCCCGACGATCTTGCGGAAGCTCCTGAGCCCCCACGAAGCGGCCGCACGCACGGGCATCCCACCCCGGTCCGGCGGCAGGAAGAGGAAGGTCGGGAGCGAGAAGACGGCGAAGAACGCGGCCACGGAGAGCCAGACCAGGCCCATGCGCCCGGGCACGAAGAGGAGCGCGATGAGGAGCCCCGCGATCGAGCCGATGTAGCCGATGCCGAAGCCCAGACCGGAGACGAAGCCCTGGCGCTCGCGCGGCGCGATGTCGGGGAGGTACGCGTTGTAGAAGACGAGCGCTCCCTCGAAGCCGATGTTCGCCACCACCGCCAGGACGAAGCCCCATACGACCATGCCCGGCTGGATCGTGGTGAACAGCGCCACCGCGCCCACGCACACGGCCGTGTAGGCGAGCATCAGCTTCTTGCGCACCCCCGCCCGGTCCGCGATGGCACCGAGCAGGGGCGAGGTCACGGCCACGAAGAGCACCGACAGCGAGACCGCGCGGCTCCACCACCAGTCCCCGCGACCCGTCTGGTTCCCCACGATGACCGAGGCGTAGTAGACGTTGAAGACGACCGTCTGGATGACGGCCGGGTAGACCGAATTGGCGAAGTCGAACAAGACCCAGACGGTGACGTGCTTCCGATTCATGGCGCTGGGGAAGGCGGCCGCGGGACGGGAGGGAACGGAACCTGGAGGACGGAGCACGGTAGCGGGCACGGGTGACCTCCCGCCAGCCCACCCGGCGCGTCTCCGTCGGGTTCGGTTGCGTCCGGCTGTCGCCGGCGCGAATCTCAGCCACGGTCCTTGGACAGACATCGAGAGACTCCCCATGAATCGAATCGCCGGTAAGCGCGTCCTCGTCACGGGCGCCTCGTCGGGCATCGGAGAAGCTTGCGCGCGGGCTTTCGCCGAGCGCGGCGCCCATCTCGTATTGTGCGCGCGGCGCGAGGAGCGTGTGCGGTCCCTCGCAGAGAAGCTCCACGAGGAGCACGGCGTCGAGACGACGGCCAGGCGCCTCGACGTCACGGACTGCGAGGCCGTGGCCGCGTTGGTCGAAGCCCTCGAGGCCGACGGCCTCTTCCCGGACATCCTCGTGAACAACGCCGGCAAGGCGCTGGGCTTCGACAAGCTGCACGAGGGTGACATCGACGATTGGGAGGGCATGATCGACACCAACGTGAAGGGCCTCCTCTACGTCTCCCGCGCCGTGCTCCCCGGCATGGTCGCGCGCAACGCCGGGCACGTCATCAACATCGGCAGCATCGCGGGGCACTGGGTCTACCCGAAGGGCAACGTGTACAATGCCTCGAAATTCGCCGTGCGCGCGCTCAACGAAGGCATGAACCTCGACCTGGTCGGCACCAAGGTACGGGTCTCGAGCGTGGACCCGGGCCTGGTCGAGACCGAGTTCAGCAACGTGCGCTTCCACGGCGACGACGAGCGCGCCGACTCGGTGTACCAGGGACTCACGCCGCTCACGGGCGACGACGTGGCCGACGCGGTCTGCTACATCGCGAACGCGCCGCCGCACGTCGACGTCCTCGACCTCGTGATCCTTCCCACGGACCAGCGCGGCGCCACCGTCGCACACCGCGAAGGAGCCTGACTCCGGTGAGCCCCCCCTCGGGCGACGTCGTCCGCATCCTCGTGGTCGAGGATGCGTTCGACCAAGCGCTCCTCGTGAAGTCGTTCCTCCAGTCCGCGGGAGAGTTCGACATCGTCCACTCGCAGGACGGTGATCAGGCGGCCCGGCTCCTGGAGGAACAGGAGTGGGACCTTCTCATCACCGACCTGAACCTGCCCGGCATCGACGGGTTCGATCTCACGCGCAGGGCACGGGCCAAGGACCCGCCTCTGCCGGTGCTGGCCATGACCGGCTACACCGGATCCCACTACGCGGAGAGCGTCTTCCGCGCCGGCGCGAACGACCTCGTCACCAAGCCGCTCGACAAGGACGAGTTCCTGCTCAAGGTGCGTGAGCTCCTGGGCGGGCACCGGAGCACCTCGGTCCTGGCCATCGGCGGCCTCGCGGGGGACGTGGAGATGGGGTGTGGAGCAACGCTCGCGAAGGCGGCCCAAGCGGGGGAGGACGTGCTGGTGATCCCCCTGTGCGCGGACGATATGGACGCTACCGGAGCGGGGCTGATCGCGGCGCGCGAAGCCGCCGAGCTCCTGGGGGTCCGCATCCTCGTGGACGAGACCGCCATGGACGACACCACCCGGCGCGTCGAGCTCGTGGAGACGGTCGTCCGCGACCTGAAGCCGCAGACGATGTTCATCCCGGCGATGGACGATGCTCATCCCGCGCGCCGGGAGGCGTTTCGCATCGGCAAGCTGGCGGCGTCCTCGGTGTCGATGGTGCTGGGCTACCAGACGGCTACCACCGGCCTGGACTTCAAGCCGCAGCGTTACGAGGAGATCGCCGACCAGATGATGCAGAAGATGGAGGCCCTGACCATCTACCAGACCCTGGGGGCAGGGCGTGTGGATCTCGCCCCGCGGTTGGCACAGGCGTACGCACGATACTGGGGGAGGTTCATGCGGTTCACGGACGTCGAGGCGTTCGAGGTCATCCAGGGGGAGGAATGACGGCCCGCTCGCAGTTCCTGGTGATGATGGCTCTGGCCGCGTCGGCGATCGCTCGGCCGGCGGCCGCCCAGCACCGTTTCCCCGAGCCCGCGCCCATCCCTGCGGGCGTGGCGCCGCCGCCCGGCGTCTACGCGCCCGGCATCGACGTGCTGCACTACGATATCGAGGTGGGGATCTCCGACACCGCAGACTGGTTCGCCGGCCGCACGAAGATCCGTGTCGCGCTCACCGCCGCCGACTCGATCCTTCCCCTCGATTTCTCCGGCCTGGCCGTGGACGACATCCGTCTCGACGGCACCGAGGCGAACGCGACCTACCGGGACGGCAAGCTGGACGTCGGCCTGGCGGGCCACCGGGCGGGAGACACCGTCGAGGTGGCCGTGGCCTACCACGGCACGCCGGACGACGGCCTCATCATCGGCAAGAACGTGCACGGAGCGCCGTCGGTCTTCGCCGACGACTGGCCCAACCGCGCGCGCTTCTGGTTCCCCTCCGTCGACCATCCGTCCGACAAGGCCACCGCGACGTTCACGATCCACGCGCCGTCGCACTGGAAGGTCGTCGCGAACGGGAGGCTCGTGAAAGGACCCGT
>CAZFIS010000018.1:0-37921 GCA_964519125.1 uncultured Gemmatimonadaceae bacterium | reverse complement strand
ACGCCCCGCTTCAAGTACTTCTTCTGCCTGCACGCGAACGAGACGCTGAACCGCTTCGAGCAGACCCCCAAGCTCGTGATCGCCGCACTGAACGGACACACCGTGGGCGGGGGCCTCGAGATTGCGCTCGCGGCCGACCTGCGTGTGGCATGCGAGGGCGGCGGCAAGATCGGGCTGCCCGAGGTGACGCTCGGAGTACTGCCGGGCACGGGCGGGACGCAGCGCCTCGCGCGGCTGCTCGGCAAGTCGCGCGCGATCGAGATGATGGCGACCGGCCAGACGTTCGACTTCGATCGGGCGAAGGAGATGGGGCTCGTCAACCAGATCTTCCCCAAGGAGACCTTCTGGGACGACGTCCTCGCGTACGCCAAGCAGTTCGTGCCGCCCACGAAGGCGTCCAAGGCCGTCGGCATGATCAAGCGCGCCGTGTGCTCGGGTCTCGAGGTGCCCTTCGAGAGCGGCCTGGCGATCGAGCGCGAGCTGCAGCAGCAGCTCTTCCAGAGCCAGGACGCGAAGGAAGGGCTCACGGCGTACCTGACGAAACGCAAGCCGACCTTCAAGGGGGTGTAACGGCCGGTGCGCACCCAGCTCTTCATCGCCAACGAGTGGCGCGAGGCGGCCGCGAAGGAGACGCTCGCGGTCGTCAATCCCGCCACCGAGGAGGTCCTGGCGGAGGTCCAGGCGGCCGGCGGCGCCGACGTCGACGCCGCGGTCGAGGCCGCACGCGCCTGTTTCGACTCCGACGAATGGCAACGCATGTCACCCAGGAGGCGGGGGGCGCTTCTCCACCGTGCGGGTGAGCTGCTCGAGGAGCGGATGGACGACGTGGCCGCGCTCGAGACCCGTCAGAACGGCAAGCCGTTGTTCGAGTCGAGGATCGACGTCTCCATGACCGTGGAGACGCTCAAGTACTACGCCGGGTGGGCCGACAAGCTCGACGGACGGGTGATTGCCGTGGAGACGGGCGATTTCGTGTACGTGGACCGCGTGCCGCTGGGCGTGGTGGGCGCGATCGTACCGTGGAACTTCCCGCTCAACCTGGCGAGCTGGAAGTTCGCGCCCGCGCTCGCCGCGGGGTGCACGGTCATCCTCAAGCCGGCTCCCGAGACGCCGCTCACGGCTCTCGCCATGGCGGAGGTCATGCAGGAGGTCGGGATGCCGCCGGGCGCGTTCAACGTGATCCCCGGCGGCGGGAGCACGACGGGCGCGGCGCTCGTCCGCCACCCCGGGGTGGACAAGATCTCGTTCACCGGCTCGACCGAGGTGGGTCGGGAGATCATGAGGATGGCCGCGGACACGGTGAAGCGCGTCACGCTCGAGCTCGGCGGCAAGAGCCCGAACGTCATCTTCGCCGACGCGGATCTGAAGGCCGCCGTGCGCGGCGCGCAGAACGGGATCTTCTACGGCAAGGGAGAGGTGTGCGCCGCGGGCTCGCGCCTCCTGGTCGAGCGCTCGGTGCACGACCAGGTGATGGAGGAGCTGGTCGCGAGGGCGAAGAGGCTCGTGCCCGGCGATCCGTTCGACGAGAAGACGCGCTTGGGGGCGGTGGTCTCCCGGCGCCAGCAGGAGACGGTGCTCTCCTACATCGACGCCGGCAGAAAGGAGGCGACGCTCGTCGCGGGAGGCAACGCCGCCCGGGTGGACGGCAAGGGATACTTCGTCGAGGCCACGATCTTCGACGACGCGAAGCCGGGGATGAAGATCGTCGACGAGGAGATCTTCGGGCCGGTGCTCTCCGTGCTCACGTTCGACGACGTGGACGAAGCCGTCGCGCTGGCCAACCGGACGATGTACGGCCTGGCCGCCGGCGTCTGGACGAAGGACATCCAGAAGGCGTTCCGCGTCGCGCGCTCCATCCGCGCCGGAACGGTGTGGGTCAACACGTACAACCTCTACGACTCCGCGGCGCCGTTCGGGGGGTTCAAGGCGAGCGGCTACGGGCGGGATCTGGGCCGCGAGGCGCTGGACGGCTACACCGACTCGAAGACGGTCTGGATCGGGCTCCGGTGATCGACGCACTCATCTACTCGGCCGTACGCACGCCGGTCGGTCGGGCCGGCGGCGCCCTGGCCGACGTGCGCCCCGACGATCTCGCGGCCGTGGCGCTCGGCGCCGCGGCCCAGCGGGCCGGCTGCGACCTCTCCCGTCTCGACGACGTGATCCTCGGGTGCGCCAATCAGGCCGGCGAGGACAACCGAAACGTCGCCCGCATGGCCGCCCTGCTCGCCGGCTTTCCGTTGGAGGTGCCGGGCCAGACGGTGAACCGGCTGTGCGCCTCCGGGCTCCAGGCAGCGGCGAGCGCGGCGCAGGCGATCAAGGCCGGGGAAGGGAGCCTCTTCGTCGCGGGTGGCGTCGAGAGCATGACCCGCGCGCCCTACGTCATGCTCAAGCGGGGTACGCCCTGGGACCGTCGCGTCCCCGAGACGGCCGATACGACGGTCGGATGGCGGTTCGTGAACCCGCGTATGCCGGCCGAGTGGACGATCTCCCTCGGGGAGACCGCGGAGAGAGTCGCGGTGCAGTATGGCGTCAGCCGCGACGAGCAGGACGCGTTCGCGCTGGAGAGTCAGCGCCGGGCGGCCGAAGCGATGCGCGCGGGCGCGTTTCAGGACGAGATCGTGTCCGTTGAGGTCGCGGGCCCCAAGGGTGCGCGTACGGTGGTCGACACCGACGAGCATCCCCGCCCGGACATCACGGCCGCGAAGCTTGCCAAGCTCCGTCCCGCGTTCGTCGAGAACGGGACCGTCACGGCGGGAAACGCGAGCGGGATCAACGACGGAGCCGCCGCGCTCGTGATCGGGAGTCCGGACCACGAGGGCGTGGAGGCCGCGCCGCTCGCGCGCATCGTCGCGACGGCGGTGGCGGGGGTGGATCCTTCCTGCATGGGGCTCGGGCCGATCCCGGCCACCCGGAGAGTGCTCGAGCGCACGGGCCTCGCGATCGGCGACCTCGATCTGATCGAGCTGAACGAGGCGTTCGCGGCGCAGGCGCTCGCGTGCATCCGCGAGCTCGAGCTCGACCCGGCCAAGGTGAACATCTACGGAGGCGCGATCGCCCTCGGTCATCCCCTGGGCGCCACGGGCGCCAAGCTGCTCACCACGCTCGTGCACGCGCTCGGACGCACCGGCGGCCGCTACGGGCTCGTGACCATGTGCATCGGCGTCGGCCAGGGGATCGCCACGATCGTGGAGCGCCTGTGACGCGTTTCGCGGTCGTTGGTGCGGGCACCATGGGGCACGGCATCGCGCAGGTCGCCGCGCTCGCCGGCTGGGACGTCGCGCTCACCGACGTCCGGGCCGAGGCGCTCGACCCCGCCTTGGCGCGCATCCGGGAGAACCTGGACGGTGGGGTCACGCGCGGGAAGGTGGCGGCGGACGACGCGGCCGCGGCCCTCACCCGGATCCGGACGGCTCCCTCGCCGGAAGCGGCGGTGGAGGGCGCGAGCTTCGTGGTCGAGGCGATCGTCGAGGACCTGGAGGCCAAGCGTGAGCTCTTCGGGCGCCTCGCGTCGGCCGCACCGGCCGATGCGACCCTCTGCACGAACACGTCGTCCCTGTCGGTCTCCCGTATCGCCGACGCGACGCCGGCCCCCGAGCGGGTCGTCGGCATGCACTTCTTCAATCCCGTGCACATCATGCGGCTCGTCGAGGTCGTCCGGCACGACCGGGCCGCGGACGCGCACGTCGTGCGCGTGAGGGAGGCGGCGCGACGCATGGGCAAGGAGCCGATCGTCGTGCGCGATGCGCCCGGCTTCGCGTCGTCGCGGCTGGGTGTCGTCCTCGGGCTCGAAGCGATGCGCATGGTCGAGCAGGACGTGGCCTCACCCTCCGACATCGACAAGGCGATGAAGCTGGGTTACGGGCACCCGATGGGCCCGCTCGAGGTCACGGACCTGGTCGGGCTCGACGTGCGCCTGTCGATCGCGGAGTACCTCCACCGGGAGCTCGGCGACGCGCGCTACGCGCCGCCGGAGATCCTGCGCGCCAAGGTGCGTGCGGGCGAGCTCGGAAAGAAGACGGGACAGGGGTTCTATGCGTGGGGACCCGACGGGCCGGCGGACACCTGAGCTTCCCATCGCTTCTGCCGCTCTCATCTTACCTGTATGGAGATCGGCCTCTACACCTTCGCGGAAACGCGCTTCGACCCGGCCACGGGCCGCCAGCTCGGCGTGCGCGAGCGCATCCGCGATCTTCTCGAAGAGATCGAGCTCGCCGACCAGGTGGGCCTGGACGTGTTCGGTGTCGGGGAGCACCACCGGGCGGACTACGCCGTGTCCGCGCCCGCGATCATCCTGGCTGCTGCGGCCGCACGCACGAAGCGGATCCGCCTCACGAGCGCGGTGAGCGTGCTCAGCTCGGACGATCCCGTGCGCGTCTTCCAGGACTTCGCGCTCGTCGACCTGATCTCGGGAGGCCGCGCCGAGATCATGGCCGGACGCGGCTCGTTCATCGAGTCGTTCCCTCTCTTCGGCCAGGACCTGAACAACTACGATGAGCTCTTCTCGGAGAAGCTCGAGCTCCTGCTGAAGCTCAGGGAGGAGGAGCGGGTCACCTGGTCGGGGAAGTACCGCCCGCCCATCGAAGACCGGCCGGTGTATCCCCGGCCCGTGCAGGATCCGATCCCGGTGTGGATCGCCGTCGGGGGCTCCCCGCCCTCCATCGTGCGCGCCGCGCGCCTGGGACTCCCGCTGGCGCTCGCGATCATCGGAGGTCCGCCCGCGCGATTCAAGCCGATGATCGATCTCTACCGAGAGATGGCGGATAAGGCGGGGCACGACCCGGAGGCGCTTGACGTGAGCATCAACGCGCACGGGTTTCTGGCCGACGACGACCGGGTTGCCGCGGAGATCGCATGGCCGCCCTACGAGGCGACGATGACGCGCATCGGGCGGGAGCGCGGGTGGCCGCCGGCCCGGAGAGAGCAGTTCGACACCGAATGCGCGCTGCACGGTGCCCTCTTGGTCGGTGGCCCCGAGCAGGTGATCGAGAAGATGCTCTACCAGCACCGGCTCTTCGGGCACCAGCGCTTCCTGCTCCAGCTCACGGTGGGTCCTACGCCCCACGAGGACGTGCTGCGGGCGATCGAGCTGCTCGGCACAGAGGTCGCTCCGGTGGTGCGGAGGGAGCTCGCACCCCTCGACGATACGCCTCCGGCCCCTCCCGCCGCGACGTGACGTCGAAGACGCGGAGCCCTGCCTTGGTCGACCGTCGCGGTCGCTAAACGACGCGGATCGGCTCCTCGGCCACGACCGTCCATGCGCGTCCGTCCTGCACGCGCCACAATCCCGGAAACGTCCGCCCGTCGGGAGCGTCCACCGCCAGTGCGCGCCACTCGGACGGATCGCCGTTCGCGGGAGGGATGGCCTCGACCTCGACGGAGCGGGTGTCCAGCCTGAGCCCCTCCCCCAGCGCTTTGAGCGCCGCCTCCTTCGCGCTCCACAGCAGGTTCGCGCGCAGATCGCGCTCGCGTGGCGCGGCCTCGATCCAGGTCCGCTCGGGCTCGGTGAAGTAGTCACCCACGAACTCCGCACTCCGCGGCTCGATGGTCTCTACGTCGCAGCCGAGCCTGACAACCGCCGTCGTGGCCGCCGCGAACCCCATGCCGTGGGAGTGGCTGAGCGAGAGTGAGATCGCGGGTGCGCCGTCGTCGGTGACCACCCGTGCGGACGGTGCTCCCCCGGGCGTGGCGAGCACCTCGATCTCCTCGGGCCGGCGCGCGTCCAGGCCGAGGGCGGCTGCGACCGCCCTCTTGGCCACCCATCGTCCGAGGCGCCAGTCCGCGGCGCGCAGCGGAAAACGCAGCTCCCCATGGACCCGGACCTCTTCCTCGGTGAGCCAGGCCCTGCCGGACGGAACGTCCAGCGCCGTCGCCCGCGCCAGGTGGACGGGTGTGGGAGCGCTCATCCCTTGAGCGGCTCGAACGCGGTCGGGCTCACCCCGCCGGGAAGTGCTGACGTTCGGTAACCGGTGAGCGAGGTGAGCACCCGCCCTTCGGCGTCGACGACGTCCACGTCGAACGCACCTTCGGCGGTGGACGCGGCCAGTGCGGCGCTTGCCACCTCTCCGTTCGCGGGACGCAGCAACTCGAGGCGACGGAAGCCGAAGGGGAGCCCCATTCGCTCCGACGTGGCAATCTCCGCGAGGCCCGCGGTCTGGAACGCCAACTCGACGAGGCGTGGCGTGACGAGCGTGGGACGCTCCGCCGGCTCGTGGTTCGGAGGCAGACATCCGGAGAAGCGTCCGGTGGTGAGCCCCTCTCCACGCCACGCCTCCTCCAGCACCTGGTACGCGGGACCGTGGAAGTACGTCCCGTAGATGGTCTCGGCTCCCACGACGTCTCCCTCGGGCTCGGGCACGGAGCGCTCGCGAACGCGATCGGGTGCGTGCTCCGAGAGCCTCACCGTGCCGGTGAAGTGCGTCGTCACCTCCGGCTCGTCTCGGCCCATCAGGATGCGGGCGCCGAAGACACTGCAGAGTGCCAAGACGTCGTCGCCGTCGGCGTCGTAGATGACCTGGACGGTCACCGTGCGCGGCTCGTCGCGGTAGAACTTGAACGGAGCGTGGAAGTCCACGTCCTCGAGCGAGATCACGTGCAGCTCGGGGAACCCGACCCGAGCGGCTTCGGCCATCGCTTCCAGGCCCATCACGCCGGGGAGCACCGCGACGCCGTCGATGCGATGGTGGTCGAGGAACGGCTGTGTCTTCGGATCGAGGTCCGTCTCGACGACCACGCCGTCCGCGAGGCTCCACGAGCGGACCCGTCCCACCATGGGCCCCGCCGCTACCGCGATCCTCTCGGCGAACGCGGCGTCGAGCCGTGCGTCCTCGGAACGCTCGGCGACCATCGCACCGAGCCCTTCGGCGATCACGACCTCACCGCGCGACCCTGCGGTGAGCTCGCGCCGCACCACCCCCATCCCGGCCTCGGGGGCCAGCATGTCGATGCCCGCGGCCTTCATGATCGCGGGCATCGATCCGCGCGCCGCCATGCCGATCTCACCCCAAGCGGTCCAGTCGACCGCGAGCGCGCGAGTGTCCGGGCGAGTGTGGCGCATCTCCGACATGGCCTTGCACAGCAGGTCGTTGGCGGCTGCGTAGTCGGTCTGTCCGGCGTTACCGAAGCGACCGGCGATCGAGCTGAACGCCATCACCCGGCCGAGGGGCGCGTCACCGAGCGCAGCGACGAGGTTGAGCCATCCTTCCGTCTTCACGTCGAAGACGAGCGAGAACTCGTCCGCCGACTTGTCGGGCAGCGAGCGGCTGATCTCGAGACCGGCGGCGTGCATGAGCACGTCGACGCGGCCGTGGGCGGCGAGCACCTCGCCCACCACCAGCGCGACGGCTTCGGGGTCGCGCAGATCGAGGCTCCTGTAGTGGACGGTGGCGCCGCCGGCGCGCAGCGCCCTCATCGCGGCCCGGGCGGCTTCGGTCCGCTCGATGCGGGCGAGCTCGCGCTCGACGACCACGGGGGTGACGCGCTGGCCATCTGCCTGGAGCCGGGCGATCAGATCGTCTCTGAGGCCCTCCCGGTCGGTGGTGATGCGGTCTAGATCGCCATCGGCGGGGTCCGGCTCCGGAGCCAGGTCGAGCAGCCAGAACGTACCGCCGTCGCCCGCGAGGTCCGTCAGAATAGCGGATACGATGCTTCCAGCCGCGCCTGTCACCAGGTAGACGGCATCCGAGGGCAGGGGCTCTCCCGCCTCCACCGGGCGCTCGGCGAGGCCGACGCTCCAGCGATGACCTCCGGCGTAGCCCACCTCGACCGGTCCGGCATCGGCCAGCGCCTCCTCGATGAGGAGGTCCGCCAGCGCGGCCGTCTTCCGCGACGGCTCGAAGTCGACAGCCTTCACGAGCGCGTCGGGCCGCTCCCGGCGGAGCGCCTTCGTGAAGCCGGTCACGGCGCCGCCCGCGGGGTCGAGCGCGCCCTCCTCGTCGTAGCCGTGCCGTCCGCCCAGACGCGTCGCGGAGATCAGGAACGAGCCTCCTTCTGCGAGATCGGCGTAGAGCGCGCGCGCCACCGCGTGGAGCGCCTTCACACGCCGGCGCAGAGCCTCACGCCGCTCTTCGGGTCGGAGTAGCGCGTCCGGCGCCACGGCGTCGAGCGCCGGAAGCCAGTACACCCCCGTCACGCGGCCATCGGCACGCCACGCCTCGACCTGGGCGACGAGCGCCTCCGTGGTCTGGGCGGCGTCGGCCACGAGCACGTCCGCCCCCCTGTGCGTGAGCCGCCCCGCCAGTGCTCCGCCCACGCCACCCTCGTCGGGCACGATCAGGACGCGGGTGCGTTCGTTCAGCTGGACCGCGCTCCTCGGGAACCGGTCCGCCGCCGGCCGGACGCTCGCCACCGGCTCGCGGCGAGGCACGGCCTGCGCCGCCTCGATCGAGCCACGGAACGCGCGGCGGGGAGTTGCGGAAGCGCTCGCGTCCCCGTCGGCGGGAGCCGGCCGGGCTTGGGCGGGCGGCTCGTCGTCGGGCGCGACGGCGGCCATCGTCTCCGTCGTCGCGCTCGGCGCCTTCAGGTCGGGCCGCTTCTCGTAGACGAAGTCGATGGCGCGGGCCAGCGTCGGGTAGTCGCGCAGCGCGAGATCCTCATCGCGCTCGATGTCGTAGGCCGCCCGGATGGCGGCGAACATCTCGGCCTGCTTGACGGTGTCGATCCCGAGGTCCGCCTCGAGGTCCAGATCCAACTCGAGCATGTCCGCGGGATAGCCGGTCTGCTCCGAGACGATCTGGAGCACGCGCTGGGCGACCGGATCGGAGGCCGCGTGTGCGGCCGCGGACGGTGCGCCCGCTTGCGGTGCGTCCGTTGCCACACGTGCCGTCGCGGCCGTCGCCTCCGCCGCGGCGCTCGGCGCTGTGGCGCTCGGCGCCGTCGCGCTCGGCGCCTTCAGGTCGGGCCGCTTCTCGTAGACGAAGTCGATGGCGCGGGCCAGCGTCGGGTAGTCGCGCAGCGCGAGATCCTCATCGCGCTCGATGTCGTAGGCCGCCCGGATGGCGGCGAACATCTCGGCCTGCTTGACGGTGTCGATCCCGAGATCCGCCTCGAGATCCAGGTCGAGCGCCAGCATGTCCGGGGGATAGCCGGTCTGCTCCGAGACGATCTGGAGCACGCGGGCCGCCACGGGATCCTGAGCGGGGGCGGGCGCCGCCGCAGGGGCCGAGGCACGCACGGGCGCCTCCGCAGGGGCCGGCTTCTTCGCCGGTGCCACCGCGCTCGGCATCACGGCCGGTGGAACCTCCGTGCGCCGAGCGGCCACTTCGACCGTGGCCACCTGCGTGGGACCCTGGTCCTTCACGCGCAGCGTGTGCTGCACGACCTCCAACTCGGGCGCATCGTAGCCCGTCACCCTCTTCAGCCACGTCGCCCAGACGTCCGGATCCGCGATCCGGTGGCGGAACCCCAGGTCGTGCGGGTCGCGCCGCGCGCCGTCCGGCGGAGGCGTCCAGCGGAGCAGGCTCATGCTGATCTGCGAGCCGAACCCGGCCGCGAGCCGGAGGGCGTAGTGGATCGGGTACGACCCGCCGCGCGACAGGTTCAGCGTGCCCAGATCGGGGTCGATCTCACGATAGTTCGCCACGGGGGGCACGATGCCGGTCTCCAGCATCTTCACCGCGAGCGTGTCCTCGATCGCCACGCCCATGGGGTGGCCGGTGTAGCCCTTCGTGTTGGCGATTACGATGGCGTCGACATCGGCGCCGAACACGGTTCGCAGCGCATGCACCTCCGCCCCTGCGCTCCCGCCCCGGGCAGGCGTGTACGTCTCGTGCGAGACGAACACCGTCTGGGCCGCGATCTCACGGCGGGAGATCCCCCAGGTGCGCTCCGCCTGGGACACCAGCGTCTCCATGACGCCCGAAATGTGCTCGACGTCCAGGCGGCTTCCGTGGAAGGCGCTGTTGGCCACGACGGAGCCCAGCATCTCGCAGATCGGCCACACGCCGCGCTCGGCCGCGGCATCCAGCGCCTCGACCACCAGGGCCGCACCGCCCATGCCGATGACGAGCCCGTGACGTCGCCGATCGAACGGGACCGCGGCGTCCTCCACGCGGGCCTCCGTGGACGCGGAGCCCGAGGCGAGGAATCCCGACGCGAACCAGGGGAACATGTGCTCGGTCGTGACATCGTCCGCGGTGACGACGATCGCGCGCCGGCACCGCCCCGTCCGGATCAGATCCTGTGCCAGGCCGACCGCCTGCGTCCCGGAGGAGCAGGCGCCGTTGTTGGCGATGTTGGGCCCCCGCGCCCCGATGTATTCGGCGAACTGGGCGTGCCCCATCGACAGGACCTGGAACAGGAAGCGGCGATCGAACTGATGCGGCGCCTCCTCCAGCGTCCGCTCGATCCCCGCGATGCTCGCGTCCACCTCGGCGCGCGAGCCCTCGTCGCTCATCCGCTCCCGGAGCTCCTTCAGCTCCTCGAGCCGGTCGCGGCGGGCGCGATCCTCGTAGTAGCCCTTCATGGCTCGAGCGAACCCGTCGTAACCGGGGAACGCCGATCCGAAGATGATGGCGGTGTCGTCGCGCATCTCCTCCGGGAGCGCCCACCCCACCGGGAGCTTGGAGCCCGTGCTCGTGGTCTTGTAGCGGCGCACCAGGGGGATGCCCGCGTCTCTCAGCGCGTCGATTCCAGCCGCGATCGCCAGGCAGGTGACCCAATCGAGCGCCTGGACGCGGTCCTCGGGGAACCCGAACTCGCTCGCCAGGTCGAGCGTGCCGGCGCGTCCGGCGAGCTTGATCACGTCCTCGGGGTCCTGGATCGTCTCGAAGCGCGCGGTTCCGTTCGGCCCCTTCACCAGACGGGTGATGCGCCGGTCCAGCATCGCGGTGCGCAGGGCCTCCGACACCGGTTTGATGTACTGATCGCCCCGGAGGATGCTGGCGACGTTGTCCTCGTCGAAGACGTGCTCACGGCCGGGGAGGCCGAGCGCGGCGCCGGTGATGCCGATCCGGACCGGAGCCGTCTCGCGGGAGCCGGCGCCCATGTACGTCTCGAAGCTCCGGTCGAGGAAATCCGCGAACATGTGGCCGAGGGCGACGTAACGGTCCTCGGGTCCCGAGGACGCGGGAGGGGCCGCGGGGGCCGCAGGAACCGCAGGAGCGGCGCGCGCCGCCGCGACCTCGACAGGCCGCGCATCGACCGCCGCTTCCTCCACTCCCGCCCCCAGCCCGAGCGCGTAGAATGCGCACAGGGCGCGGTTCACGCTCACCACGTCGCCCTGGCGCGGATGGTTCGTGTAGACGACGGTGACATCGTCGCGCGATCCGACCACGTCGTCGGCCATGCCGTAGAGCGCCCGCTTCGGTCCCATTTCGACGAAGACGCGGGCGCCTGCGGCGTAGAGCGTCTCGAGCCCCTTCACGAACTGCACGGGCGAGCCGATCTGGCGGACGAGGATGTCGACCATGCGCTCGGGTGCGTCGGGCCCGGTGGGATAGAACGAAGCGTCCACGTTGGCCACGACCGGGATGCGCGGTGCGCGCAGCCCGCTGGCCTCGAGAATGCCGCGCAGGTTCTCGGACGCCGGGGCGACGATACGCGTATGGAACGCGTGACTCACGGGGAGCTCCGCGGCGCGGTACCCCGCTTCCTGGAGCGCCTCCATCGCCAGGCGCACCGCGCCGGTGTTGCCGCCGATGACGCACTCCTTCGTGCTGTTCACGTTGGCCACGACGACGTAGCCGTCCACGGCGTCCACGATGGCGGTGATCTCGTCGAGCGGCCCGAACACCGCAGCCATGAGACCATTGTCGTCCGCGGCCAGGCGGGTCATGGCTTCGCCGCGCGCGCCCACGGCCCGGAGCGCGTCGCCGAACCCGAACGCGTCGGCCGCCACCAGAGCGCCATACTCGCCCAGCGAGTGTCCCATGACCAGGTCGGGCTCGATGCCGTACTCCCGGAACAGCCGCGCGAGGGCCGTATCGACCGTGAGCACGGCCGGCTGCGTCACCGCCGTCTGACGCAGGTCCTCTTCGGCCTTCCGCAGCGCCTCCTCGTCGCCACCGTCGATGAAGATGCGCTTGCTGAGCGGTCCGCCGAGGGCGGCCGCCATGGCGGCGTCGGCCTCGGCGAACGTGGCCGCCACCACAGGCTCGCGCGCGCACAACTCCTCGAGCATCCCCACGTACTGCGAGCCCTGTCCGGTGAAGAGGAACGCCACCTTGCCCGGCTGCCCCTGGCCGAAGTAGACGCCCTTGTTGCGAAGAGCCCGCCAACGCCCGTCGTTGCCCTCTTCCAGCGCGGCGAGCGCCTTGAGGGCCGAATCGGCGAGGTCCTCCGCTCCGCCGAAGTCGATCGCGACACGCACCGGAGCCCGAAGGTCGCGCGTGAGCGGAGGCTCGAACGCCGGCGCATCGCCCGCCCGGGCCCGCGCCTCGATCTCACGGAGACGGGCGGCCACGTCGCTCGGGGTGTCCGCACCCACGACGAGTGCGCCGCGCAGCGGGGCCCTGGGGGCCCGGGCGCCGGCCGAGGGGAGAGACGTCGCGTGGTCCGAGCCGACCGGCCTGCCGGACTGTGCCGCGGCCGGGCCGGCTTCCGTGAGCATCTCCGCCCCCTGCACCCAAGCGCGCTTCGGCCGATGCCGTCCGGGCACGTGCTCCTCGAGCACCATGTGAAAGTTCGTGCCGCCGAATCCGAACGCGCTCACTCCCGCGCGACGGATCCCCTCGCCGTTGGCGCCGGGCTTGTCCCACGCGCGCAGCTCGGTGTTGACCCGGAACGGTGACGTCGAGAAGTCGATGGCGGGATTGGGCGCGTGGAAGTTCACGCTGGACGGGATCTGCCGGTGATGGATCGCGAGCGCGGCCTTGAGCACGCCGGCCGCGCCCGCTCCGCCCTTCAGGTGGCCGATGTTGGACTTGACCGAGCCCAACGCGATCGAGCCCACCGCGAGGCCCGATCCCGCGAACGCCGCTTGCAGCGTCTCGAGTTCGGCGACGTCTCCGACCTTCGTCGAAGTGCCGTGTCCCTCGATCACATCTCCGGCGGCCGGGCTGACGCCCGACTTCTCCCAGGCGCGCTGCACGGCCAACTGCTGTCCCGCGGGATTGGGGGCCGTGATCCCCTTGCCCTTGCCGTCGCTCGATCCACCCACGCCGAGGATGACGGCGTAGACCTTGTCGCCGTCGCGCTCGGCGTCGGCCAGGCGCTTGAGGAGGAAGACGGCCGCGCCCTCGCCCATCACGAACCCGTCCGCCCCTTCGGCGAAGGGACGGCTGCCCGTGGCCGAGAGCGCGCCGATCTTGCAGAACTTCACGTACGTCGATGCGCTCATGTTGGCGTCGATGCCGCCCGTGAGCACCGCGTCGTAGTCGCCCTGGATCAGCCCTTCCGCGGCGGACGACATGGCCGCCATGGCCGACGCGCACGCCGCGTCGGCGATGTAGTTGGGGCCCTTGAAGTCGTAGAGCGCGGCCACGCGTCCCGCCACGATGTTGCCGAGCTCACCCGGCATCGTGTCCTCGGTGATGTCCGGAATGCGGCCCCGCACGCCCGCCAGCAGTTCTTCCATCACGGCCTTGCGCACGTCGGCCGGGAGCGCCTGGAAGCTGGGTGCCCGGTCGAGCTCCTCGCCGATCTCCGGGAAGAGGATGCGTGCGGCCGACAACAGGTGGAAGTCGCCGCCCAGCGCGTTGCCCACGATCACCGCGACGCGCTCCCGGTCGAGCGGACGGTCCGGATACCCGTAATCGAGGAGCGCTTGCCGGCTGGCCGCGACCGCCCACCGCTGGGCCGGATCCATCATGGCGCCCACCTTGGGGGGGATGGGCATGCGCCACGCCATCGGGTTCCAGTCGTACTCCCGCACCCATCCGCCGATCTTCGAGTACGTCTTGTCGGGGGCCTTCGGGTCGGGGTCGTAGTAGAGGGCGGCGTCCCAACGGTCGGTTACGTCGCTGATGCTGTAGCGGCCCGACGCCAGGTTCTCCCAGAAGCTCGGGACGTCCGGTGCATCAGGAAGGACGGCGCCCAGGCCGACGATCGCGACGGCACGCTCGGATTCCATGCTCATGCCTCCACCGTGGCGTAGAGTGCCGCGGCCACCGTATCCATGTCGTCGATCAGCCCCTGCTGCGCGCGCTGAAGCGCGCCCACACCCAGGGCCGCCTCGTACGTCCCGTGATCTCCTTCCGAGACCCCTCCCGCCGCCACGACCCACCGCATGCCCTCGGACGCGACCTTGGCGGCCGCCTCGCGCGCGTAGATGCGGCTCATGGCCGCCAGCGCGTCGGGCGCGAGGTGTCGGTCGGCCTTCTCGGAGAGCGTGCCCGCGAGCGCGGCCGCGGCGCGCCGGGCCAGGGCGCCCGCGCCCTCCACCCAGGCGATCATCTCGCCCAGGCGGAAGAGAATGTGCTGCATGCGGGTGAGTCGCTCCACGCGTGCCCGCTCCAGCACCTCGGCGAGCGCGTGCGTGGCGAGCGCCGCGACGTCCGCGCCCAGCGTGGGGCTCTCGGCGTGAAGACGCTCGAGGGCCTGAGCCTCCTGGTGATAGTGCAGCCCCCGCGTCTTGAGGTGGGTCTGCCACCGGTCGCGCGAGATCGTCATCTCCATGATCTCCGAGGTGCCCTCGTAGATCGTGGTGATGCGCACGTCCCGGCGGATCTTCTCGACCACGTACTCGCGCACGTAGCCGTATCCCCCGTGCGCCTGGATGGCCGCGTCCGCGGCGCCGTTGCCCGCCTCGGTCGCGAGGTACTTGGCGATGGCGCCCTCGGTGTTGAGCGAGCCTTCACCCGAATCGATCCGGGTCGCGGTCTCCTCGATGAACGCCCGGCTCGCCTCGAGCCGGCATGCGTGCGGGACGATGAGCTTGTGGGTGTAGCCCTGCTTCTCGGAGAGCGGCGTGCCCCCCTGGATGCGCGTGGTGGAGTAGCGGAGCGCTCGCTCGAGCGCCGCCCACCCCGCGCCCAGCCCGAAGGCGGCGACCATCAGGCGGGTGTAGCCGAAGACGAGCTGCGCCTGGACCAGCCCCTGGCCCTCGACGCCGCCGACCATGCTCTGGACCGGGATGAAGACGTCCTCGAACGAGAGCGCCGCGGTGTTGCTCGCCCGGATGCCGTGCTTGTCCTCCGGCTTGCCCGGCGTGAAGCCCTCCGTGCCCTTCTCCATGACGAACCAGGTGGGTCCTGCGGGCGCCTTCGCGAGCACCGAGTAGAGGTCCGCGTAGCCGCCGTTGCTGATCCACATCTTCGCGCCGTTGATGCGGTAGCCCGTGACGGCTCCGTCCTCGACGACGGGCGTCGCCGTGGTGCGCAGCGCGCCGAGATCGCTCCCGGCCTCGGGCTCCGTCGCGCCGTACGCCATGAGGAGGCCCTCCTCGGCAATGCGCCCCAGCCAGCGCGCCTTCTGCTCCTCGGTGCCTCCGAAGAGGATCGGGTCGCTGCCCAGGAACGTCGCGAGGACCCCCGTCGCGACGGCCAGGTCGATCGCGGCCATCAACTCGCAGACGCGGTACACGTCGAACGCCCCTCCGCCCATCCCGCCGTAGCTCTCGGGGATGAAGAGGAGTTGGACCCCGAGCTCTGTGCACATGGCCCGGACGGTCTCTTCGGGGAAGTCGTGGGTGCGGTCGAGCTCGAGGAGGCGCTCGATGGGGAGGTTCTGATCCGAGAACTCACGGATGGCCTCCAGGGTCATCTCCAGGGTCTCGGCGTCGAGACCCGAGAGGCCTTGCACAACAGTGCTCATGGTATGTCGATCCGGCCGGCGCGATGGGGCACGAGCGGGGCCGGACAGACGGCCCCGAGCTCAGGGGCCGGGCAGGCCGGCCCAGACCCGTGTACATACCCATCCGGGCCGGTCGCAGATAGAAGGCGGACTACGGAATCTGCTGCGGGAAAATGCCTTAGGGGGCGTGGGGAGTTGCCTGACAGGGAGAGGACGGCGGCCGGTGCGTGCTGTGCGGACGGGCCCTGTCGCTCGTGGAGGGAGTCGAAGTACCTTGAAAAGCCCGCCCGCCGCCACCTCAACTGGGGACCCAATATGACAGCCCGTACCCTGGCGTTCGCGGTCCTGTTCACCCTCGCGCTGCCGCCCGCGCTCGCCGCCCAGTGCCCGGTCGGGCAGACTCCCCAAGGCGAGGGCACCCTGCTCCGGCTCCGGCTGAAGCCGGGAGACTCGCGGCGGTTGCTCAGCACGTCGGATCAGACCGTCGATCAGACGATCATGGGCCAGGAGCAGCAGATCCATCAGCTCATGGCGACCGGCATGCGCTACGACGTCGGGCCCGGGTCCGCGGGCGGCGCAAGCGTCCGGGCCACGTTCGAGTCGATCCGGTACCAGATGGACAACCCGATGGTCCAGGTCGACTACGATTCCTCCCATCCGGATTCCGTGATCCCCCCGAGCGCGAGGCCGTTCGCGGCCCTCGTGGGTCACGCGGTCACCGTGCACCTGGCGGCGGACGGCGCCGTGGGCACGGTGGACGGCGTCGACTCGCTCCTGGACGCGATCATGGGCGCGATCCAGTTGCCGCCCAACGCGTCCCGCGAGGCCATGTTGAGCACCCTGAAGAAGCAGTTCGGCGATCGTGCCATGGGCCAGACGATGGAGCAGGCCATCGTGGCCTTCCCGGAGCGGCAGGCCTCCGTGGGTGACTCGTGGACGTGCACGACCACCGTCGACGTGCCGTTCCCTGTGACGCGGGTGTCGACCTGGACGCTCCGTTCGCGGACGAACGGTGTGGCCGCCATGGACGTGAGCATCCGGATGCAGAGTGACAGCGCGACCAGCGTCCCCGCGGCCGTGCCCTCGATGACCATGCGCTACGTGGTGAGCGGCACGATGGCGGGCAGCGAGCAGGTCGACGAGAAGACCGGATGGGTCGTCCGGTCCAGTATGGAAGGCGACATCGCCGGCACCGTGCACGTGGAGGGCTCGCCCGCCGGCGACCTGGCGATGCCGATCAAGGTGCACATGAACAACACCGTGGAGCCGGCCGGAACGTGAGCCCGGCCGGCGCCCCTCAGCGCGCGATCGTGTACCTCACCACGTAGGGTACGCCGAGGGAGTCCGTCAGGGATCCCCAGAGCGCGTCCTTGCCCACGAGCCTCACTTCCAGGCCCGCGGGGAGCGTGACGTGCGCGAGAGGCGTGCCCGAGCTGTCCAGCGCGATCCACGTCTCACTCCGGCCCGGGATGTCCTCCCGCTCGATCCAGAGCTCGCCGGCGTCGGAGTACAGCGCGCGGGAAACAGCCAGGGCGTACTTCGGCACGAACATCGCCTTGCGGACCGTGTCCTGGGCCTCCTGCGCGCTCGTGAAGATGGGCCGGACCCTGTGCGCGAGGCTCACGACGGTGCTGTCCACCCACGCGCCCTCCATCGGCACCGGGGTGTAGGTGTACAACCGCGAGTAGACGGTGTCCCTGGACGACGTGAGCACGCTCACGCGGTAGGTCGCGTCCGAGGCCCGGCCCGGCTCGGTGCGATCGACGACGGCGACGCGTGACCCGTCACGCGTGACGGCTACGATCGAGCCGTCCGAGAACGGCTGCCCGGTCGTGATGATCCCGCGTCCATGGAGGATCATGGAGGGGTGCGCGCGCCTCCTCCAGGCGAGCGTGTCCAGGATGTGGCCCCGGCGGTCGATGCGCAGGTAGGGGACGCGCGGGACGGCCGCCACGGGTATGCCGTTGAAGACGCCCGGCGTCGCGATCGCGGTCCCTCCCGGACAGAGCTCGAGCGGAGGGACCGGGCGGAACATGCCCCCGAGCCCCCGCGGCACGGTCTCCAGCGTGGCGAGAACCTCACCGCTGGTGGTGAAGAGGGACACCCTCCCCAGCGCAAGGTCGACGGCGTAGAGCGTGTCGCCCAGGAAGCCGATCTCCATGATGGTCTGGAACCCGCCCGGACCATCGCCGAGGTGGCCGATGGTCCTCACCAGGTGACCCTGCGTGTCGAAGACCTTGATGTCGAACTCACCCGGCTGGCTCACGTAGACGTCTCCGTCCGGAGCCACCGCGATCGGTCCGACCGGCGACAGCATCGAGCTCGGATCGTGCGCGCTTCCGATGCGCATCGCCTCCGTCGCGGACCACGCCCGGGAGGGCATGGCCGGGGTGGGTGGTGCCTCCGGCGTCCGGTGGGAGCACCCCGCGATCGCGACACCGGCGATCGCGACGATCACATACGCGGCTTTCAGCTTCCACCTCCGGGCAGCTCCTTCAGCTTCGCCTTCTTCAGCATCGCATTCACGCGGGCCACGTCGCTCGCCTGCAGCGCCTTCCATTGCCGGAGCGCGGCGTCCAGCGTGGCGCTCGCCTTCTGGAAGCCGGCCTTGGCTTGCGCGGAGGGGAGGTTCTCGCCACCCGTGACCGTGCGCTCGAGCCCGCTGAGCGTGCTGCGCACCGCGAGGAGCGTGTTGGGCGCCGGTCCGCCGTCACCCACGCCGGCGGCGTCCGGGTTCGGCACGGCAGTGTGGCCGAGCAGGTCGTGGGCTTTCGCGTCGAGCTTGGAGAGCGCCTTCACGAGCGATGCTTTGCCCTTCGCGTCGGAGGTGGCCGACGCGATCGCCTTACGCAGCGCGTTCACCTGCGTGACCGCGCCGCCCGCCTTCTGAGAGGCCTCGTGGATGGTGCGCGCCATCTCGAGCTGCGCCGTGTACGTGCCGGCCGGCGCCATCGAGCGCGGATCGGGCACGACCACGATGGGCTGCGTGAGCGTCTGGCTGCCCACCGTGAGTCGGATCGTGTACGTCCCGGGAGGGGCCCACGGGCCCCCGCCTCCGAAGAACCCGCCACGGCTGCCGCCGCTTCCGCCTCCGAGCGCCCAGTGCAGGTCCCACGTCCAGCGATGCATGCCGGCGGCCGCGCTGAGCACTTCGGGCTTGGAGGCCCACGCGGCGGGCACGTCCATGGTGCTGGGATTCTGGGCGTGGGGCACCTCCGTGCTCGAGTAGTGGCGCACCAGGTTGCCCTGTGCGTCGAGCACATCGAGCGAGACCGAATCGGCGTCCTTCGCCACGTAGTAGTCGATCACCGCGCCCGAAGGCGGATTGTCGCCCGCGGCCAGGTCCACCGGATCGACGTAGGGAGCCACCGCCGTCGACGGCGCGCCGCGTCCGCCGGCCTGGATGAGCATGGCCGTGTCGGGCCGGAAGAGCCATGCGCCCGAGCTCGCCACCTTCGCGTCGATCTGGCGGAGCGGGGCGATGTCGTCGAGCACCCAGAACGCGCGCCCGTGCGTCGCGACGATCAGATCGCCCGCCCGCTCGGCGAAGTCGCGGATCGAGGTCACCGGGAGGTTGAGCTGGAGCGGCTGCCAGTGATCGCCGTCGTCGAAGGAGACGTAGACGCCGAGCTCCGTGCCGGCGAAGAGGAGCCCCGGGCGCACCTCGTCCTCACGGATCGCGTGCACGTAGGCCCCGCTCGGGATGCCGGTGTCGATCTCCTGCCAGCTCTTGCCGCCGTCCTTCGTGCGGTAGAGGTGCGGATTGAAGTCGTCGAGCTGATGGGAATCGATGGCCGCGTAGGCTTCGTTCGGATCCGAGCGCGACGCCTCGATCATCGAGACCATGCTCCACGGCTTCAACTCCGGCGGCGTCACGTTCGTCCACGTGGCGCACGAGTCCGTGGTGAGCCAGATCAGCCCGTCGTCCGTGCCGGCCCACACGCGCCGGGCGTCGAGCGGAGACGGTGCGATCGTGTACACCACGCCCCAGTGGTCGCTCGAGCGCTCGAGCGCCGTGAGGTCGTTGGCCGTGGCCGAGTCCAGGTTCGAGGGCGCGCCCGGGTCCTTCCGCGTGAGGATGGGGCTCGCCATGTCCCAACTCTGGCCACCGTTCGTGGTCCTCCACAGGTACTGGTTTCCGAAATAGAGCGCGTGCGAGCCCGCTTCGGAGAAGACCACCGGCATCGTCCACACCGCCTGGAACTGGCTGTCCGGGTAGGCGACCGTGGGCGAGACGTCCCAACGAACGTTGGTCTTCTGGTCGCAGCGGGTGACCGACCCGTTGTACGAGGTGCCGTACAGCGTGCGCCAGTTCGTGGGATCGACGGCGATGTAGCCGCTCTCTCCGCCTGCGCACGAGTTGCCCCAGTCGCGGTAGGAGATCCCGCCGGAGCCGCTCCGGCTCATGATCACCCGGGCGCCGTTGTCCTGCTCGGCGCCGTACACGCGGTAGGGGAAGCGATCGTCGGTCGTGACGTGGTAGAACTGCCCGGTCGGCTGGTTGTTCCAGGAGCTCCAGCTTCCACCGCCGTCCACCGAGACGATCGTGCCCTGGTCGCTCGCCAGGACCATCCGCTGGTCGTCGTTCGGGTTGATCCAGAGCTGGTGGTAGTCGTCGCCGCCGGGCGCTCCCTTGAAGCCCGCCCACGTCTTGCCGCCGTCCTCCGAGCGGTAGACCGTCGTGTTCATCACGTACACGACGTCCGCGTTGAGCGGGTCGACGGTGACGCTTCCGAAGTACCAGCCGCGGTGCCAGATGCGGTCCTCGTCTGCCATGAGCGTCCAGCTCTTGCCACCGTCGTCGGAGCGGTAGACGCCGCCCTTCCCGGCGTCGACCTGCGCGTAGATCCTCTGGGGCTCGGAGGGCGCCACGGCGATGCCGATCCGGCCGACGCCCGGGCCTCCCGGGATCCCGCCGCCGAGCTTCTGCCACGTGCTACCGCCGTCCGTGCTCTTGTAGACGGCGCCGTAGCCGTTCGAAGGCGGGTAGACGTTCCACGGCGGGCGCCGCCCGGCCCACAGCGCCGCGTAGATCGTGTTCGGGTTCGACGGATCGAGTGCGAGGTCGATCGCGCCGGTGTTCTCGTCGCGGTACAGGACCTTCTGCCACGTGCGGCCGCCGTCCGTCGTGCGGAAGACGCCCCGCTGCTGGTTCGGGCCGAACGCGTGGCCGAGGGCCGCCACCCACACGCGATCGGGGTTGGAAGGATCGATGACGATGCGGCCGATGCGGCGCGTGTCGTCGAGACCGAGGTGGCGCCACGTCTTGCCACCGTCGTCGGAGCGGTAGACGCCGTCCCCGTACGAGATGTCGGTGCGGATGTCGGCCTCTCCCGTGCCCACGTAGAGGATCTGCGGGTTGGAGGGCGCGACCGCGATCGCTCCGATCGAGGCGATGGGCTCCCCGTCGAAGATCGGACGCCACGTGACGCCGGAGTTGTCGGTCTCCCACACCCCCCCGGCCACCGCTCCGAAGTAGTACTGGTCCGGGGCGCCCGGCACGCCGGCGACCGCGACGGAGCGCCCGGCGCGGAACGGACCCAGAAGGCGCCACTGCATGCCCGAGAAGAGCGCGGGGGCGTAGGTCTGGGCGCGCGCGGCGGCTGGGGCGGCGAGGAACGTCGCCACGAGCGCGGACGAGACGAGGACGAAAGAGCGAACGAGCGGCCGGCGACCGCGCTGAGCGCGGTCCGCCGAGAAATCGAGCATCGGCACGGTGGTCTCCAGTTTGATGGAACGGCCGAATTGTAGAGGGGACGGAGCGGTGGCGCCAAGGGTGGAGCTCTGTCGAGCCGGGCGCGCCCGTGAGGCGGACCGCGATCCCGGGTGCTTCCTGACGCGCGCCGCTCTTTCGTCCCTTCGGAATGCGTCGTAGCGTATCCACGACTTCCCCTCCCGGCCGTCCAGGAGTCGCCCATGTCCCCTGCGCGTTCTCTCTCGCTTCCTCTCGCCGCCGCGCTCGTCGCCCTTTCGCTGGTCGTGCCGCCCGTCGCATCCGCCCAGGGACACCCCGACCTTCCGGCCAGCAGCGACGCCGCGGAGGCGCGCATCAACGCGAGCCCTCGGCACGCAGAATGGGTGCAGATCCCGTGGGGCGACGGGAAGACCGACTCGCTGATGGCGTACGTGGTCTATCCGATCACGTCACGGGAGCACTCGCCGGTGGTGGTCGTCGTGCACGAGATCTACGGGCTCACGACGTGGGCGCGCGCGGTTGCCGACCAGGTGGCGGCGGAGGGGTTCATCGCCATCGCGCCCGACCTCAACTCGCGCGTGCGCGGCGGACCGTCGACGGTGGAGCTGTCGCGCGACAGCTCGGTGAAGATCATCCGGGGCGTGCCGACCGCCGACAAGAACGCGGGCGTGACCGCCGCTGCGCGCTACGCCATGTCGCTACCGTCCGCCGAGCGGCGCTACGCGGTCGTCGGATTCTGCTGGGGTGGCTCGACCACGTGGGGCTACGCCATCAACGGGGGCCTCCCCGGGTACTCCGGGGCCGTCGCGTTCTACGGCACCCCATACACGAGAAACGGCGCGCTCCTCGTCGATTCGCTGAAGAAGATCGACAAGCCGATCATGCTGCTCAGCGGCTCGAAGGACCCGCGCATCGGGGCTTTGATGCCGGCCATCGATTCGGCGATGCACGCATTGGGCAAGGACTACTTCGGCCGAAACTACGAGGGCGCGATCCACGGTTTCATGCGGGCGCAGGACGATCCGTTGCGGCCCGAGCGGAACCCCGCCGAGGAGCACGCCAACCTCGTCGCGGCCGAGGACGCGTGGCCGCGGACGGTGGCGTTCCTGAAGAAGCAGCTGGGGATGCGGTAGCCCTCACCGCGCCCGAGGCGGCGGCGGGTCGATCCGGCCGGCGTCGACGGGTTCGTGTCGGGCCGGGCGTTTGGGCGTGACGGCTGTCACGTCTGCCCGTCTGTTTCGTATCTTCCAGTAGCCCACACCTTTCGCCGCACGCTGGAGTCGGCCCATGAGATCCGTCGCTCGTCTCAGCCCCGTGCTCGCGCTCGTGTTTGCCGCATGCATGACGGGAACCGCGCCCTCGGGGTCACTCAACGGTACCTGGATCACGCCGGTCAACCCGGCCGGGAGCGGCATCGAGGTGGACATCCAGTCCTCGGGAACGTCGATCACGGGGACGGGCAAGAGGTACGCGATCCAGCACGTGCTGCAGGCCTCGTACACGATCAAGGGGACGTACAAGAACGCGGTGATCGACTGGTCGATGTCGTACGACGGCGGAGGATCGGGGAAGTTCCACGGACGGCTCGTGGGCACGAACACGATCCAGGGGACGTGGACTCCACCCGCGCCGGACACCGCCTACGCGGTCACGCTCCTGCGGTAGCAGGCTTCAGCCCACCTCGAGCACGGGCGCTCCCAGCACCTCCAGCCGCGGCTCGACCCCGAGGCCCGGTGCCTCCGACGCGCGCATCCTCCCCTTCTCGCCTCTCGGCGCGCCTTCGGCCGTGCTCACCGTCACGTAGCTGTTGAAGTCCGTCGACGTGAAGAGCAGCTCCGTCGGCGTGCTGTGGGCCAGGTGGGCGATGGCGGCCGTGA
This sequence comes from uncultured Gemmatimonadaceae bacterium, assembly GCA_964519125.1. Classification (GTDB taxonomy): domain Bacteria; phylum Gemmatimonadota; class Gemmatimonadetes; order Longimicrobiales; family Gaopeijiaceae; genus SZUA-318. The sequence continues at coordinate 14,683 of CAZFIS010000018.1, read as the reverse complement.
TGATGTCGCCGCCCCAGCTGTCCTCGATCGTCATGGCGATGCCCATCGACGCGCACAGGTCCCTCGCCTGCCGCGCGCGCGTGAGTCCGCCGAACTTGCTGATCTTGATGTTGACGACGTCCATCGCGCCGTCCGCGTGGCCTCGTAGAAGCACGTCGAGGCCGTTGATCGACTCGTCCATGACGAACGGGTGGTCCGTGCGCCGCCGGATCGTGAGGCACTCCTCGTAGCTCTTGCAGGGCTGCTCGATGTAGACGTCCACGTCCCGCACACCGCGCACCACCCGCGCCGCCTCGTGCATGAGCCATCCCGTGTTGGCGTCGGCGACCAGGATGTCGTCGGGCTCGAGCACCTCGCGTACCGCCTTGATGCGGGCGATGTCGGTGGCGACGTCGCTCCCCACCTTGAGTTGGAAGCGGCGATAGCCGGCCTCGCGGTAGCCGACCACGTTTTCCGCCATCTCCTCGGGGGATCGCTGGGAGATGGCGCGATACAGGACGAAATCCTCCCCGTAGCGCCCGCCGAGCAGGGTGCACAGGGGCTGTCCCGACGCTTTGCCGAGGATGTCCCAGCACGCCATGTCGATGGCGGACTTCGCGTAGGGGTGGCCCTGGAGCGTGCGGTCCATGAGGCGCACGATACGCTCGAGCCCCGTCGGGTCCTCGCCCAGGAGCGCGGGCGCGATCTCGGCGATGCCCGTGCGGGCGCCCGCGGCGTAGGCGGGGAGGTAGACGGGCCCGAGCGGGCAGACCTCGCCCCACCCGGTGACGCCCTCGTCCGTGTCGATGCGCACGACCGTGCTGTCGAAGACGTCCACCGACTTGCCGCCCGACCAGGAGTAGCGGCCCTCGTGCAGTGGCAGGTCGACCTGGTAGGCCGCGATGCGAGTGATCTTCATGGGAGGTTCTCCGGAGGGAAGTCGTTCGGCATGAGGGTTGGAGCGCGCGCCGTACCGTCGTCTCGGGACGCTGTCAGCGCGAGCGGAGTGTGTCGGTGAGGAGGTCGCGGATGCTCTCCGAGCCGCGCACCATCCGGTGGAAGTTCCCGATCCAGGACTGCCAGAGCAGGACGGCCCCCGCGAGCATGAGCGCGATCGCGGCGCCCACCATCACGCGCCGATACCAGTGCTCCGGCAGGCGCCGGTGGCCCCACGAGGCCGCGCGCGCGACTCCGACGTAGATTCCCACGAACACGCCCAGGAAGGCCCCGAGGAACGCGGCGGCGTGTCCCCACCCCTGATGGTAGGCCCCCAGGAAGAGCGGGGAGCCCACCAGGAGCCAGAACACCCAGGGAGCCGGCGACAGGACCGCGAGCATCATCGCGTCGACCGTCCGACGAGCCGAGCTGATCGTCGGCTCGTCCACCGGACTCTCGCCCGACTCTCGATAGGTTCGCAGCGCCAGGAAGAGGACGAAGAGACCGCCGATGATGCCCATCCACCGCAGCGCCTGGTCGGGGAGCTGGGAGAGCAGCACCGCCGTGAGGCCCATCACCACCGTCTCCGAGACGAGGGGGATGACGGCCACGCGGAATCCGGCCCAGAAGCCGTGACGGAGCGCGGTCACCGCGATGAGCGCGGTGAACGGCCCCGGAACCACCCCGGAGAACAGGCCGAGCAACGAACCGAGAATCAGCGTTCGGATCATGATCGAGCTGGCTCTACACGGACGGGGGGAGGGCCCGGAACGGATGCACCCTCCGGGAAGCACGGTTCCGCGGGAGTGCGACGATAGCGTGATAAGAAAGGGTTTGGCGGCCCGAAGCGCCACCCCACTTGAAGCGGCGGCTCCGCGGAGAGATGATGACGGGGTCGGTGAAGGGTCGCGATCGCAAAGGAGCGGGTTTGAGCATCCTGCGGATGGCGTGGCGGAACGTGTGGCGCAACCGACGGCGAAGCCTGGTGACCGTCGGCGCCACGACGTTGGCGTTTACGGTCATGATCCTGTACTCCGGCCTCGTGGAGGGCTACCTGCGCTCGATGGAGCGCAACCTCCTCGACGTCGAGCTCGGCGACGTGCAGATCCACGCTCCGGACTACCAGGACGACCCCTCCCTCTACTCGAGCATCCCCGACCCGGACGCGCTCCTCCGGCGCTTCGACGCACGCGGCTACCCGGCGTCCGCACGCCTGCTCGGCTTCTGCCTGGGCGCCTCCGGCCAGGCGTCCGCGGGCGTCCACCTCTACGGGGTGGATGTCGCCAGGGACAGGACGGTGAGCCGCGTGGACGAGCGCATCGAGTCCGGGTCCTGGATCGACCCGACCGATCCCCACGGCGTCGTGATCGGCCATCAACTCGCGCGCACCCTCGAGGTGAAGCCCGGCGACGAGGTGGTCCTGCTCGGCCAGGCGGCGGACGGGAGCATGGCCAACGACCTCTTCGTCGTGCGAGGCGTGCTCCAGGTGGTGAGCGAAACCGTGGACCGCTCCGGCATCTTCATGACCGAGGCGGCGTTCCGGACGTTCTTCGTCTTCCCGACGGGCGCGCACGAGATCATCCTGCGCCGCCCGCCGGGCGTGAGCCTGGACGCATTCGCCGCCGACGTGCGCTCGCTCGCTCCCGGGGAGCGGGTGCAGACCTGGAAGGAGCTCGCGCCCACGCTGGCCTCGCTGCTCGAGTCGGCGCGCGGCGTGATGGTCATCGTCTTCCTGATCGTCTACGCGGCCATCGGCATCCTCATCCTGAACGCCATGCTCATGGCGGTCTTCGAGCGGATCCGCGAGTTCGGGGTGCTCAAGGCGATCGGCTACGCGCCCGGCCAGGTGTTCGGGATGATCTTCGCGGAAACGGCGATCCAGACCGTGCTCGCCATCGTCGTCGGCACGGCGCTCGCGCTACCCGGCCTCTGGTACCTGACGCGGGTGGGCATCGACATGGGCAGGCTCGGCGGCATGGCGATCATGGGCATGGTGCTCGACCCGATCTGGAGGGCGGTCGTCGAGCCCGGGATCTTCGTGGGGCCGTTGATCACCCTCGTGCTCATCGTGGGCGTGGCGGCGCTCTATCCGGCCGCCAAGGCCGCGTGGATCAGCCCGATCCGCGCGATTCAGCATCGGTGAGGGAGGAGAGCCTTTGAACGCCCGCATGTTGGTGCGCGTCGCCTGGAGGAACCTGTGGCGTAACCGGCGCCGCACGGCGCTCACGCTCTCGTCCATCGCGTTCGGACTCCTGCTGGCGATCCTCCTTACGGCCATGCAGGATCGCAACTGGGCCGACATGATCGACCTGGCGGCCCGCCTGGGCGGAGGCCACGTCACGGTCGAGGATGCAGGGTGGCTGGACGCGCCCACGCTCTCCAAGACCGTCCGGGAGACGGACCGCGTCTCCACGGCGGTGCTCACCGTGCCGCATGTGCGGCGCAGCGTCGTGCGCATCGTCGGCCAGACGCTGCTCTCCACCGCCACGAACAGTCAGGGCGCCGGCTTCGTGGCCATCGATCCATCCCGGGAGGACAGCACGACCCTGGCGGTCGCGAGCGCATTCCGGGAGGGGTCGATGTTCCGTAGTGCCGACGACGGTGGCATCGTGCTGGGCTCGCGCCTCGCCAAGAACCTCGGCGTAGGGCTCGGCAAGAAGGTGGTCTACAGCATGACCGACAGGAACGGCGAGATCGTGTCCGGGCTGGCTCACGTCTCGGGTATCATCCATACGGGCGCGCCGAGCGTCGACGGCGGCCTCTGCCTGCTGCCGCTCGAAGCGATCCGGAAGGCGCTCGGCTACGGCCCGCACGAAGCGACCGAGGTCGCGGTCTTCATCGACGACCAGCGCAGCAGCGACGAGGTGGCGGCACGCATCAATGAGGTTCTCGACAGCGGTGCGGTCGCGCTTCCGTGGAACGAGACGCAGCCCGAGCTCGCCGGGTTCATCGCGCTGAAGGTGGGCGGCGCCAACTTCATGAAGATCCTCATCGCCGTGCTCATCGCCGCGGGGATCTTCAACACGCTCTTCGTGAGCGTCACGGAGCGCATGCGCGAGTTCGGCATCATGCTGGCGATCGGCTACAGTCCGGGCGACCTCTTCGCCATGGTCATGGTCGAGAGCCTGTGGCTCGGACTCGTCGGGCTCCTGGTGGGCGCGCTTCTCACCGCCGGCCCGTACGCGTATCTCGCGCACACGGGCATCGACATGAGCATGATGGTGGGGAAGGGGGGCGCGGAGGTCGCGGGGGTGGCGGTCCCGTCCGTCTTCAAGGTCGGGATCTTCCCGGGCAACCTCGTCGTGATCGCCGCGTCCGCCCTGGTCGCCACTCTGGCGGCCGGGATCTATCCGGCATGGAGGGCGGGACGAGTGGAGCCCGTCGAGACCATCCGGCTCGTGTAGCGACCTGCCGACTTCGAGGAGAAGAACGATGTCCGCGAGCGACGCGATCGTCTCGGTGGAGGATGTCACCAAGATCTACCAGCAGGGCAAGGTAGAGGTGCCGGCCCTGCGCGGGCTCAGCCTCGAGGTGGCGGAGGGCGAGCTGACCGCGCTCTACGGACCGTCGGGCTCCGGCAAGACGACGCTGCTCAACCTCATCGGCGCGCTCGACCGTCCGACGTCCGGCCGCGTCCGCATCGAGGGCACGGAGCTCGGCTCGTTGAGCAGGCGCGCGCTCAGCCACCTGAGGCGCGACCGGATCGGGTTCGTCTTCCAGGCCTACAACCTGATTCCCGTGCTCACCGCCTACGAGAACGCCGAGACGGTCATGGCGCTCCAGGGCGTCGACCCCCGGGCGCGGAGGGAGAAGATCGCCGGCCTCTTCGCCGAGATGGGTCTGGAGGGCCTCGAAGATCGTCGCCCGGACGAGCTTTCCGGCGGGCAGCAGCAGCGCGTGGCCATCGCGCGGGCCATTGCCGCGGACCCCGCGGTCGTGCTGGCCGACGAGCCGACCGCCAATGTCGACTCCGAGACCTCGGACCGGCTGCTCGGCATCATGGAGGAGCTCAACCGCGAGCACGGGGTGACGTTCATCTTCTCGACGCACGATCCCCGCGTCATGGAGCGGGCACACCGGCTCGTGCGCATCGTCGACGGACGTGTGGACGGCGACGAGCGCCGGGGGTGATCGGCGCTCCGCCGTCTACTTGCCGGGCATCGCCGCCTCGACGGCCTCCTTCACGTACGGCAAGGTGTAGTTGGACAACGGCCGGTCCATGCCGCCCGCGGCGCCCACGAGCACCGACGGGGTGCCGTCGAGGCCCAGCGCTCTGGCGAGCTGGAGATCCGCGCTCACCTCGTCGGCGTGCCGGTCGGAGTCCAGGCAGCTCCGGAACTTGCCCTTGTCGAGTCCGAGCCCCTCGGCGGCGCGCACGAGCGCGGGCTCCTTGTCGGGGGCGGTACCCCATGTTGGCTGGGTCCTGAAGAGCACGTCCTGATACTCCCAGAACTTGCCCTGATCGTTGGCGCAGCGCGCGGCGCGGGCCGCCAGGAAGGATCCGGTCTCCGGCCGCAGCGGGAAGTCGTGGAAGATGAGCTTCGCCTTGCCGGGCTTGATGAGTTGCTCGACGATGTCGGGCTCGATGTGCGTGGTGAACTCCGCGCAGTGCGGGCACAGGTAGTCCTCGAAGACGAGGATCGTGACCGGCGCGTTCGGGTCTCCCATCGTGATGCCCTTCGCCATCTCCGCGAGCTTGGCAGGGTCGCTCGCGCCGGGGACCTTCACCGGCTCCGTGACGGGCTTGCCGCGGGCATGGCCGCGGAGGGCATAGGACACCGCGCCCAGCCCCACCAGGGCCACGACGCCGAGCACGATGTAGAAGGACTTGAGGCTCGACTCCGGCTTGTTCTCGGTCATGTGCGCTGCTTTCCTTGTCAGCGGGACGACTGAGCGGAGGTACTCACCTCGGCGTGCGTGCGTTCCAGGAACGCACGCAGAGTCTCGGCCTCGGCCACGATGAGAATCCGGTCTCCGCTCTCGAGCTTCACGTCCGGAGCGGCGAACTTCCGGATCTGGTAGGGCCCCTTGAGGATGTACAGGACCTCCACGCCGTACTCCTGACGGAGCTGCAGGTCACGGAGCGTTTGGCCGGCCAGGGCTGCGGGCACGTCGATCTCCGCGAGGCGCATCCCGTGGCCGAGCTCCATACCCTGCGTCTGAAGAGAGAAGCTGCGCCGGTGCGCGAGCGTGGACGCGAGGCGCAGCTTCTGGAGCTCGTGGGAGTAGCGGTCCATGACGTCGGACGCGAAGACGATGCCGACCGGGATGTCGTGGTCGTCGACCACGGGGAGCAGGTCGGCGCCGGTCTCCGTGAGCATCTCGAGCGCCTCCTCGACGTTGTCGTCCTCGTGGAGCGACTGGGTCTCGCGCGCCAGGTCCGCGGCCACCAGCACCGACTCGAGCACGCTGCGGTCGTCCAGGGCCTGGTGGAGATCCTGAAGGCGGATGACCCCGGCGAGCTGGCCGCCCTCCGCGACCAGCGGGAAGGTCGTCTGGGCGCAACCGAGCGCCTCGGCCAGGATGGTGGGTAGAGGTGCCTCCTCCGGGAAGGAGCGGTAGTCGGTTCGCAGAATGCCGCGCACGCTCACGTGCTCGAGGATGCTCTCCTCGCGACCCTGGTGGAGCGAGATCCCCTTCCACTTGAGCTTCTGCGTGTAGATCGATTCCTCCTTGAGCGAGGACGCGATCACGCTGGAGAGGATGCAGGCGAGCATGACCGGAAGGATGATCTGGTAGTCTCCGGTCAACTCGAGCATGATGACGATGCCGGTGAGTGGCGCGTGGGACGTTGCGGCCACCACCGCGCCCATGCCCACCAACGCGTACGCTTCCGGGCTGCCGTGCGCGAACGGAGCCCATTGCGTCACCGCGTTGCCGATCACGCCACCGAGGGCGGCGCCGACGAAGAGCGACGGGACGAACACGCCGCCCGAGCCTCCCGACCCCAGAGTGAAGGACGTGACGGCGATCTTCATGAACACGAGCGCCACCAGGAGCCCGACGGTGAACTGACCGTGGAGCATGGCGTTCATGGCCGAGTGGCCGGTCCCGAGGATCTGCGGGAAGAAGATCCCGACGGTTCCGACCACGAGGCCGCCGATGGCCGGCTTGAACCACGGGGGAGCTTTGAGCTTCTCCCACGCCCGCTCCTGCCCATAGAGGAAGAGCGTGAAGGCCACCGCCACGACTCCTGCCGCGATCCCCAGGATCGTGTAGGGGACGAACTCCCAGGCCGACTTGTAGGCGTAGGCCAGACTGCCGAATTCCCCTCCCGTGCCGAAGACGGCCTGCACGACCACGGTCGCCGAGATGCCCGCCATGACCACGGGCGTGAAGGAGGAGATGCCGAAGTCTCCGAGCACGACCTCGAGGGCGAAGAGCGAGCCCGCGATCGGGGCGTTGAAGGCCGCGGCGAGGCCGCCGCCCGCACCGGCGGCGACCAGCGTGCGCATGCCGTCTTCGTCGAGCCCGACGAACTGGCCGAGGACGGAGCCGAGCGAGGCTCCGATCTGGATCATGGGCCCTTCCCGGCCGGCGCTCCCGCCGCTGCCGAGCGTCAGGGCGGCGGCCGTGCCCTTGACGAGGGCGACACGGCCCCGGATCCGTCCGCCGCGCATCAAGAGGGACTGCATGACCTCGGGGACGCCGTGGCCCGACGCGTCGCGCGCGAAGAACCAGACGATGGGTCCGACGATCAGACCGCCCAGCGCGGGCATCAACATGATGCGCCAGAAGTGGTGGTGCGGGGCCGCAATGAGCAGGTCGGTGGAGCCCCAGAAGACCCTCTCGACGAGGGCGATCCCCTCCCGAACCGCGACGGCGCCCAGTCCGGCCGCCACACCCACGATGGCCGCGAGCAGGAGCAACTGGAGGTGCTGCTCCCGACTGAGGCGGCGGACGCGGTTCCGCGCCTTGTCCATGTTGCGGCGGGCCCGGACCCACTCCTTCTGAAAGCGTTCGGTTCGGGTCACCGTCGCTACGGCTTGTTGTTCGGTTGAGGAGTTAGACCTTTCATCGCGCGTCAATCCTAGAAGCAATGGCTTCGATCGTCTACGGGTGGGTGCTCGGGAACGTCTTGCAACGGAGCGGGGTCGCTTCGATGTTGTTGATCTCTCTTCGGCGATTCTCCCCTGCCCGCGGTGCCATGCCCCTCCCCGTCGACCGGTCCGGAGCGTGAGCGAGGGCGGCTCGTTCCGGCAGGGCGCCCGTGACCTCATGGGCGAGCGCGACTTCATGGTGTTCCTGGCGACGCGTGCCCTGGGCGTCCTGGGCACCATGAGCCAGACCGTCACCATGGGCTGGCAGGTCTACGACCTCGCCCGAGCGAACAACAACGTCGCCGAGTCGGCCCTGTGGGTGGGGCTCCTGGGCTTCGCGAGCTTCCTGCCGCGGTTCTTCCTCGCGCTGCCGGCCGGGGTGGTCACGGACCGATACGCGCGCAAGACGATCATGGTCGCATGCTTTGCCGCCGAGGCCGTGTGCGCCGTCGCGCTCGTCTGGACCGATGTGGCGGGCGTTCTATCCGTGCACGTCCTGATCGGGATCGCGTTCGCGTTCGGCATCGCCCGTGCGTTCCGGGCGCCCGCCGGAGTCGCGCTCGCTCCGATGCTCGTGCCGAAGGCGCTTCTGCCCCGCGCCATCGCCTGGAATTCGCTCATCTTCCAGATCGCCGCGATCGCCGGCCCGGCGTTGGCGGGCATCCTCGTCGGACGGTGGTCCTCCGCGTTCTCCTACGCGGTGTCGCTCGGGCTCTACGTCGTCGCCGTGGCGGGGCTCTCGTTCATCCGCAGGCCCACGAGGCCCGTGAAGCAGCCCGGGTCCCGGCTCGATCAGGTCCGGGAAGGGCTCGCGTACCTGAGGGACAACAAGGTCGTGTTCGGCGCCATCTCCCTCGACCTCTTCGCGGTGCTCCTCGGCGGGGCGACGGCGCTCCTGCCCGTCTTCGCGCGCGACGTCCTGCACGTGGGAGCCGAGGGGTACGGCTTCCTGCGGGCCGCTCCCGCGGTCGGGGCCGCCGCGGTCGCGCTGGTGCTCGCCGGCCGGCCGATCCGGCGCAAGGCGGGGCCGATCATGTTCACCGGGGTGGCGATCTTCGGCGCGGCGACGATCGTCTTCGGGCTGTCGAAGTCGTTCGCGCTCTCCCTGGGAGCGCTCGCCGTGCTGGGCGGCGCCGACATGCTCTCCGTCTACGTGCGCCAGACCCTCATCCAGATCGTGACGCCCGACCCGATGCGGGGGCGGGTGGCGGCGGTATCGTACCTCTTCATCGGCGCCTCGAACGAGCTCGGGGAGTTCGAGAGCGGCGTCACGGCACGTTTCCTCGGGCCCGTTCTCGCCGCAGTGCTGGGGGGCGTCGGCTCGCTCGGGGTGACGGGGATCTGGGCGTGGCTCTTCCCGGATCTGCGCCGCGTCGATCAGCTGGAGTAGAAAAGGCCGGCGCGCCCCCCCGGAGGGAGGCGCGCCGGCAAAGGCCGACGGGGCCGGGGATCAGCCGCCGAATCCGCTGCTTGTCGAGGTCCCGCCAGTTCCACCCGAGGTGCCAACTTTCTGCACGAGCTGGAACTGCGCGATCGCGTTGACGTGGTTGATCACGGCCTGGAGCTCCGAAAGCCGGGCCTGCGTCAGCAGGTTCTGGGACTGCACGACCTCGTAGTTCGTGGCCGCACCCACCTGGAAACGCTGCATCTCGCCCTGGAAGCTGAGCTCCGCCGCCTGGCGGGCCCGCCGCGCCGCCTGGAGCTGGAGATACGCGTTACGCACCGCGTAACCCGCGCTCGTCACCTGCGTGATGATCGAGAGCTCCTGGCTCTTCAGCGAGAGGTCGCTCTGCCTGAGCTGGAGCCGGGCACGCTGGAGGTTCGCCCTGTTCGGGTTCGTGCCGATCGGATACGACCCCTGGAGGGTGAGGTTCCATGTCGGCGCGTCGCGGTTCTGGATGCTCTGCAGCGCGTCCGAGTAGCCCCCGGGCGCCACGAGCACGGGCGCTCCTCCCAGGCCCGACCGACTGTACAGGTTGCCGCCCACACCCTGGAGGGAGTAGCCCGCCGACAGCGTCAGGGTGGGCAGCGCGTTCGTCTTCGTGACGTCCAGGTTCACCTGGCTGATGGCGAGCTGCTGGCGCTGCTGCTGGATGTCCGTGCGGTTCTTGAGCGCATTCTGGATCGCGGCCGGGATGTCGACCGACTGCTGCTCCTCGTTGGGCTGGCTCGTGGGATCGACGATTTCGGTGAAGAGCGGATCCTGCGGACCGCTCACGAGGAGCTGCTTGAATGCGAGATCCTGGTTGCGCCATGTGATCTGCGCGTTGAGCAGCGCCTGCTCGGCGGTCGCCACCTGGGCGGCGGCCTGGAGCGTCTGGGTCTTCGTCATCTGGCCGACCCGCAGCTGGAGGCTGTCCTGGTGCAGGAGCTCCTGCGCCTGCGCCAGGTTGCGCTGCTGGATCGCGATGCCCTCGATTGCCGCGCGCAGGGCCCAGTAGCCCCGCCGCACCTGGTTCTCGACGCTCGCGACCTGGCTCGTCACCTGGAGATCGGTGATCGAGGTCTGGATCTTCTGCGTCTTGACCGCGGCACGCTGATTGTCGATGAAGAGGCCCGAGAGGAGCGGCTGCGAGTAGTTCAGGCTGAACGTCGAGCTGTAGCTCGGGTTCAGGGTATTGAACGCGCTGTTCGACTCATTCCGGTTGTTGTTGAAGTTCGCGCTCAGGCGTCCCCCCAGCCATGGCATCGGCTTGACCAGCGACCCGTTGAACGTGTAGCGCTGGCTCGTGACCTGAGAGATGCCGGTGCCCGCGTCGAGCTGGCTCGTCGGCAGCGTGGTGGAGTTGTTGTATCCCAGGTTCGTGCTGAGCGTGGGGCTGAACGCGGCCTCGGCCGACAGCAGGGTGTACTGCTGAATCTCCGGGTTCAGGTGGGCCGACTGGATGTTGAGGTTCGATTTCAGCGCGCGGGCGATCGCTTCATCGAGGGTCATCGGCACCATTTGCTCGCCCGGCTCGATCGGCGGCCTGGCCTGGCCCACGACGTACGGCTGGAGGCCCGGTGTCGTATCGGCCTTCTGCTGAGCCGAGAGCCCTGCCGGCGCAGCGAGGGCCAGGCCCAGCGTCCCCAGCGTCCACACCCGAAGATCAATGACATGCTTCGCCATGACGTTTCCCCTGTTCGTCCATGAAACCAACCCGTCGACCCGTCCGCGAACGGGGGGGTGAGGGCGCCCGCCAGGGCCGGCGACCCGCCAGACCGTCCCCGCAACGGGAGTTGTCCGTCCAAATTGACACCCGAGCGGCCCGGGGTGTTAGGGCGAACGGGCTCCAGACCGGGCGGCTAGGCCCGGAAGTAGGCCTCTACGAAGTCGGCCAGCTCCGCCTCGTGAACCTCGGCGAGGCGGCGCCCGAAGCGCTCGAGCTTCCGCATGTTGTCACGCGAGGCGTGATCCATCGCCGGGTCGAGGCCTGGGATGTCCAGGCCGTGCTCGGCGTCGTGGAAGGTCCCGTTGATCCTCAGGTACTGGTGCTCGATGCCCAGGCTCGCGAACACCGTCCGGAGCTGGAAGTCGACGCTCTGCGACACGCCCTCCATGAGGATGTCGAGGAGCGGCCGGAGCCACGCCGCCTGGCCCCACCCCCTGCACTCGCCGTAGGCGATCGACTTGGGAGAGCGGCCGGTGCCGAGCGAGAGGAGCGCGACGTCCTCGACGTTCTGCGCCAGCTTGTCCGAGCGGATGGCCTCGACGAATGCGCAGGCGGCCGGGTTGTTCGCGAAGACGCCTCCGTCGATCATCGGCACCGCGTCGGGGATGCCGTCCAGGCTCTCCGGCATCGCCGCCTCGAAGTACGTGGGCGCTGCGGAGGTCGAGCGCGCCACGTCGCGGGCGAAATAGTTGGACGAGGGGTCCCGCTCGGCGTCGTGCTGGGTGAAGAAGTACGGCCGGTACTCCTTGGTCGCGTACGCGGTCACCAGGCACGGCCGGATCAGGCCCCTCAGCTCCACATCTCCGAGATAGCGTCGGAGGGCGGCCTCGATCGGACCGGATGGGTACTTCTCGTCGATCAACCCGCCCAGGGACTCGATCTTCTTCCAGATCGAGCGGTCGAAGATCTCGTCACCGTTGCGCAGGTAGAGGTCGAGCCCGTCTTCGGCGCCGAAGCGCGCCCGGTCCGGACGCTCGGGGTCCGGCGCGAGGTAGAGACAGGTGAGGATGCCGCCCGTGCTCGTTCCCGCGACCAGATCGAAGCAGTCACCGATCCTGAGTGTGTCGTCGCCGCGCACTTCCTGGACGAGCTTCTCGACCATGCTCAGGACGGCGGCCGGAATGATGCCCCGGATCCCTCCGCCGTCGATGGACAGGATGCGGAAGTACTTCTTCGACGCCCGCGTCTTCTTGGCCATGGCTCTCGAGGGGTGAGGGTTCAAGAGCCCTGGGAGGGGACGTCACTGTAGGGCGGGAGCGGGCCGAGCGGCAAGGGTGCGCGCCTTGTCCGCCTCGGCTCGCTCCGGTGCCGAACCGTCAGAGGTTCACGGCGGCCATGCCCGCTTCGGTGTAGCGCGTGCCGCGCACGCGCGCCCCGAGCGGGTCGAGCGCCTCGAGGTCGGAGTCGGTGAGCTCCACGTCGAGTGCGCCGAGGTTGGTGTGCAGGTGCTCCATCTTCGTGGTGCCGGGAATGGATACGACATGCCTACCGTGGTCGAGCACCCACGCGAGAGCCACCTGCGCGGGGGTGACCCCGTGGCGGGCGGCCACCTCTTTCACGGTCTGCACCAGCTCGAGGTTCGCCGCGAGGTTCTCCTCGGCGAAGCGGGGCTGTCCGTCCGCGCGGAAGTCGCCCTTCTTCGGAGTGTGGCTCCCGTCGTAGCTCCCTGTGAGGAGCCCGCGGCCGAGCGGCGAGTAGGCGACCAGCGTCACGCCCAGATCCACGCAGGTCGGCAGGATCTCCTCCTCGATCTCACGGCTGAAGAGGGAGTACTCCGTCTGGAGCGCGCTGATCGGGTGCACGGCATGGGCGCGGCGGAGCGTCCCGGCCGAGGCCTCCGACAGCCCGAGCGCCCGCACCTTTCCCTCCTCGACGAGGCGGGCCATCGCGCCTACGGTCTCTTCAATGGGGGTGTCGGGATCCACACGGTGGAGGTAGTAGAGGTCGATGTGGTCGACACCGAGTCGCTGCAGGCTCCCTTCGGAGGCGCGCCGCACGTTGGCCGGGGAGCCGTCCACTCCGAGCCGGGTGCCGTCCGGAGCCCGCATCGGACCGAACTTGGTGGCCAGCACGACCTGGTCACGACGGCCCGCGAGCGCTTTGCCGACCAGTGTCTCGTTGTGGCCGATGCCGTACATCTCGGCCGTGTCGAAGTGCGTGACACCGCGGTCGATCGCCTCGTGGATGAGGCGCACCGCCTCGGCCGTCGGGGTGGGGGGTCCATAGAACTCGGAGAGCCCCATGCACCCGAGGCCGAGGGTGGACACCTCGATGCCCGAGCTGCCCAGGGGGCGAATCGTGTCGATCATGAATGGCTCCGTCTACAGAACGCGAAATCCGTGGCTCGCTTGGATTCGGTACGCCCGAACCGGGCCAGGGGTCCGGACGTCGCTTGACGCTCCCCATCACTCGGCGTAGCCATTACGCCGCACTCCGCATCTTCACCGGAAGGGATCATGATCGCGACGCTCATCGCGTTGGTCGCACTCGCCGCGCCTCCCCGCGACACCACGTACTTCGAGCAGGGCGTGTCGTACCGCATCGAGGCTTCGCTGGACGAGGACGCCCAGGTGCTGCACGGACGGGCGCGCATGCGCTACGTGAACCATGCCCCGGCTACGCTCGACACCCTTTACTTCCACCAGTATCTGAACGCGTTCCGACCCAACAGCGCGTGGGCCCGCCGCGAGCTCCAGTTCGGGATCCGCCACTATCAGGACCTGGCGCCCATCGACCAGGGGTTCGAGCGCTTCACGGCGCCGGTGCGCGTCGACGGCACGCCCGAGCACCCGCTCTATCCGTTCTCGCCCGATTCGACCGTGGTGGCGGTGCCGCTCCCCCGGCCGCTCGCGCCGGGCGACAGCGTGGTCGTCGACATGGACTGGGACGCGCGTCCCTCCACGATCCCCAGGCGACAGGGACGGCGCGGCCGCCACTGGGACTTCGCGCAGTGGTACCCGCGCATCGCGGCCTACGACAAGGACGGGTGGGAGTACCACGTCCTGCTCCCCCAGGGAGAGTTCTACGGGGAGTTCGCGACCTGGGACGTGACGCTCGAGGTCGCGTCCGACCAGGTGATCGGCGCCACGGGTGTGCCGGTCGAGGGCGATCCCGGCTGGCAGAAGGCCGCGGCGCCGGGCCAGACCGTGGAGTACGCCCGGGACGCGTTCGGCACGCCGACCGCCGAGCCGCTCGGCCTGCTGAGGGGGAAGCCGGCCGCGGGACGCAAACGGGTGCGCTGGCTGGCGCGGAATGTGCACCACTTCGCGTGGAGCACGGCCCCGGACTACATCTACGAGGGCGGCCGGGCCGGAAAGGTGCTCGTCCACGTGCTCTATCAGCCGGGTGACACGTCGTGGGCCGGTGGCAAGGCCGTGGAGCGCTCCGAGCGCGCGCTCGAATGGCTCGAGACCAAGATGGGCCCGTACCCCTATCCCCAGATCACCAACCTCCACCGGATCGAGGGGGGAGGGACCGAGTTCCCGATGATGGTCATGAACGGCGGCGCCTCCCAGGGCCTGATCACCCACGAGTTCACGCACCAGTGGGCCATGGGCATCCTGGCCAGCAACGAGT
>CAZFIS010000017.1:33381-38069 GCA_964519125.1 uncultured Gemmatimonadaceae bacterium | reverse complement strand
ATCACCCACGAGTTCACGCACCAGTGGGCCATGGGCATCCTGGCCAGCAACGAGTGGAAGCACGCCTGGCAGGACGAGGGCTTCGCGACGTTCATGAACGACTGGTACACCGAGGAGCACGGTGGCACCGACGTGCGCCGCAGGGAGTTCGACGGCCTGGCGAGGTTCGAGCGCCAGGGGCTCACCGAGCCCGTCGACTATCCGTCGGCGCAGTTCGTCGACTACCGGAGCTACGCGATCATGTCGTACAGCAAGGGCGCGGCGTTCTTCCACATGATGCGCCAGCTTCTGGGCGACGAGGCGTTCAGCCGGGGGCTCATGAGCTACTCGCTCGACAATCGCTTCCACCACGTGACGCCCGCCGACCTCGAGACGGCCATGGAGCAGGCGAGCGGCCAGGATCTGAGCTGGTTCTTCCACGAGTGGCTCGACACGAACCTGCGCCTGGACTACGGCGTCGGCGACGCGACCACGGCGCGCACGGAGAGCGGCTGGGTGACGCGTGTCGAGGTGATCCGCGGCGGCGGCGCGTGGATGCCCGTGACGATCCGGGTCGGGTCGCACCGCGAGCGGCTCACCTCGCAGTCCTGGCGCCAGGTGCTCGAGGTGACCACGCCGGAGCGTCCCGATTCGGTCGTGATCGACCCGGACGCGCAGGTGCTGGACGTGAATCGCACGAACAACGCCCGCGCCCTGCAATGACGGTCGCCGCGGGACCCACGTCCGGGCGGGGAGCGCCGGTGTCCCCCGTCGTCCTCACGGGCAGGAGCGAGGAACACCTGTGCTCGCCCGGCGAGGCCGAGGCGCTCGGCGCCCGTGTGCACCGTGACGTGGTGGCGCCTTTCCTGCGGCTGCGGGAGCGGGCGAGCGAGGTCGGTTTCGACCTGCGGATCCTCTCGGGCTTCCGCGGCTTCGAGCACCAGCTGGCGATCTGGAACGGCAAGGCCTCGGGCGAGCGGCCCGTGCTCGACTCGGATGCCCGGCTGCTCGACATTGCAGGTCTGGACGAGCGCGAGCTCGTCTTCGCGATCCTGCGCTGGTCCGCCCTGCCCGGCGCGTCGCGCCACCACTGGGGGACGGACCTGGACGTCTACGACGAGGCGGGCCGGCCGGAGGGCTACGAGATCGAGCTCGTCCCCGAGGAGGTCGAGGCCGGCGGCATGTTCGCGCCCCTGCACGAGTGGCTGGACGCGCGCATGGCCGCCGGTGACGCCGAGGGGTTCTTCCGCCCCTACGACTCCGACCGCGGGGGAGTCGCGCCGGAGCGGTGGCATTTGAGCTACGGGCCCATCGCGGGCGATTGGACGCGGAGGTTGACCGCCGATGCCCTCCGCGCCGCGCTCCGCGACGCGGACCTCGCGCTCGAAGGCACCGTGCTCGCCCATCTCGACGAGATCGTCGAGCGGTTCGTCGCCAACGTGAACCCGGCCTTCGTGTGAGCTCGCGCCCCCGCTCGGACCAGGGCACGATCCCGTTCGGCCCCGACGCGTACGGACGATCGCGCCTCGGTTCCGCGCTCGAGGTGTGGCGGCCGTCCGGGAGGGTCGACTTGCTGGTCTTCGCGGGCATCCACGGAGACGAGCCCGAGACGACGGGCGTGCTCTCGAAGGCGCTCCGCCGCCTGGCCGAGCGGCCCGAGCACGCGGCCGTCGTGCTGGCGGCCAACCCCGACGGGCTCGTGCGCGGCACCCGGGGCAACGCGGCGGGCGTGGAGCTGAACCGCAACTTCCCGACCCTGGATTGGACGCCCGACCCGGTCGCGCACCGCGCCACGCTCGCGGAGCCGCGCGACGTCCTGCTCAGCTCCGGCGAGGCGCCCGGCTCCGAGCCGGAGACCCGGGCGCTCGTGGCGCTCGTCGAGGAGCTGGAGCCCGACACGGTCGTCGCGCTGCACGCGCCGCTCGGCTGCATCGATGATCCGACGGCGAGCCCCGTCGGGCGCTGGCTCGCGGAGCGTACGGGCCTGCCGCTCGTGGACGGCGTCGGCTATCCGACGCCCGGATCGTTCGGGACATGGGCGGCGGAGCGCGGGCTCACGGTCGTCACCTACGAGTTGCCGCTCGCCACGCCCGACGATCTCGCTCGCGAGCACGTGCCGGTCGTGGCCGACCTTCTGGTCGGTGAGGGCTGAGCCGCCATGGTTCTCAACATCATCTGGATCGGGTTCTTCCTGGTGTCGCTCGTCGTGGGGCTCGTGCGCCTGATCTTCTTCCACGACACGCAGGTGTTCACCGACATGGTGAACAGCACGTTCGACATGGCCAAGCTGGGGTTCACCGTCTCCCTGGGCCTGACCGGCGTGCTCACCCTCTGGCTCGGCCTCATGAAGGTGGGCGAGGAGGGCGGGGCAGTGGAGCTCCTCGCGAAGCTCGTCCGCCCCCTCACGCACCGGATCTTCCCCGGCGTGCCGAAGGGGCACCCGGCGCACGGCTCCATCATCATGAACTTCGCCGCGAACGCGCTCGGCCTCGACAACGCCGCCACGCCGCTCGGGCTCAAGGCGATGCAGGAGCTCCAGGAGCTCAACCCCGATCCGGACACGGCCTCCGACGCCCAGATCATGTTCCTGGTGCTCAACACCTCGGGGCTCACGCTGATCCCGATCAGCATCATGGTCTACCGGGCCCAGCTCGGTGCCGCGAACCCGTCGGACATCTTCCTGCCGATCCTGCTGACGACGTTCTTCTCGACGCTCGTCGGGCTGATCTCCGTCGCGATCGTGCAGCGGATCAACCTGCTGGACCGCGTGGTGCTCGCCTACCTGGTCGGCCTCAGCGCGATCGTGGGCGGGACCCTCTACTACTTCGCGCGCCTCCCGCAGGACCAGATCCAGACGCTCTCCGGCCTCGTGGCCAACGTCCTGCTGTTCGGGGTGATCGTGGGGTTCATCGTCATGGCGATGGCGAAGCGCGTCAACGTCTACGAGACGTTCATCGAGGGTGCCAAGGAAGGCTTTCCGGTCGTCATCAAGATCATCCCCTACCTCGTGGCCATCCTGGTGGCCATCGGCGTGTTCCGAGCGAGCGGCGCGATGGGTTACCTGGTGTCCGCGGTGGGGAAGGGGGTCGGGGCGCTCGGTTTCAACACCGACTGGGTTCCGGCGCTACCCACGGCCCTCATGAAGCCGCTCAGCGGCAGTGGGGCGCGCGGAATGATGGTCGACGCCATGAAGACGTACGGCGCCGACTCGTTCGTCGGCCGACTGACCTGCATCTTCCAGGGCGCCACCGACACCACCTTCTACATCATCGCGCTCTACTTCGGCTCGGTGGGCGTGCGTAAGACGCGCTACGCCGTGACCCTCGGGCTGGTCGCGGACCTGGCCGGCGTGGTCGCGGGCATCTTCATCGGGTACCTCTTCTTCCACTAGGAGCGCTCCCAACGCGGGGTGCTCCCCTTCTTCAGCGACCTGCTGGCGGACCCCTGGTGATGGGAGCAGCCAGCCCACCGGGCGATCCGTCCCGTCCATCTATGGACGCCATTCGCGGCGAGCGACGCGCCGTCGGGCGAGCCCCCGCGCGGATCTCCCGGGGAACGGGCCACGCTCCGCCCCTGCGCGCCGTCGCCGTCCCGAGGCGCCTTCTTCGGCCTCCGGAGCCACGTTTCGGCCTCCTGACGCACGCAGCATAGGCGCCGAACCCCCCGTTATCTTTCGATGTGTGTCCGGTGCGTCTCGATCAGGAGATCTTTCCGTGCTTCCTGCCTCTTCCGCTGCCGGCCGCCGCCCCGTCTCCATCGGCGACGAGATCGCCACGCTGGCCGCGCACATCCATGCCGCCACGCATCGGCTCGGCTCCTCATGCTCATCGCCGACTTCGACCGGCGTGAGGGGTGGAAGCTCGACGGGCACCGGAGCTGCGCGCGCTCGCCCGGGTCGCGACCCCGGAGCGCGAGGCCGACCTCCTGGAGTTGGCCCGCGACTCCGCGGTGGCGCATCACCTGCGGTCCGCTCGTCGAAATCCTGGCGCTCGTGCCCAAGGCGGTCCTAACGTATGCCGATCCGCAGGCCGTCTCCCCTCACCGGAGTGTGCCCCATGGTCGGCATCATGCCCCTGTGGCTCCCCATTTTGCTCGCGGCCGTGTTCGTCTTCATCGTGAGCTCGATCTTCCACACGGTCCTCCCCCATCACAAGCACGACTTCAAGGCGCTGCCGAACGAGGACGGTGTGCTCGACGCGCTCGATCGGCTGAGCATTCCCGCCGGCGACTACATGTTTCCCTCGCCCGGCGAGGACATGGCGACCATGAGGTCGGACGCGTTCAAGGCCAAGATGAGGAAGGGTCCGGTCGGCATCATGACGATCTTCCCGCCGCTCCCCGAGAAGAACCCCATGGGCATGGGGCGCCAGCTCACGTTGTGGTTCGTGTACTGCCTCGTCGTGAGCGTCTTCGCGGCCTACATCGCCGGGACCGCGCTCGGGGCCGGCGCGGACTACCTGAAGGTGCAGCAGTTCGCCGGCTGCACCGCGTTCGTGGGCTACGCGTTGGCAGGTTGGCAGGATTCCATATGGTATCGGAAGTCGTGGGGCACGACGTTCCGGAACACGATCGACGGACTTATCTACGGCCTGGTCACGGGAGGGACGCTCGGATGGCTCTGGCCGCATTGAGCGGGGGGGCGGGGGCCGCCCCTTTCTCGTGGCGCTGACGCGGCTCGCCGGGTGCGGGCCGGCCCCCCGGACCGGACC
>CAZFIS010000017.1:0-33281 GCA_964519125.1 uncultured Gemmatimonadaceae bacterium | reverse complement strand
GAGCCGGATGTCGCCGTTGACCGTGCTCAGATCGAGCTGGCGGCCGCCCTTGCCGATCGTCGCCTTGATGTGCCGTGGACGGATCCTGCCCGTCAACGTCAGCGGGAAGTCCGACTGGATGGAGCCGTTCACCGTTCTGGCGTCCATCTCGGCGCTGAGGTCTGCGGGGAGCTCCAATGTGATGCTCCCGTTCACGGTCTTGAGCGACAGGTCCCCCGACCAATCCGCCCGGCCCATGGACAGCTCGATGGAGCCGTTCACCGTGTGGGCGTCCGCCTTGCCCGTGGTCGAGATCTCGACGCTGCCGTTCACGGTCCGCGCGCTGACGTCGGCGCTCATGCCCCGCGCGTCCACGTTGCCGTTCACGGTGTGTCCCGTGAAGCGCACGCCCTGGGGCACCTTCACGACGAAGTCCACGCTCACGTCGTTGCGCTGGGTGCTCATGTGCCCGCCGGAGCCGGGCTCGCACCGGTTCTCCTGGCTCGCGTTCCGGGGCGTAGGGTACACCGCGCAGATCGTCACCCCGGCGTCGCTGGGCACGACCTCGATCCGGACGGAGGCGGGATCGCTCCTGTGCGCCGACTTCGTGGCCACCACCTCGACCTCCGAGCCGGAGGTCGGCTCGGCCCGCACGTCGCCGTTCACACCTTTGATCTCGACCACCTGTCCCGATTTGAGCGTCCCCGCCCAGTGGAAGCCCCCCGTCTGCTGCGCGGCAACCGGCCCCGCCAACATCGCTGCGAGCACCACCGCCATCCCCATCCTCATCATGTGACCTCCTCCCACGTTCTCGCGTTGAACTCTCATCGACTGCACGCTCCGACAGCTCCGCCGCCCGCCCGTCATCGCCGGTCGTGCGGCCCGCCCGTGCGTCCCAGCACAACGGCCCCGTTGAAAGAATCCAGCTCCATGCGCGCGGCTCCGGAGCCGCTCGTGAACGTCATGTGGCGGCCTTCCGCCGTGGACGTGAGGCGCAGGGGAAAATCGGTGTCGAACGACCCGTTGAAGGCGGTCACGGAAACCGTCGCGTCCGGTGGGCTCGCCACGAAGACGCCCACCTGTCCGTTGTGCGAGGAGAGGTGGTAGTAGCCCGACGGCCGGATCTTCCCGTGGAACGAGACGGCTCCGTTCACCGTGGTGCCCTGTACGTTTCCGCTGTCCACACCGTCGAGCGTGACGTCGCCGTTCACGCTCTCGACGTCCACGTCGCCGGTCACGTTCCGGAGCGTGATCCCCTCGTTCACCGTCTCCGCGTGGACCCGGGCGTGCGAGTCCGAGACCTCGATGGCCCCGCTCACGGTGCTGAGCTGCACGAAGCGCTCGCCGCCCCGCACGTGGATGGAGCCCTCCGTCGATTCCGCCATCACCTCGCCGCCAGCGCCGTGGATCGTCACGTCGGCCGACTGGGTCTCGACATGCATCTTCATCCACTTCGGCACGGTGATGCGGTAGTCCACCTCTGCGGAGCCGCCCCGACCCTCCGTCTCGACCGCAACGTCGCCGCCACCATAGTGCACGTCGACCGAGCCCGCCGGACCGTCCGCGGCCACGCGCACCGCATCCCGTGTCCAGGTATCGATGACCACGCTTCCGGCGCGCGTCTCCACCCGGAGCTGCGTGCCGCGCGCTACGGCCAATGTCGTGTCCACCTTCTGCGGCATGGCGCCCACCATCAGGGCCAGGCCCGCCGCGAACATCCCGATCATCATGATCCCCTCCTCCCGTCGTTCGCGCTCATGTCGCCGCTCCCGCCAGACGCACGGCCGCCCGGAGCACGTCCAGCTTCCGGAGCATGGTCGACGTCAGCGAGCGATTCAGGTACCCGTCGGTCGGCTGCGTGCGGAGCGCGCCCCGGATCTGGACCAGCGCCGAGTCGATCGTCGCGAGGTTCCGGTCGAGCACCTGGGCCGTCGCGGGATCCAACCGGCTGCGCTCCTGCTTCAAGACGGCCTCCAGATCGGCGGCCGCACGGTTGATGTCCATGTCGGAGACGTCGCGCCCGCTGGCTGTGAAGCGCGCGGGGCCCAACGCGCCCGAATCCGGCGTCGCCACCCGTGGGGGCGCACTCGAGACGGGTCCCCGGCTCAGCAGTAGCGTGCTTCCGCCCCCGATCAGGGCGACGACCAGAGCCGCCGCCGCGAGCTGCGGCACGGAGAGCGCGAACCGGCGGCGCCAGACCCGAGAGGATTGCGTCACCCGCCCGTCCGGCCGGAGCTCCGCAGCCCGTGCCGCTTCGATGCGTGCGGCGATCCCGGGCCACAGGTCCCGCTCCGGCTCCCGATCGGCCAAAGCGGCCGCGTAATCCTGCACGGCCTGGAGCTCCGCCAGCGTGGTGCGGCACGGAGCGCACTCACCCAGGTGAGCCTCCAGGGCCGCTCGCTCCGTGGGCGAAAGTCCGCCGTCCAGGTAGTCCGACAGCCGGTCGGTCCAGCCGTCGCCGATGCTCGTCATCGTTCCTTCCTCGCGTCGCGTCGAGGGGCGCCCCGCGGGCGCCTCACGACAGCCACTTCCTCAGCTCCATGCGTGCCCTGTGCAGCTGGGACTTCGAGGTTCCCGTCGCCACACCGAGCAGCTTCGCGATCTCCTCGTGCTTGAAACCCTCCACGTCGTGGAGCACGAACACCTGCCGTGCTCCCTCGGGCAGCGCGCCCATCGCCTGCTCGAAGTCCATCCTCAATCCTGCGGGCGCGGCATGCACCGCGCGGCTCGGAAGCGCTTCGAGCACGACGAAGCGTGCGCGCAAGCGCGCGGCCTGTGACCGGCGGGACAGCGTCAGGTTCACGGCCAGGCGATGCAGCCAGGTTCCGAACGCCGCGTCACCACGAAACGTGTGCAGCTTTTCCCACGCTCGAACGAACACGTCCTGTGTCATCTCGTCTGCGTCTCCGTCGCCGATCAGGCGGCGCACCACCGAGTGCACGCGCCCGACGTGGCGCCTGTACAGCCGCTCGAACGCCACGGTATCACCCGCGGCCGCGCGGCGGGCATCCGCCGCATCCGCCGCGCGCTCGGGCCTTCCGGCGTCGCCGGCACCGGCCTTCCCGGCCGATGGACCAGGCTCCGTCGGGACGCTCCCGACCGGGGCGCCCCGGAATGCGTCATCCCTCTGCACTCGTTCCGCCGCTCCCCTCGTCACCGTTGACAGGTCGCCGACCCGTCCGCCCCGATCGGTTGCGTCGACCGTTTGGACAGGCCCGGAGACGGGATGGTTGGAATCGCCTTGAGGATGGGGTGCGGAGCTGCCGCAGGCGAGGGGGACGGTCCCCCCCGGGGGACCCGACGGCATCAAAGCCGTCGGGTCGGTGATGGAAGCGGGTGGCGGGGGAGAAGGAGCCTACGCTCTGGAGAGAGCGCCCGCCTTCTTGGCCAGCTTCCGGCCGTGCAGGATCTCGATCGTGACCAGGACGGCCGCGAGCACCCCGAACAGCTCCCGGGCGGGCGTGCGGCCCAGGTAGATATAGGAGGTGATGAACGCCGAGGAGATGAGGATGGTCAGCGTCGTGATGGGCGCCGCGAATCGGCTGTACTCACGGAACCCGATGCGCAGGCCCTCCTTCTCTGCCAGCCCGACCGTGGTGACGTTGGCCGACGCGCCGATGACCGTGGCGTTACCGCCCAGGCAGGCTCCCAGGGAGAGCGCCCACCAGAGCACGGAGGTGTCGCCCGGAAGCACCGTCGAGAGCTGATAGATGACCGGAATGCTCACCGCGACGTACGGGATGTTGTCGATGAACGCGGACAGGACCGCCGACATCCAGCAGATGAGGAGCGCGGCGAAGAGCAGCGTGGCCTCGTCCCCGAGACCGGCGGAGGCGCGCACTCTGTGGATCGTCCAGGACATGCCGTGGGCGACCGAGCCGATGAGCCCCGTCTGCACGGCGGCGCCCACGATGATGAAGAGGAAGACGAAGAAAGCGAGCGTAGGCCACTCGATATCCTGCTCGATGACCTTCAGGATCCCGTGCGCTCGGTCCTCGGCCGTGGGCTTCACGGTCTTGAGGTAGAGGATATCCTGCGCAGCCAGGGCCGCTGCGGCGCCGAGGACCGCCGGAATCGCCGGGGGCATGCCCGTGAGCGAATGGGTGAGGAAGCCGATCAGGATCCCGACGGAGATCGCGGCCATCCAGCGGAAGAGCCTCGGATCCTTGAGCTGGACCTGCTCCTCGGCGGCGTCCGCCAGGCCCGGAGCGGCGGCGTACTCGTCGCGGAAGTACCAGGCGAGGTACCACTGGAGCACGACCATCATGATCAGGACGGGCGCCGTCAGGTCCTTCAAGAAGGCGACGAAGCTGAGGTTCGCCGCCTGCGGCGACCCGATCATGATGTTGGGCGGATCGCCGATGAGCGTCGCGGTGCCGCCGATGTTGGACGCGATGACCATCGGCAGGAGCATGGCGATGGGCGAAAGGCCCATGCGACGAGACATGCCCATCGCCATGGGCGTGACGAAAATGACCGTCGTGACGTTGTCCAGAAACGCCGACGCGATGCCCGTGAACCACGAGAGAAGCCTCGCCGCGAGCCTCGCCTGGCCTCTCGCGCGTACGACGAGGCGTCCCACGGCCCACTCGAACGCGCCCGTGGCCTTCAGCACGCCGACCACGGTCATCATCCCGGCGAGCAGGAAGAGGACGTTCATGTCCAGAGCCCGCACCGATGCCTCGAAGCTGATGAGGTGGAAAGGCGTGAAGTACGTCACGGCCCACAGGAGCGCGGCGCTCACCATCGCCACGAGCACGCGGTGGGCGGCCTCCAGCGTCAGCAGCACGAACAGGGAGACGATGATTACGCCCACGATGATCTGCGAGGGGGCGTTGGTGGTGCTGGCCAGGCCGGCTGCGTGCTCCTGGAGCGCGGGCACCGATGCGAGCGTCAGCGCGTTGCTGGCGAACGGGATGGGCACGAGGGGCATAAGGGGCGTTTCGAGGGTCATCGACCATTGGTGGCGACGCACGGTAGAAGGAGCCGCCCCCGGGGGCAAGGGTGGGGAAGCGACTCGATGGCCGACCGCCCTCCGGGCGGCCTCACGCACCGCCGGGTCAGGAGCCCTCGGTCCCCACGGTCTCGCCCACGGGCACCGACGTTCCCGCCTTCGGGAACGTGGACGTGAAGTGGATCGTGGTGAACATCCGGCCGACTCCGTGGCGATCCGGACGATGGCGTCTTCCGGCGCTCGGCGATGACATCTCTGCGCATGTGTGCCTGCGCTCGTCGGAGACGCTCGCTCCCCCGACCCTGGCGCACCGGACTTCTGAACTCGATTGTACAAGCCCTGCCTGCGGTCCGAGCCATCGCGGAGAGTCCCATGAGCCAACGTGCCCTTTTCACGTCCCTCGTCGCGCTCCTGCCCCTGCTGGCGGCCGGATGCGGCAACAGAGTCGCTCCCGCGGACATGGTGCTCCGCAACGGCAAGGTCGTCACGATGGACTCGACCCGTGCCGAGGCGCAGGCGATCGCGGTCTCGGGCGACACGATCGTCGCCGTGGGCTCCGACGCCGAGATCCAGCCCTACATCGGGCCCGACACGAAGGTCATCGACCTCCAGGGCCACCTTGCCATTCCCGGCTTCATCGAGTCGCACGGCCACTTCACCGGGCTTGGCCAGGCCCTGAGCGAACTGAGGCTGATGGGCGTGCCGTCGTGGCAGCAGATCGTGGAGATGGTGGCCGACGCCGCGAAGAGCGCGAAGCCCGGAGCATGGATCCAGGGCAGGGGGTGGCACCAGGAGAAATGGGACCGCTCACCGGGACTCATGGTGAAGGGGTTCCAGACCAACGATATGCTCAACCGGGTCGCGCCGAACAATCCCGTCGTCCTGGAGCACGCGAGCGGGCACGCCCTCATCGCGAACGACGTCGCGCTTCGCCTGGCCGGCATCGGTCCGTCCACGCGGAGCCCGTCGGGTGGCGAGATCATCAAGGACGCGCGCGGCCGGCCGACCGGCATCCTGGTCGATGCCGCCCAGGGCCTCGTACGCGCGGCGCTCGCCAAGAGCCTGGCCAAACGGAGCCCGGAGGAGGTGAAGGCCGACTTCCGCAAGGAGATCCACCTCGCCACGCAGAACGCGCTCGCCAACGGCGTGACGACGTTCCAGGACATGGGCGAGTCGTTCCAGACCATCGACGCGATCAAGAAGATGGTCGACGAGGGCGACATGCCGCTCCGCCTCTACATCCTCGTGAGCCAGGGCGAAGCGCGGCCCGACGACATCGACTCGCTCGTCGCGCACAGGATGATCGACTACGGAAATGGACATCTGACGGTGCGCGGCATCGGCGAAGTGCTCTCCGACGGCGCGCTCGGCTCACGTAGCGCTTGGATGCTCAAGCCCTACGACGACGACCCGACGAACACGGGGCTCAACGTCACGCCCATGTCGCGCATCAAACAGATCGCGGAGATCGGGCTGGCGCACGGGTTCCAGGTCTCGGTGCATGCGATCGGCGACCGTGCGAACCGCGAGACGCTCGACGTCTACCAGTCCGTCTTCGAGGAGCACCACGTCGACGGAGACACGCTGCGCTGGCGCATCGAGCACGCCCAGCACCTCAACCCGACGGACATCCCCCGCTTCGCGCAGCTCGGCGTGGTCGCGTCGATGCAGGGGATCCACGCCTGCTCGGACGCGCCCTACGTGCTCCCGCGACTCGGCTACAAGCGCGCCGAGGAGGGCGCCTACGTCTGGCAGTCGCTCTGGAAGACGGGCGCCATCGTGACCAACGGCACCGATGTGCCGGTGGAGGCCATCAGCCCGATCGCCTCGTTCCACTGCAGCGTGACGCGCGACGCCGTGGGCACGGATTCGGCGTTCTTTCCCGCGCAGAAGCTCACGCGCGAGCAGGCGCTGAAGACGTACACGGTAAACGGCGCCTACGTCGCGTTCCAGGAGCACGAGAAGGGTTCGCTCACCCCCGGCAAGGACGCGGACATCGTGGTCCTGTCGCGCGACATCATGACGGTCCCGCCCGACTCGATCCTCGCGACGAAGGTCCTGTACACGATCGTGGGCGGTAAGGTGGTCTACCGGAACGCCGATGCCGCCGCCGGGACCACGAGCCCGACAGCGAGCTCGAAAGCGGAGAACCCCCCGATGACGCTCCAGATCTCGAGCTCCGCCTTCTCCGAAGGCGGGGCCATTCCGACCAAGTACACCTGCTCCGGCAGCGCGACCATCCCGCCGCTTGCGTGGTCGGGCGTGCCGGCCGACGCGGGCTCGCTCGCGCTGATCGTGGACGATCCCGATGCGCCGGGGGGCACGTTCGTGCACTGGGTGGCGTACGGGATTCCGGCGACGGCCACCGGTGTGCCGGAGGGTGGGCCCACGCCGTCCGGCAGCGTGGTGGGAACGAACAGCACGAAGCACACCGGCTACTTCGGGCCCTGCCCGCCCAAGGGACATGGCCCGCACCACTACCACTTCAAGCTGTTCGCGCTGGACAGTTCGTTCTCGCAGGCGCCCGGAGCAACGGAGGACGCGTTGATGAAGGCGATGCAGGGACACGTGCTCGCCCGGGGCGAGACGGTGGGACTCTTCGAGCGGAAATGACGGCGCGACTGAGTCGGTCAGGGGGCGCACCATGAGCGCGCGTACGGTGCTGGAAGAAGCCCGGTCCATCCAGGAATGGATCGTGGCCATCCGTCGCAAGCTCCATCGCCATCCCGAGCTCATGTACGAGGAGGTGGAGACGAGCCGGCTGGTGCGGGAGACCCTCGACGCGATGGGCGTCGAGTACCGATGGCCCGTGGCTGAGACCGGGGTGGTGGCCCACATAGGCAGCGGCCCCGGACCGTGCGTGGCGCTGCGCGCCGACATGGACGCGCTTCCCATCCACGAGGAAGCGGACGTCGACTTCCGGAGTGAGGTGGATGGCAGAATGCACGCGTGCGGCCACGACTGCCACATCGCCATGCTTCTGGGCGCCGCGCGCCTGCTCAAGGCGCGGGAGGCGGAGTTGCCCGGCGTGGTGAAGCTTCTCTTCCAGCCGGCGGAGGAGGGGGGCGCGGGTGGCGACCGTATGTGCGAGGAGGGCGCTCTCGAGAACCCCGTGGTGCAGCGTGCTTTCGGTATCCACGTATGGCCGTTCGTGCCCTCGGGCACGGTGGCCGGGCGCGGCGGAACGTTCATGGCGGCAGCGGGCATGGTCCGCATCAAGGTCGTGGGCCGGGGTGGCCACGCCGCCATGCCGCACCTGAACGTCGATCCTGTCGTAACGGCGTCGAAGATCGTCGTCGAGCTGCAGACGATCGTGTCCCGCGAGATGGATCCACTCGGGGCCGGGGTGGTGAGCATCACGACGCTGCGCGGCGGTGAGGCGTTCAACGTCATCCCGCAGGACGTGGAGCTCACAGGCACGATCCGGGCTCTGACGCTGGAAGATCTGAGCTGGCTGCAGGGACGCGTCCGGGAGATCGTCACGCACGTGGCCGAGGCCAACCGTTGCACCGCAGAGGTGGATTTCCCGGGATACGACTACCCGCCCACCGTCAACGACGCGCACTGCTGGGGTCTGGTCAGGGAGATCGGCGACGAACTGCTGGGGGAGGGTTCGGTCCTCGACGTGCCGCCGGTCATGAGCGGCGAGGACTTCGCCTACTACGTGCAGCGGGTGCCCGGGGTCTTCGTGGGGCTGGGCGTGCGCAACGAGGAGCTGGGCGCCACGTACACGCTCCACCACCCGTGCTTCAAGGTGGACGAGGACGCGTTGGCCACCGGCACGGCGCTGCACGTGGCCTTCGCGTTGCGCTCGCTCGAGGAGCTGGGCGACCAGGGAGTCGTCGCCTACTTCACCGAGGCCGAAAGCGATGTCTCGAGTTGAACGTCGTCGGGCCCGATCGACGGCGGCGGCCGGCTGTCGTGCAGCCACTGGAAGCCCGCGTTCAGGTCGACGCCCTTCACGACCGTCACGCTGAGGCGGAGCTCGTTGAGCAGCCGCACGTCCGCCGGCGCGTCCACGCGGGGCTCGACGTAGAGCACCTCGGTGAGCTTGGCCGTGGACGAGAGGCTGTGCGACGCGTGCGCGATGAAGTCTCCGCGCACGTCGTGGCTGTGCAGGCGGGTGCCCTGCGGCAGAAGTGCCGCGTCGAGCCGCTCGACCTCCCACATGACGCCTGCTCCGAGATCGAGTTGCCCGCGGGAGTTCGACACGAAGGTGTGGCGTAGCCCGCTCCCCACAAGGAGGCGGTACGAGAGGGCCAACTCGTGGCTGTTCTGCACCTGGACGAAGTGGAAGGTGCGCGTGCGCTTGGACAGGAACCATCCATAGCGCACCTGCACGAAGCGGTCGTCGACAGACACACTGTCCGAGCTGTTCAGATAGGCGGAGCCGCCCACGACTTCGATCCATGAGTGCTTGCCGCGGTAGCCGACGGCTCCGCTGCTCTTCACGTCGATGACGTGAGAGTTGCCACCCTGCAGGTTGGCGCCCGCCTCGAGGCTGGTGAAGAAGCCGGACACGTCCTGAGGCTCGACGCGCTCCGTGTTCAGGACCGCCTGGGCGCACAGGGGCGGAGCTGCCAGGAGGGCCGCCAGGAGGAAGGCGAGAGGGGCGAGGCCCGTACCGAAGGGCATGAGCCCCTTCGCCGAACGTTCGATTTCGGCGGGGCCGAGCTCGACCGAAGATCGAGGACACGCCCGCCGCCACTTCCGTCGATGAAGCTGGAGATCCATGAGACGCTCGACCCTCCCTCCTTTTCCCATCGGGCTGACGATTCCGCTCGCCTGAGGCGCCAAGAACCCCACGGCGCCGCACTGGATCCTCGACGCTCCTACCCTGTACGACGCCGTGTACAATGGCAAGCTCACGTTTCATCGATCAGCCTGAAAGGTGTGCCATCGAGATATGAAGCCTCCTGAGGATGTCGCGGGGAACCCAGCGTCGGAGCAGCGCGCGGAGACGGCATCGGAGCCGCACCCGCCTGCCGCGGGAAAGGAGGTGACCCGTCACCGGCCGAAAGGGGCGGCCTGGACGTTGTTGGCCATCGCGGGCTTGAGCGTGGTCCAGGCCGCGCGCCAAGATCACGGCGATCATGAGATCACGAGTGGGTTGAGCGGTCTGTGGTGGGCGCTGGCCGTTGTCGCCGTGACGGCCGCCGTCGGGGCGTGGCAGCGAGCCCGTTGGGCGCGGTTCGCCGTGGGCGTGTGGCTCCTCGACGCGTTGGTGACGACGGCCGTGGGCACGGCGTTGATGTACGGCGGCCGGCCGCCACGTGCCGCCGTGCTTCCGGGTGTGGTCGTGGTGGGACTGATCGGTTGGGCGGTGGCTCGCGGCGTCTGGCGCGGCACGGCGGGAGACCTCCCTCCGGAAGGTGCTCGCCCGGCGCGTCGGCCCGGCCTCAGCGCATGATCGCCAGGACGCTCACCACGATCCATGCGACCGTGATGATCCCGAGCAGGACGTATTCGATCACCGGCGCCTTCTGCTTTCCTCTCTCCCCGTGGAACCAGGAGAGGACCGCCGACGCCAGGATCGCGGCCACGACGAAGATGACCGTGAGCAGTTTCGACTTCGGCGGAAGGAGATCCTCGAGTGCGTCGGCGAGCTGGATGAGCCCGGCGCCCAGCCCCCCCACGACGAGCACGATCTGTGGCACGCGTCGCTTGAAGAGCTGTTGGATGTCGGTCGGGTCGTCGAGCGGCGGCGCCCCGGGCGTCCCGCTCTCCGGCTGCAGTGCGCGCGCGACGTCACGCGCCGAAGGACGGTGGCGGGGCTCGCGCGCGAGGCAGCGGCGCAGGAGCTCCGCCACGGGCGCCGGGACGTCCGGGCGGAGCGTTCGCAGGTCGGCGGGCTCCTGCTGGAGATGCGCCTTGATCCACTCCGTGGGCGTTCGGGCTTCGTACGGTCCGCGCCCGGAAAAGAGCTCGTAGCCGAGCACGCCGAACAGGTAGATGTCGGTGAGCTCGGTGACCTCGCCGTCCATGAGCTGCTCGGGGCTCAGGTAGTGGGGGTTGCCCAGAAGCTCGCCCGTTTTCGTGAGGCGCGTCGACCCCGGACCGGTCTGGTCCACGACGGCCGCGATCCCGAAGTCCGTCAGGCGCGCACGCTCCTTCTCGGCGTCCCAGAGCACGTTGCCAGGACGGATGTCCCGGTGGACGATGCCCTTGCTGTGCGCCAACACGAGCGCGGAGGCGACCTCCGCGAGCACCGAGGTGGCCTCCGCGACGGAGAGCCGTCCCTCGGCCTTGAGCCGCTCCCCCATGGTGCGACCTTTCACGTACTGCATCACCAGATAGGGCGTCTGGTCGGGGAGCCGGCCGAAGCGGGTGACGGCCACCGTGTTGGGATGGTCGCCCAGGGAGGCGGCGGCTCGCGCCTCGCGCTCGAAGCGCCGCCTCGCCGTCTCGTCCGCGGCTTTGCCGGGCCTGAGCACCTTCACTGCGACCTGGACACCCAGGGCCCGATCCAGCGCCAGGTACACGGTCGCCACCTTGCCGTGCCCCAACGCGCGAAGGATCTCGAAGTCCTCGCCCATGGCGGCCTGAACATCCGCGATGGCCTGCCGGTCATCCTCGCCGGCGTCGCTGCCGTCGGGGAGAGGGGGGAGGGCATCGGCCATGGTGTCTCCTCTTGGGCGGATCCGCCGCGTCGGCGGACCGCCGGGGCTCAGGGCTTCAACGACAGCTGTGCAACAGCCTTCACTCGGGCGGCCAGACGCGCAACTCGCTCACTCCCGTGAACGCGGGCAGCGCGTGCGTGAAGACGACGCGAACGCGGGACGTGCTCACCGGCTCCATTTCCACCGTGTTCCTTGCCCACGCCATCGGTGCCTCGGGCGTGCGTGAGCGCTCCGTCGCACGCTTCCACTCGCCGTCCCTCCAGGCCTCGACGCGGTACTCCTTCGGCGCAGAAATTCCGCGGCCGTCGCCGTAGAAGTAGATCTCCACGCTCCCGACGACCTTCTCCCGGCCGAAGTCGACCTCCAGCCAGTCCTGCTTGTTCGGCGACCGATACGCTGTCCACCGGTCGCGCGAGTAGCGCGTGAGCGCGATGCGCCCGTCGATCGCCTCGCTCGCCGCGTCGGCGGGACCGGTGTACGATGCGCTCACGCGGGGATAGTCGCGGGAGCCCGCATTCCACGCCAGGTCCGGCACGGGCTCGGTTGCGGGGGGGAGGGGCAGGGTGCCGGGTCCCCATGCCTCCATCTCCGTGAAGCCGGAGGTGGAGCCCGGCTGGTGGTGCAGGACGACGCGGATCTTCGACGTCGACACCTGCGGGAACGACACGGTGTTCGCACGGCGTCCTTCCGGCTTCTCGGGGGCGCGGCTCTGGCCGGGAACGTCCCGCCACGCCGAGCCGGTCCACATCTGGACCTCGTAGCTCGCGGGGGGGAGGACCGGAAGCGCCGCTGCGCCCGGCCTTCCGGGAAAGCCCGACGCGGCCTGCTCTCCGGTGGCCTCGACGGGCGGCGCGTGTACGTCGTCCAGGAAGTAGAGCTTCACGCTCGTGAGCGGACGCTGCGTGCCGAAGTCCACCTGGAACCAGTCGACTCCGCCCGGCGACGGTGCCGCCACCCACCGATTCGGTGGCGATGGATCGTACCAGCGGCTGCCGTCCACCGCCCAGAACGGTGGGTAGCGGGGATCGCTGGACGACGCCGTCGCGAGCGGGAAGACGGCCTTCTCGTTGTTGACCGCGTAATCGTTGAGGCGAGGTGCCGGCGTGCGGGGGGTTGATGGAGGAATGAGCATACGCAGCGGCCCGAGGTCGGCCCTGTGCGCCAGCTTCCGTCCGTCCACCCACACCGTGAGGCCGGCGCCGCGACGGTAACGCGTGCCGTCCCGGTCCCAGGCGATGGAGACGTCGTGGCCGTGGTAGCGCACGCCGTCCAGCGCGAAGTACGCCCAGCGGTCCGGAGCGAGCGGCTTCACTTCCAGAGTGTCGTCCGCCCGGGGACGGAGCCCGACCAGACCGCTGATCACCAGGTCGACGAAGCCCGAGTGGAAGTAGTGCTCGCTGTGGTAGAACGTGTTGTGCCCGGACCACGAGCCCGTGAACGGGTTGGCCGCTTCCGCGATGTAGGGGCGGCCGTCCATCCTCTGGTCCAGCGCGTACGTGTGAAGGAGACGGTCGTAGTCGTCCTTCGTGACCACCGACTGGTGGTAGTCGTCGAGGAGGTTGGCCATGGCCACGAGCGTCTGGGTCGTCGCGTACGGCCAGGCGTTGCCGCTCCACACGCAGCAGCGTGGCGAGACGTAGAACTGCGGATCGCCACGCTCCACGGTGGTCGGCCCGTACGGCGCCGCGAAGTATGCCGTATCCATGAGGAATTTCCACGCGGACGCGTAGCCCGAGTCCGGTAGCTCGAACTCCCAGGGGATGTAGCCGATCTCCTCGCGGCCATGTGGGTTCCCGGCATACGGCCCTGACTGGTAGGTCAGCGTGTTCGCGCGGATGCCGCCCTTCTCGTCGTGCGCGAACTGGTGGAAGAAGAAGTGGCGGCTGGGGTCCCAGAGCTCCTCCTCCACGCGGGCCTTCAAGCTGTCGGCACGCCGCGCGTACAATGCGGCCTTCGCCGTGTCTCTGAAGATCGTGGCCGCGCGGGACACGGCGCGCATGTCTCCGTACAGGTAGCTGTTCAGGGTCGGGCGGTAGCCTTCCGCGCCGCTGAAGCTGTTGTCCGTGAGGCGGGAGTTGATATTCGTCTCCATCCCGTCCCAGGCTCCGACCCACGCGTACATCCGGTGCGTACCGCTCCAGTGCTCCCTGGTCCAGCCGGCGACCTGTTCCTGCATGTAGGGATAGACGGAACGCAGGAACGTCGTGTCTCCGAGGACCTCGTAGGCGCCCCACACGGCGGCGCCGTACCAATTCGAGTAGCTGCGTGGCTCGGCTCCGGGCGTGTCGAACCAGTAGCGGGCGAAGTCCTCGATGACGCGGGGCTCCTTGAGCCAGCGCACCTCGTCGAGCTGGTGGCCCAGCGGACACGAGATGCTCCCGTAGGCGCCCGACCAGAACGGTCGATCGATGAACTCGGTGAACGTATAGCCCGTGGCCGGGGAGCCGTACGTGAGATGCTTGGTGACGAGCTCCCACCGGTAGTAGTAGGTCGCGTCGAGCGCGGAGTCAGGCGACTCGAAGAACGGGATATGCGCCTCGTACCAGCTCCAGTCGCGGTTGTCCAGCCAGTCGAAGCGGTGGAGGATCGCCGCATGGTCGAGGAGAGGGCCCGGAGCTCTGGCGCATCCCGCCAGGAGCGTGACGGCGCAGGCCAGTGTCGCCATGACCGGCGACGAGGAGTGGGCTTTCAAGAGTCGTGACGCTCCAGGGCTTCGCGGATCTTCATGGAGAGGAGCACTCGTGTGAACGGCTTCTGGATCACCTGCACACCCTCTTCGAGGACGTGCCCGAGGATAGGGCCAGCATAGCCCGACATGAAGAGGACCGCGAGCGCTGGGAAACGCTCCCGCAGCACCTCCGCCAGCTCCCTACCGCTCATCTTCGGCATGATCACGTCGGTGAGGAGGAGAGAGATCCCGGGCCCGTGCCTTCCCGCCAGCTCCAGTGCCTCTTCGGGCCCCGAGGCCGAGAGGACACGGTAACCGAGCCCCTCCAGGGTGCGCGTCCCGAGGCGCAACAGCGCGGACTCGTCCTCGACGAGCAGGATCGTTTCCCTCCCTCCGACCGGGGGATCGGGCGGTGACGGATCCACGGCCGGCGATGGGCTGGCGTGACGCGGGATGTAGATGCGGAGGGTCGTGCCCCGTCCCGGCTCGCTGTAGACGTTCACGAAGCCGCCGTTCTGGCGCACGATGCCGTACACCGTGGCCAGGCCCAGCCCCGTCCCCTCGCCGCGGGGCTTGGTGGTGAAGAAGGGCTCGAAGAGGTGCGCCATCACCTCGGAGGTCATCCCCGCGCCGTCGTCGCTCACCGAGAGCACCACGAAGTCCCCGGGCAACGCGTCGGGATGCTGCATCGCGTAGTCGTCGTCGATCGTCTGGTTGCCCGCCTCGATCGTGACGTGACCGGAGCCGTCGATGGCGTCGCGCGCGTTGACGACCAGATTCGCCAGGATCTGGTCGAGCTGGATCGGATCGATCTTGACCGGCCAGAGGTCCGGCTCCGCCCGAGACACGAGCTCGATGTTCTCGCCGATCAGTCGGCGGAGCATCTTCGACATCCCGGCCAGGCTTTCGCCCAGGTCGAGCACCGCCGGGCTGATGATCTGGCGGCGCGCGAAGGCCAGGAGCTGGCGGGTGAGCCTGGCGGAGCGGTCGGCGGCCGAGCGGATCTCCGAGAGGTCTTCGCGGACCGAATCCTCCAGACCGGACGCGGCGAGCGCCAACTCGGCATGGCCCAGGATCACGGCGAGCATGTTGTTGAAGTCGTGCGCCACGCCGCCGGCGAGCCGACCCACCGATTCGAGCTTCTGGGCCTGCGTGAGCTGGGCGGTGAGCGCCTCACGCTCCTTCTCGGCGAGGCGGATCTCCGTGACGTCGCGGATGATGCCGACCATGCCGACCCGGTCACCCGTCTCGGTATCCCGCAGGTGGGAGACGTTGACCTCGGCGGGGAAGACCCTTCCCTCCTTCGTCTTGAAGTTCGCGCGGTGCACCCAGAGGGGAGAGTCCTGGCGCTCCTGGGCCAGGAGGCTCGCCGCGTCGGCCGCCTCAGGGCTCTCGTAGAGCAACCCGACCTTCTCTCCGACGATCTCCCCCGTGCTGTAGCCGAAGAGCGCCTCGAACGCCGGATTGTAGTTCGTGATGCGTCGCTCGACGTCGGACACCAGGATCGCATCACGCTGGCTGTTGAAGAGCGCCCGATAGCGCTCCTCGAGGGAGCGCTCCCGCCCCTCGGCCTCCGCCAGCGAGCGGAAGTGCCTTCGCTCGCGGTCCTGCCACGTGATTGCGGCTCCGCCGACCACGAGCAGGAAGAAAAGGGCCGCGAGGCCCACCACCCACCAGAGTCTCTCGCGGAGCGGGGCGAGAACCTCTTGTGTGTCGATGCGCGCCTCGATGAACCAGGACGATTCCGGTACGATGCGTAGCGCGGCCTCGACCGGCATGCCGCTCCGGCTCCTCCCCTGTACGACGCCCTGCTGGCCCATCACCGCCCTGACGGACGGTACGAGCGTGTCCGGGACCGACGCCCACCGCTGGAGCGGCGTCCCCTTGCCGGGAACGTCGTTCAGGAGGACGGCTTCGTCGCCCTCCCTGCGGAGCAGAAGCGTCACCGCCGTTCGCGCTCCCCGGCTCGGCCATTGGCGAAGGAAGGGATAGAGGTACTGCCACGGATCGATCTGGAGGTACAGCACGGCCAGAAGGTGCCCCGGATTCGAGGGGTCGAAGATCGGCGAGACGACCCCGAGGCGTGCGACACCCTGCGGTCCAGCCTGCCGGAAGTCGACGAACGCCGGCCGGAGTCCGGACGTGGCCCCCAGGATGTAGGAGGTTGGCAAAAGACGGCGTTCCGCGAGCGAGTCCGGGGCCGCGACCAGCGGTCGGCCGTCGGGAGCCAGCACGCTCGTCACCTCGTAGCCGTACGTGGTCCGGATGTCGTCCAGCCAGTCGTGCAACTGGCGCCGCGCGCGAATGTCTCCGGAACGGGAGACGACCCTGGCCACCAGCGTCCCGAACGAGGCGTTGTCGGACAGGACCCTCGCGTCTCCGAGGCGCTCGCGGCGCCACTGCACGACTCCCTCCGCCTTCAGGTTGGCGACCGCGGAGAGCTCACGTCCCGCTTCGGCGGTGAAGTCGGCCTGGTAGACGCGGAAGTACCCGTACGCGACCGACAAGATGAGCACCCCCGCGAGCGCGAGGCTCAAGGTGAAGGTCGTGGCCGCGCGCGGGGTCCGGAAGGATGGACCGCCGTTCGCCTTGCGTAGATGCTGGGCGGACCCGCCGAGCAGCCCGACGCCGAGGAGAAGAAAGGCGAGTGAGGTGCTCAGCGCAGGGGGGATGACGCCGGAGCCGTAGAGGAGCGGTCCCCCCAAGGCGTACGCGACGACGAGCAGGGCGCTGGAGAACACGACAGTCAGCGACACCGCCATCCCGACACGCCTCGGCCCCACGTCGATCGTCTCGAGCGTGAGCCCCGACACGGATGCGACACCCACGAGCACGAACCCACCGGCGGTGATCGGCGACATGTGCCCGATCGGCGCCCCGCCCACGGTTCCGGAAAGGGAGATGCCGAGCGTCTCGAGATCGGAGACGACGCCCATCGACGAAAGGACGAGGAGGAGGGCCGCGACGACCGTGCCCGCGATCGCCAGCGCCCGGACCGTTCGCGCGCGCCCGTCCGTCCGACCCAACGCATCCCCGAACAGGAGCAGGAGCCCGAAGAGGACGAAGAGCACGGCGGTGCTCGGCGCCATGGGGATGTTGCCCGAGCCGAACGTGGCCAGGAGGCGGACGTTCGTGATCCACCCGAACAGTGCCGCGAGCCCGACTGCGGTTGCTCCGACGGCACACACCGTGGGCAGGTCGAGGCGAACGCGGTTGGACAAACGCTGGTGAGGCATCGGACCGGAGTCGAGATGATGTGTCGCTGAACGGCGCGGTGTGGAGGTCCGTCCGACCGGGTCGCCCGACACCACATCCCTCAAGCCTCGGGGGAGCGATGCACGCGCGCAATGGGTGGACCGACACCCCCGGTCGAGTGTAGCCTGCCTGCTGTCACCCTCAGTATCGGACCGCTGTCCGCCGGAGGATCCCATCGAGTTGAAGCTTCTGGCCGCGGACGTGGGAGGGACCCACGCGCGCCTTGCTACGTTCCGCCACACCGGCGGTCGCCCCGAGAAGGTGCGGGAGAAGACTTGGCCGAGCGAGGAGATCGACGGCCTCGACGCCGTCCTGGGCGAGTACCTCGCGGACGAGGATCCGCGCCCCGACCGGGCGTGCCTCGCGCTCGCCGGTCCGGTGAAGAATGGGAGCGTCCGGTTTCCGAACCTCGGCTGGGAGGTCCACCGCGACGCGCTGGCCGAGGCCACGGGAATCCCCTCGCTCGAGCTCCTCAACGACTTCGACGCCGTTGGCCACGGTGTCCCGCTCCTGACCGACGACGAGCTGGCGACACTCCAGTCGGGTGATGCGATGCCCGGCGCTCCGATAGCGGTCGTGGGGGCGGGAACCGGGCTCGGCGTGGCGTATCTGGATCGTTCGACGGATCCCCCGCGCGTGCGCTCTTCCGAGGGCGGCCACGCCGAATTCGCCGCGCGCGACGAGGCCGAATGGGGCCTGGCGCGGTTCCTGGTGCGCGAGCGCGGCCGTGCCTCCTGGGAGCGCGTCCTGTCGGGGCGCGGCCTCGCCGACGTCTACCGTTACCTGGCATCGACCGCGTTCTCGCCGGAGCGGTCGCAGGTACGCGACGAGATGCAGGGAGCCGACCCCGCCGGCGTGATCTCACGTCACGGCATGGCCGGGGATGACGCGCTCTCGGAGCGCGCGCTCGCGATGTTCGTCTCCGCCTACGGTGCCTTCACGGGCAATGTGGCGCTCATGTTCGGAGCGCGGGGCGGCGTCTATGTCGCGGGAGGGATCGCCCCGAGAATCCTCCAGGCCATCCGATTGGGACCGTTCATGGACGCGTTCCTCGACCGGGGACGCATGCGCGCCTACGTGGAACAGATTCCCGTGTCGGTCGTGCTCAACGGCGACGTGGGCCTGTTGGGCGCCGCGGCCGTGGCGGCGAGGGCCGAGGGGCGAGGGCTGAAGGAACGCAGGGAGGAGAGGCATGCCAGCGGGCGCGTCCAGTCGGGGTGAGCGAAGGAGACAGCGGTCCGGCGTGCTTCGTCCGGGTCTCGCCGTGCGGCTTGCCGTACGCTCGCTCCGGCGCCAACCCGGCTCCGCGCTCGCGGCAGTCGTCACGTTGGCGATGGGGGTGGCCGCGGCGAGCACGATCTACGCCGTGCTCCACGGCTTCACGCGGCCGCTGCCTGTTCCCGACGGCGGGCGTGTCGTGCAGATCCAGCTGCACGGAGAGCGAGGTGGGCGTGCGCTCGCCCCGAGCGCGGATGCCCTGACCACCTGGGCCCATGCTCCGGCGCTCACTGCGGTGGGTGCTTTCGACGTCTTGTCCGTGCGCATCGAGACGCATGGCGGTTCCCCCTCTCGGATCGACGCGGCGGAGCTTTCTCCCGGGGTTCTTCGCCTCCTCGACGTGGCACCCGTTCTCGGTCGTCTCCCGCGCGCCGTTCGCGACGAAGAGCCGGCCGAGGTGGCGGTCACGTCCCGACTCGCGCACGTCCTCTTCGGCGCGGGGGCTCCCGTGCTGGGCCAGCCGCTGCGCATCGCAGGACGGCCGGCCACGGTGGTGGGTACTCTTCCCGACAGCTTCGGCTTCCCGTACCGCCAATCGCTCTGGTGGGTCTCGTCGGAGTTGGGGAGACGCTCCGCCTCGGCCGGCAGCGAAGAAGCGGCGAACCTCGAGCTCGTCGGTCGGCTGGCGCGGGGTGCCACATTCTCGGCCGCTTCAGGACAGCTGACGACGGCGCTGGATCACGTACGCGCGGCACGCGATCCCGGCGCGGAGCCGGTGCGCGTCGTCGTGAGCGGATTCACGAGGGATCGGGGAGAGGCGGGAGAGGTCGTTGCGCTCATGGCGCTTCTGGGCCTCGTGCTTCTGCTCGTCCTCGTCTCCACGACGAACGTGGCCAACCTGCTCCTCACCCGGGCGAACGAGCGGGCCAGGCTGCTGACGGTCCATGCCGCGCTCGGTGCCGCGCCGGGGCAGATCGCGCTCCAGCTCCTGGGCGAGGCCGCCGTGCTCTCTCTCGCGGGCGCCGTCCTCGGCTTGGCCGCCGGGGGCGTGGCGGTCGGGTTCATCCAACGCTCGCTCGCCGGCAACTGGGGCTATTTCTGGATGAGGGTGGCGGTGGATCGATCCGTCGTGGCGTTCACCCTGGGTCTGGCGGTTGTGCTCGCTCTGGTGTCGGGGGCCGCGCCGGCGCTTGCCGCGAGACGCAGGGACCTCTCCACTGCGCTGCGTGCTTCGACTCCGGGCTCGGGACGACACCGACAGGCCGGATCCGTGGCGCTGCTGACCGCTCAGGTGGCGTTCTCGACGTCGGCGCTCGTGCTCGCGCTCATCATGTCGATCGGGGTGGTGACCCTCGCCCGGTCGGGAGCGGCTCTCCCGCGGGACCAGATGGTGATGGGCTCGGTGAGCCTGGACTCGGCGAGCTATCCCACCTCGGTGGATCGCGGAGACCTACGGCGCCGTCTCCTGGAAGCTCTGGGGCGCGTGGGAGCGCGCGACGCGATGCTGACCACCGGCGTGCCGGGATTCCGCGCCGAGGCGGCGACGCTCGATGTCGAGGGGAGCCAGCCTCGGACAGAGCCCGAGGCCCGGGGAGTCGGGGTCTTCGGTGTTACGCCCGCGTTCTTCGACGCCTTCGGCATGAGCCCGGCCGAGGGACGGCTCCTCCGGGACGGCGACGCCGCTCCGTCCGAGCCCGCCGCCGTGCTGAGCGTCGACTTGGCGCGCGAAGCGTTTCCGAGCGGGCGCGTCCTGGGCCGGCGTATCCGCTTGGGCAGGAAGGGGGTGGCGGGCCCGTGGTACCGGGTCGTGGGCGTCGCGGCGGGTCCGTATCGAGACGATCAACCCAGAATGTGGGCTTACGTCCCGATCGAGACCCGGGACCCGAAGACCTTCTTCGTGGCTCTGCGCGCGGACCGCGGAGGCGGGCTGGCCCTGGCGCCGGCCCTCAGAAGGGCGATCCACTCGGTGGATCCCGAGCTGAGCCTGGACGAGTCGATGGTCGGGACGCCGGTGTACACCCTCGGCCGAATCCTCGACTATGTCGGTCGCTTCTACCGGACGACGGGGCTCCTCTCGGTTCTGGGGGCCGTGGGCGCCGTGCTGGTGGCGCTCTTCGGCGTGTACGGGGTCCTTGCGCTGGACCTACGGCGCCGTGTTCGCGAGATGGGCATCCGCATGGCGATGGGCGCCAGCCCCGGGTCCGTGGCTGGAAGGGTCTTCCGCCTCGGTCTCGTGCGGGTCGCTCCGGGCGTCGCGATCGGGCTCTTCCTCGCCTGGCTGGCGGCGCCTGTCTTCGGCCTCTTCGCCGGACCTGCGAACCCGAGAGATCCACGTCTCCTGCTCGTGGCGGCGGCGGGCTACCTCTTCGCCGCGCTGCTGGCGGCCGCGCCCACAGCGCTGCGGACGGCTCGCGTGGATCCGGCCACCGTCCTGCGGGACGAAGGCTGAGCCGTCCGGCTCACTCCCCTGTCACGTACCCCTTCGTCGCGAGGCGCACGCCGGAGGCATCGTACGCCGCGGCCGGCATGTCGTGCACGCCGGTGGCGTCGATCCAGGTGTTGTAGAAGTTGAACAGCGCGCACACGGTGATGGCGTCGTAGATCGCCTCCTCGCTCCATCCCGCCGCCTTCATCCCGTCGATATCGGCCTGCGTGGTCAGGTTCGACGCGCGGTTCACCTTCTCGATGAACGCCCACAGCGCCTTGTCCTTGTCCGAGATCGGGGCCGTGGTGTAGTCCTCGAGGACCGCCTCGACGAGGTCTCGATCGCCCAGCAGCTCAGCCGCGACCGCGGCGTGAGAGCCTATTCAGAACGGGCATTCGTTGCGTCGCGACGTGAACGCGGCGATGAGCTCCCTCTGCCCGGGCGGCAGGGGGGACGGACCGCGCATGACGCCCTGCGTGAAGCGCTCCAGCGCGACCGTGCGGTCGGGCTTGTAGGCGAAGAGATGCATGATCTGCGGCACAGGAGCCCCGGCCTGCTTCGTCGCGCGTATGATGCGACAACGCGGGCCGTCGTCGTCGTGCCGCTCGACCTCGGGCAGGAACATCGGATCCAAGAGGGTCTCTCCGTCGGACAGGGATCTGGCAGGACCGGCCTGGCCGGCCCGAGGGCGAGAGTAGGGAAGGACGGACGCGGCGGTCAAGGGCGACGTCCGCGCTCGCGGGCGTGTGCGAGCGCGGGGGGAGCCGGCGCGCGGTTGCTCACGTCGGACTGGCTCCACCAGCTCGGGGATGCCACAATCGTCGATGATGCGATGACGTCACCAGCAGTGGCCCTCTCGTCCGGAGGCATCCCATGTCCCTCTCTCGTCTCTTCGAGGCCCGGGCTCCCGCCGCGGTCATTCTCATCCGGATCGCGGTCGGGGCGGTGTTCCTCTCCGAGGGGATCCAGAAGTTCCTCTTCCCCGGAGCTCTGGGGATTGGGCGGTTCACGAAGATCGGAATCCCGGTGCCTGGCGTTTCGGCGCCCTTCGTCGGGGTCGTCGAGATCGTCTGCGGTGCGCTCCTTCTTCTGGGGCTTGCCACGCGGCTGGCCTCCGTGCCCCTCGTGATCGATATCCTCGTGGCGATCGGCTCGACGAAGGTGCCGTTCCTCATGGCGCATGGATTCTGGGCGGCCGCTCATGAGGCCCGCGTCGACTTCACGATGCTGCTCGGCAGCCTCTTCCTGATGATGGTGGGGGGTGGGACGTGGTCCGTGGATGCGCATTACGCCGGAGCAGGAGGGGGGGACCCGATCCTCGACACACCCGACCCGAAGTAGGAGCCGGCCCGCCATGATGCACTTCCGCCACGTCGCCCCACGCGCCCTCGGCGCGCTCCTTGTCCTCGCCGCCGCGTCCTGCGCCCGCCCCGCCCCCTACGTCCCACGCTCGCGCGACATCACGGTGACGATGGTGCCCCTGCTCGTACGCGAGACGCAGTCGGTCTATCCGTTCTTGAAGCCGGACTTCGCTCCGGGCGGCGTGCTCGAGGGCAAGGAGGTCTACGCGTTCTCACCCAGCTCGATCACCGTTGTGCAGGGCGACACGCTGCACCTCCACCTGGTGAACCCGGAGGACGACGTGCACACGTTCATGCTGTCCGGCCTCTCGCTCGCGATCGCGGGCCAGAGCGTCCTCGACACGACCTACGTCGCGCGCCGAGCCGGGATCTTCAAGTTCGTGTGCGACATCCCGACGCACCGGCCGATGATGTGGGGACAGCTCGTCGTGCTGCCGGCGAGGGTGATGGCAGGGGTGGGAGCCGCGGCTCCCACCCCCTGACGGGGCCACTACGACTTCAGCGTGCCGGCGGGCGTCGGGGTTTCCTCCGCTTTCTCGTCGAAGTGGAGTTCGACGAGGCACACATTGCCTTCGACCTCGGTCTGCACCGCGACGCCCACATCGCGGAAGAGGTGCAGCATCGCCTGGTTCGACGCGAGTACGTCGGCCGTGAGGCCCTTGATCCCGTGGGAGCGGGCCAGTCTGACCATCTCCTCGACCAGGATCCGGCCGAGCCCCTTGTTCTGCCACCGGTCGCGCACGATGAAGCCCACGTCCGCGAAGTTGCTGATCGGATCCCGGAAGTACTGGGCGATCCCGACGATCTCGGGCTCCGTCAGGGGATCGCACGTCTCCAGCACCACGGCCATGTTGTCGACGTAGTCCACGTCGAGGAAGTACTGGCGCTCCTCGTGGGGGACGCGCTTCACCACGCGCATGAAGCGCTTGTAGAGCGCGTCCTCGCTCATCGAGTAGAAGAGCGTCACGAGCTTCGGCTCGTCCGTGGGGCGGATCGGCCTCAGGAGCAGCGTCTCCCCTCCGCGCCCCGTGACGCGCCGCTCGATCTCGCGCGGGTAGCGTCCGTGCGGCTCGATCTGGTCGCCAAACACGTAGTGGCGCTTCTTCGCGTCGTTCAGAAGATCTGCGCGGAAGTCGGGATGGGCGATGGACACGAGCGCGACTGCCCGCTCCCGGATCGACTTGCCGAGCAGGTCCGCCACGCCGTACTCGGTCACGACGAAGCGCACGTCGCCGCGCGACGTCACCACCCCCGCGCCCTCGGTCAGCGTGGCCACGATGCGGCTGATCGTGCCGTTCCTGGCGGTGGAGCGGAGCGCGATGATGGGCTTCCCGTCCTTGCACATCGACGCACCCCGGATGAAGTCGACCTGACCGCCGATGCCCGAGTAGAAGCGCGTGCCGATCGAGTCGGCGCACACCTGACCCGTGACGTCCACCTCGAGCGCGCTGTTGATCGCCACCATCTTGTGCTGCTCGGCGACCCTGCGAGGATCGTTCACGTAGTCGGAGGTCTGGAACGTGAAGAGGGGGTTGCGGTCGATGAAGTCATAGAGGCGGCGCGACCCGAACGTGAAGGAGGCGGTCACCTTCCCGGGGTGGATGGTCTTGTAGCGGCCCGTGACCACGCCGCTCTCGATCAGATCGATGACGCCGTCGGAGAACATCTCCGTCCAGATGGCGAGATCCCGCTTGTCCTTCAGCGCGCGCAGCACGGCATCGGGGATCATCCCGATGCCCGCCTGGAGCGTGCTCCCGTCCTCGATGAGCGAGGCGACGTTGCGCCCGATCTCGAGCTCGACGTCTCCGGGGTCCTCGGGGAGGTGCTCCAGCAGCGGAACGTCGTTCCACGTCCACGCGTCGATGCGGTCCATCTTCACGAAGCCGCCGCCGTAGACCATCGGCACGTTCGGGTTGATCTCGGCGATGACGAGGCGCGCCGACTCGATGCCCGCCATCACGATGTCGACCGAGACGCCGATGTTCACGTAGCCGAACTTGTCCGGCGGCGTGCACTGGATCAGCGCTATATCGACGGGCATGCGCCGCTGGCGAATCAGGTCGGGAATCTTGGAGAGGAAGACCGGCGTGTAGTCGGCCCGTCCGTCGTGCACCGCCTTGCGTGTGTTCGCGCCGATGAAGAAGGCGTTGTGACGGAAGTGTTCGGCCATCTCGGGCACCGTGTACGGCGCCGGCCCGAGAGTCATGAGATGGACGATGGTGTTGTCCGAGAAGTGGTCGGCCTGGCGCGCCAGCGCCTCGACCAGGCCGACCGGCTGAGCCGCGCCCGATGCGATGAGAATGGGCTTGCCGGCCGGTATGGTGCGGACCGCCTCGTCGGCCGTGGTCCGCTTCGATGCGTATCTATCCTGCCAGTCCATGGGATCTCCCGCGGATTGGGAAAGGCTCGAGTGAACTGCTACCCTGAGAGTCCGGACGCGCTTCCGAGTATGGGCAGGTCAACTCGGCCCACACGTCCCGAGGGACTCGGATCGCGAACGTGATCGTGTTCGCGATTTCGTTTCCCTCAGTGAAGGTCGCGGGATGGGGGCGCGCAGTCCAGGCGTTCGCCTTCCGGTGCCGCTTCCCCGCCGCGAGCGCGAACACCTTGTGCCACAACATGTTGCGGGTCATTCTGCCGGGCTCGCCGGAGGCTCGAGGGCCGCCGCCTCCTTATCCTGGTCGATCCGCCGCGCTCCGTCCGCCCGGCGAAGCTTCCTCGGGCCGGATCTCTTTGGACCAGCGGTACAGATCGGCCGCGCTCGGGTTGCGCAGACAGTCCTTGGCGTACAGGTAGCCGCCCATCGACCAGCTCTGGAGACGGCGGGCACGCAGCCCCGGCTCGAGCTCGTTGTGCCCATCGTAGTACTCGGGCCATTCGTCCCGCTCGAAGCGCTCCTCGGCGGCGGCCACAGCCCGCTCCAGAAGGTCCTGACGGCCCGCCGCCACGGCGGCGCCCGCAAAGGCCCAGAGCAGGCAGGGCCAGCTCCCCCCGTTGTGATATCGCCATGCGCGGTTCTTGGCGTCCGCTCCGGTGACCTCGAGCCACGCTCCACCCTCGAGCGCGGGATACACGATGCGTAGCGGGGCGGAAC
This sequence comes from uncultured Gemmatimonadaceae bacterium, assembly GCA_964519125.1. Taxonomy (GTDB): domain Bacteria; phylum Gemmatimonadota; class Gemmatimonadetes; order Longimicrobiales; family Gaopeijiaceae; genus SZUA-318. The sequence goes on along the minus strand of CAZFIS010000017.1, from coordinate 7,707 downwards.
CCACGAGCTCGTCCCACCGCGCCTCGTAGAGCTTCATGAGCGCGTCGACCTGTTGACGCTCGGCCAGGCCGGCGGTGACCGCCAGCAGATTGCCCTGGGCGAAGTAGCGGAAGTCGATGCGGCCGGGACCGACGTTGCCCGCCAGGTACCCCGCATCATCGGGAAGCCACTCGCCCAGCCAACCCGGGATCGACTCCGGGAAGACGTTGTAGATGTTGACGACGCCTTCACCGTACTCGTCGCTCTTCTCCGTGCGCAGGCGCTCCAGGCCGTCGGCGTCGATCCAGTAGTTATGGACGAGGTGCTGGCGGAGGTGGCCCAGACGCGCGACGGCCGCGTCACGGAGTTCGTCGCTGTCGTCGAGCAACTCGGTCGCGGCCCGCAGGCCCGCGAAGAAGAGGGCCTGGACCTCCAGAGGGTGGCCGTACACGCCCATGCGGCGATCGATCATGAACGACCCCTCGGGAACCAGCAAGGTCGGGAACATCTCGAAGCTTCCGATGAGCGCCAGGTTGAGGATCCTGCGGATGCCCGCCTGGAAGTCCTCGCGCTCGGCGAGGGCACGATCCCCCGACGTCAACACGTAGGCGCGCAGGGTGAGCAGCCACCAGAACACCGAATCCACCGGCGTGACCCTGGCGATGGACTCCTCTCCGTAGTCGGGCTCCAGCCGGGTCCCGTGGTCCTCTTCGACCGGTCGGAAGCTCGCCGGCATCAGGCCTTCCCGGGCCTCGTACGCGTGCAGCGAAGCGGACTCGCGGCTCTGCATGCCAAGGACCGTCTCCAGGAAATTCTTCACGATCCCGGTGTCGCCGCGGAGAAGGAATGCCGGGGCGCACAGCGCAAAATCCCGCACGAAGCAGTGGTCGTAGTTCAGCGCCGGGCGGTCCGGGTCCGTCGACGCACGCACGCCGATGGCGCGATGATCGATGCTGATACGCGCGTCGTTGAGCGCATTCCACGCCCGGCTCTCGATGTCGGACACTCGGGCGCTCTCCTGCCAGGCGGGTGGGTGGGGGCGCAGCGGCCGCGCAGGACCGCCTCGCCACGTGAGGAGCGTTTCCCTTTGGGACGGGCCTACCCGCGCGGTCTAGAGCCGTTCCGTGAGGCAGCTTACGCGCTGGCGCGCTCGGGCTCTCCACGCTCCACCGTATCCGGGTGCCCCTCGACATGCGGGCCCTGCTCGACGTGCATCGAAGACTGCTTCGCGTTCATCTTAAGGGAGAGCCGGCCGCAGTGCTCGAGCATCTGGCGCGGGCGCTGGGGGCGGGCATGAGGGAAACTGCCAGGGAGGCACAATGAAGATCGGACTCATCGGGTTGGGCCGGATGGGTGGGAACATGGTGCGTCGTCTGAAGCGCGGCGGACACGAGGTGGTCGGCTACGACATCAGCCCCGACAACGTGAAGCGCGCGGCCGACGCGGGCGCCCAGGCGGCCAGCTCGCTGGAGGCGCTCGTGAAGGCGCTCGAGGCGCCGCGCGTGGTCTGGGTGATGGTGCCCCACGGGAGCCCCACCAGCACCACCCTGGAGAAGCTCCTTCCCATGCTGGACGCGGACGACGTCCTCATCGACGGGGGCAACTCGCACTACACGGAGTCGATCGCGTGGGCGGAGAAGTGCGGGAAGCGGGGGGTCCACTTCCTGGACATCGGCGTGAGCGGCGGCGTCTGGGGCCTCGAGATCGGATACTGCATGATGATCGGCGGTCCGCGCGAGGCGTTCGAGAGGGTGGAGCCCATCCTGGCAACGCTCGCGCCGGAGGACGGGTACGGCCTCATGGGACCGAGCGGGAGCGGCCACTTCGTGAAGATGGTCCACAACGCCATCGAGTACGCGATGCTCCAGTCCATCGGCGAGGGCTTCGAGTGCCTGGCGGCCTCGGACTGGGACCTGGATCTCAAGCAGATCACCGGAGTGTGGCGGCACGGATCGGTGATCCGTTCCTGGCTCCTCGACCTCCTGGAGGACGCGTTCGAGAAGGAGGGCAACGACCTGGCGAAGATCGGACCGTACGTGGACGACTCGGGCACTGGCCGCTGGACGGTCGACTACGCGCTCGAGAAGGCGGTGCCGGTGCCGGCGATCGCGACCGCGCTCTTCCAGCGCTTCGACTCGCGCATCGAGGAGCGTTTCGCGTTCAAGACGATTGCGGCGCTCCGGAACGAGTTCGGAGGCCACCCCATGAAGGAGGAGTGACGTGGCTCCTCGGACCGCCAGAGCCGAGGCGTTCGAGATCGAGGAGGTCGCGGACACGCTCCTGGAGCGTCAAGGCCGCTGTCGGAGGAGCCCGTGAGCGGCGATGCGGTACCCGACGCCTGGGCGGAGGAGGCCGGCGTGAAGATCGCCGATGCGCTCGCCGAGGCGTCGTCGTCCTCGGACGGGCCGGTGAGCCTCGTGATGGCGGGAGGTTCGACGCCGCGGCCCGTGTACCGGTGGCTCGCGGCGGCTGGAGGCGTCCCGTGGAGCCGCGTGGAGATCTACTTCGGCGACGAGCGGTGTGTCCCGCCCGACGATCCCGACAGCAACTACCGCATGGTGCGGGAGACACTGCTCGAGCCAGCCGGGATCGCCCCGGAGCGCGTACACCGCATGGAAGCGGAGCGAGCGGACCGCGCCGCGGCGGCGGCCGCCTATGCCCAGCTTCTGCCCGAGCACCTCGACGTGCTCCTGCTCGGGATCGGTGAGGAGGGCCACACGTTGTCTCTCTTTCCAGGCTCGCCCGCGCTGCGCGAGCGGGAGCGCCGGGTCGTGCCGGTCACGACGCCGAAGCCCCCTCCGGACCGGTTGACGCTGACGCCGCCCATGGTCGAGGGAGCACGGCGGATCTTCGTGCTCGCGCGCGGAGAGTCGAAAGCCGAGGCCGTGGCGCGAGCGCTCGACGGTCCGCTCGACGTCGAGGCCTGCCCGGTGCAGCTCGCCCGCTCGGGCGAGTGGCTGCTCGATCCGGCGGCTGCGCAGAGGCTGCGGCGGAAGCGCTGACGAAGCGCTGACGAAGAGGCCGGCCGGAGCTCGTCCCGGCCGGCCTCGCGTCCTGTCGACGGCCCCTCGGCCTACCTGCCGCCTCCCGCGGGCGTCCGCACCGGGGGCGCCGGGCGCCCGGGCAGGTGCTTCGGGTGCTCCTGCATGAGCTTCAGCACTTCCTGCACGCCGCGCTCGAGCTGCGGATCGCGCCCCTGGAGGACCGAGGCGGGGTCGTTCTCGACCTCGATGTCGGGGTCGACGCCGTGGCCTTCGATGATCCATTTGCCGTCGACGCTGATGAAGCCGAACTCCGGCACGTCGACCTGGCCGCCGTCGATGAGCGGGCCATGGCCGCTGTACCCGGTCACGCCTCCCCACGAGCGCTTGCCGATGAGCGGCCCGAGGCCGGCCTGCTTGAACATGGCCGGGAAGATGTCGCCGTCGGACGCCGAGGTCTCGTTGAGCAGCGCCACCAGCGAGCCATGGAAGATCGGTCCCCTCGGATACGTCGACGGGAAGTCGTCGTTGCGCGAGTAACCGCTGGCGAGGAGCTGGTGGCTGAGGCGCTCGATGAGCATCGACGAGACGTTGCCGCCTCCGTTGCCGCGCACGTCGATGACGAGCCCCTCCTTCCGGATCTGCGGGTAGAACCACTTGATGAACTCCGACAGCCCGTCGGCGCCCATGTCCGGAACGTGTAGGTAGCCCACCCGCCCGTGCGTCATCGAGTCGACCCGCTCCCGGTTGCGGTCCACCCATGCCTTGTAGACGAGCTTGGTCTCGCTGGTGATCGGCCGGTAGCTCACGTCGCGAGCCCCGTCCATGGTGGGACGGCCGTTGAGCGTGAGCGTGACCGGATGCGAGGACTTGTAGCGGAGCAGCTCGTAAGGGTTCTCGGGTGCCTTCAGCTCCGTGCCGTCGATCGCCAGAACATAGTCGCCGACGTGGGCGTCCACGCCGATCTGCGTCAGCGGCGAGCGATACTCCGTCTCGGCGTTGTCACCCTGGAAGATCTTCGCGATGCGGTAGCGGCCCGACGCGGCGTCCAGCGCGAAGCGCGCGCCCGGCAGCGCCACGTCCGCCCGCTTCGGGATGTCGTAGTCGCCGCCCGAGATGTAGGTGTGGGAGTTGCTCAGCTCCCCGATCATCTCGTCGAGGACGTAGTCGAGGTCGGAGCGGTGCTCGACGTAGGCGAGAAGCGGCTCGTACTGCATCCGGATCGCCGTCCAGTCGTACCCGTTCATGTTGGGCACGTAGAAGTAGTCGCGGAACCGCCGCCACACCTCGCGGAAGATCTCCGCCCATTCCTGCCTGGGCACGATGTCGGCCTGGAGCCCGTCGGTCGAGAGGGCCTTCGCGGCCGCTCCGCCCTTGGGCTTGGCATCCAGGAGCTTCCACGCGCCGTGCTGGCGCACCAGGAGCTTGGCGCCATCTGCGGAGAGCGCGTATCCGCCCACGTCCTCCATGAGCGTGGATGCTTCCCGGTCTGCCAGATTGAAGATCATGAGCGCGGGCTTCGTCGCCGGCTCGCGTCCGTACACGAACGGCGTGCCCTTGACGTAGAGGAGGTTCCCCTCGACGGCCGTGAGGCTGCCATAGTCGTCGGCGCTCACCGGCACCTCCGCCACCCGGTCCGCCAGGCCGTCGAAATCGATGGCGACGGCGGGCGGGCCGGACTTCGCGGACTCCGCCTTCGATCGCGACGCAGGCCCCTTGGCTCCGGACCCCGCCGCGGTGGAGGAGTCGATCTTCGCCTCGTCGCTCCGGGGTGGGAACGGCGCCGGGACGTCCTTCCGCAGCGCCAGCGCGAAGATGCCCGTGGTACGGTCCGTCGCGTAGTCCCATTCCGCCGAGCTGACCTGCGGCGCGTACGTCCGGTCGCTCAGGAAGTAGAGGTACTTGCCATCGGTTCCGAAGGCCGGCTCGGTGGCGTTGAACATCGGGCTCGTCACCGCGTGTAGCACGCGATCCTGGACGTCCCAGACGTAGATCGAGCGGAAGCCCGTGTCGTGACTCAGGCTGAACGCCAACCAGCGCGAGTCGGGCGACCAGCTCTGGTCGTTCATGCGGCCGGCCGAGTCCCGGGCCACACGCGTCAGCTTTCGGTCGGCCACCTCCAGCAACCAGAGCTGGCCGGACTTGTCGGCGAACGCGAGCCGCTTGCCGTCCGGCGACCACACGGGTGCGAAGCGCGCCTGGTCACCATGGGTCGTGAGGCGCTCGGGCTTTCCGCTACCGTCCTGGTCGACGAGGTAGAGCTCGTCCTCGCCGCTCATGTCGGAGACGAACGCGATCCTGCGTCCGTCCGGAGACCAGCGCGCCCCCTTGTCGTGCGCGTCCGAGCTGTGGGTCAGATTGCGCGTCGGGCCGTGCTCGGCGGGAACGGTGAAGATGTCGCCCCTGGCCGTGAAGAGGGCGCGATGTCCGTCGGGGCTGAGGGCCACGTCCTCGATCCAGCGTGCGACCGACTTGTGCACCGGGCGGGCGGAGAGCCCGTCGTCCGGCACGAAGATGTCCAGCTTCCGATCCGCGCGGGTGCGTGTATCGAAGACGTGCAGCTCTCCTCCGAGCTCGTAGACGATGTCTCCCGCTTCGTCGGCGCTGGGCCAGCGCACATCCCACGCGGTCTCGTGGGTGAGCTGGACCAGGTCGGTCCCGTCCGGCTTCACCGAATAGAGGTTGAGCTTGTTGTCCCGATCGGAGTCGAAGTAGATGCGGCCCCCGATCCACATCGGGTCGCGGTCCGTGCGCGGGTTGTTCGTGATGTTTCTGGCCGTATGCGTGGCGATGTCGAAGACCCAGAGATCCTCGGCCCACCCTCCCTGGTAGCGCTTCCACGCCCTGAAGTCCCGGAAGAGGGGCGAGTACACCACCTGCTTGCCGTCGGGGGACAGATCCCCCGCACCGGACTGCGGCATGGGCAAGGCCACCGGGAGGCCGCCCTCGACCGGAACCGTGAAGAGGCGATTGTCGGCCAGGTCCCATCCGTCGCGGAGCGAGCGGAAGACCACCGACTTGCCGTCCGGGGTCCAGCCGTAGACCTGGTTGTCGTATCCCCAGCGGGGCGGGAGCGGACCCTCCGCCGGAAAGAACGTGAGCTGCCTCGGCACGCCGCCCCCGGCGGGAATCACGTAGACCTGCTCGTCGCCGTCGTACTGGCCGGTGAAGGCGATCCACTTGCCGTCGGGCGAGTACTTGGCGAACAGCTCCAGGCCGGGATGGGCCGTGAGGCGCACGGCGGTGCCGCCCGTCGCGGGAGCGGTCCACAGGTCACCGGCGTACGTGAAGACAACCTGGTTTCCGTGGATGTCCGGGAAGCGGAGCAGCTTGGTCTGCGCGGCGGCGGGTACGGCGAGCCAGAGCACGAGAAGGGCGGTCAGGGCGAATAGCCTGCCCGGCCGCACGTCGAGGAAGCGCGTCATGATCCTCTCCTTTGGAAGCACGTCGTCTCCGGGACTGGCGGCGTCGGGAGGGATGATGCCGTGCCATGGAGACCGGGAAGGTACCGAAGCGTACTCGCGGCGATGCGCCATGTCCACAATCGTGGGTCCCGGCGCGGGCGCGCCCCGGCTCAGAACACCTTCAGGCGGCCCCGGTCGATATCGCTCCGCAGGTCCTGGAGGCGATTCCATATGTCGTCGATCTCTCCGTCCGTGAGACCGATCTGAACCTCGCCGTCCTGTTCCCGGACGCCGGCGTGGGGCTTCAGGTTCTCCCCCGGAGGGACCCGAACGAGCGAGTCTCCCTGAAGCTCGAACTGGGCCAGCACGCCCAGCGCCCTGTGGAGGTCTTCCTTCGTGAGCGCGCGCAGCCGATCGACCGTGTGGTGGGGGAGGCGGTCGACCTGGAGATGGCTCCACCGAGCGCCCCGGTCGCTTATCGGACTTCGGAACGCGACCCCGTTGTCCACCGCGAACACCCGTGGACTGTGCGGGTCCTTCGAGATCAGGAGGTTCCCCTTGTTCTGATCCTTGTGGTCGATCAGGTACGTGAGGATGTTCACGTCCCCCCAGTGGCGGGCGTAGACCGAGTCGGTCTCGAAGCGTTGCGGGTCGAAGACGCTGTCGGCGGTGACGTCGTAGAGCCAGTACTGCAGGACGACGAGCACCGATTGCGACTCTTTGAACGTCGGCTCGGCGTCCTTCCTCACCGTGCGGTACCACGTCACGGAAAACATCCGCGGGACGGTCGGCGGCACGACGTAGTCGGGCGGATCCAGGAAGAGCTTCTGAATCTCGTAGGCGGCGATCTCGTAGCGAGGATTGTCGTTGAACTTCTGACCCCCTCTCGGCGCCTCCGCCCACTTCACCAGCACCGCGGTTCCGTCCGGGTAGAACAGGGGAACGCGCTGCGTGCGGTCGGTCGCGAAACGCGTGCCGACGAGGGTGTCCGGGAGCGTGAAGGAGTCGTAGGCGAGGAGACGCTCCAGGGAATCGGGGGGAAGCGTGATGTTCGTGTCCTGGGCCGCCACCGAGATGGGAAGGCCCAGGCCGAGCGACACCGCGGCGACGAGAACGCGCAACCTCGCCCTCATGGCTCGACTCCTTCTCCGGGCAGACGCAACGGAAGCTCGACGGTGAAGGTGGTGCCGCGGCCCGACTCGCTGCGCACGTAGATCCTCCCTCCGTGCCGCTCCACGATCTGTCGCGAGATGAGCAGGCCCAATCCCATGCCCACTCGCTTCCCTTTGGTCGTGAACCCCGGCTCGAACACGCGCTCGAGGTTCTCTGGCGGAATTCCGACG
>CAZFIS010000016.1:0-38197 GCA_964519125.1 uncultured Gemmatimonadaceae bacterium | reverse complement strand
CCGAGGTGATCTACCCCTCCCCCGGCTATCCGCTCTTCGAGTCGTTCATCCCGTATATGCGTGCGATTCCGGTTCCCGTGCTGCTGCAGGAGGAGCACGGCTTCGGCCTCACGGGTGCCGAGCTCGAGCCGCTCCTGAGCGAGCGCACCAAGCTCATCTTCCTCAACTTCCCGTCCAATCCCACGGGAGGTGTGGCGACGCTCGCCCAGCTCGAGGAATTGGCGGAGCTCATCCTGAGCAAGACGTCCGACATCGTCCGCGTCTACTCCGACGAAGCGTACGAAGCCATCGTCTTCGACGGCGAGGAGCACCGCTCGATCGCGTCGCTCCCGGGCATGGAGGCCCGCACGATCATCGCCTCGGGGGTCTCGAAGACATACTCGTGGACGGGAGGACGTGTGGGGTGGGCCGTCTACCCGACCGTCGAGGAGGCGCTGGTCCACCGGAACTTGAACGTGAACTACTTCGCGTCCATCCCTCCCTACAACCAGTGGGGAGCGATCGAGGCGCTGGAGTCCGACGAGAGCGCGGTCGCCATCCAGTCGATGGTGGAGGCCTTCCAGCGGCGCAGGGACCTCGTGGTCGAAGCCCTCAACCAGATCGACGGGGTGGGGTGTCTGAATCCCAAGGGTGCCTTCTACGCCTTCCCCAACATCTCGGGCGTGGTCGAGCGCCTCGGCGCCCTCGACGCCTACGAGGCCCTCCCGCCGAACGTGCGCGAGCGCTCCAGCCCCGCCACGCTCTTCCAGCTCTTCCTCCTGTACCGCTACCACGTGGCGACGATGGACCGGCGCTCGTTCAGCACACTGGGAAGTGAAGGGCAGCACTTCCTGCGCCTCTCGACCGCCAACTCCGATGAGGAGCTCGCGGAGGCCGTCCAGCGCATCGGCCGAGCCGCCGAGGACGTGGACGGGTTCCAGGCATTCATCGCGTCCGGGAGACGCGTCACCTTGTGACCTGGCGGCGCCGGCCACCGTGTTCCGCCACGCGCGTGCCGGCGCGCCGTTTCACCCGAAGGGAGCAGCAGTCATGAGTCGTGAGTTCGGCCCGCGTCGGGCAGAGTGGATCGTGGTCGATGAGCCCGGCGACGCGGGCGTGTCCAACGAGGTGCTGAAGCACCTGGAGTACTACGATCTCGTATACCGCACCCTGTGCGCCATCCTGTTCAACTTCGCCCAGTCCGGGCATCCCGGAGGATCGATCTCCTCGGGACGAATCGTGGCGAGCATTCTCTTCGACACGCTCGACTACGACATCGGCGACCCCATCCGCCGCGACGCGGACGTCATCTCGTACGCCGCGGGCCACAAGGCCACAGGCCTGTATGCGATGTGGGCGCTGCGCGACGAGGTCGTGCGGATCGGACGGAGCGACCTCCTTCCCGAGGATGTGCGCCACCGCCTCCGCTTCGAGGATCTCCTGGGCTTCCGGCGCAATCCCACCACGTTCACGGCGCTGTTCCGCGAGTTCGGGTCCAAGCCCCTGGACGGCCACCCGACGCCGGCGACGCCGTTCGTGCGTCTGGCGACGGGAGCCTCGGGGGTCGGCATGGGAAGCTCCCTCGGGCTCGCCTACGGGCTCGCCGACTACTACGGAAGCGACTCTCCGCGCGTGCACATCATCGAGGGTGAGGGCGGACTCACGCCCGGACGGGCGTACGAGGCCGTGGCGAGCGCGGGCACCTCGGGCCTGTCGAACGTGATCTGCCACCTGGACTGGAACCAGGCGTCCATCGACTCGAACGGGGTCACCCGCGAGGGGTCGTCGCGTGGAGACTACGTCCAGTGGGATCCGATGGAGTTCTTCTACCTGCACGACTGGAACGTCCTGGAGGTGCCGGACGGGTTCGACTTCCGCCTGGTGCTCTCGGCGCAGCGCAAGGCGATGGCCATGGAGAACGGCCAGCCGACGGCGATCGTGTATCGGACCGAGAAAGGGTGGCGCTACGGCATCACCGGCAAGAAGTCGCACGGGGGCGGCCACAAGCTGTGCAGCCCCGAGTACTTCTCCGTGCTCGAGCCCCTGTTCGGGAAGGACGCGCCGGGTCTGCCCCGGTGCGGAGGCAACGGCGCCAACGGTCAGCGCTGTGCCGGAGCCCAGTACAAGGACCAGCTCGAGACGTGCTACTGGATGACCCTCCAGCGCCTGCGTGCGCTGCTGGAGGCCAACCCGGAGATGTGCGCGGAGATGTCGGGCCGCATCGCCAGGGCGGCCGAGCGCCTGGATGCCCACGGGCGCACAGCGCGCAAGGACGCGCCCGACGTCGAGCGCGTCTTCGCGGCCGCGGTACCCGAAGAGCTCCCCGAGTCGTTGGTGCTGGAGCCGGGCAAGTCGGTCGCGCTCAGGAAACAGCTCGGCGCCGTGCTCGGTCACCTCAACGAGGCGAGCGGCGGGGCGATCCTCATCGCCGCAGCCGACCTGCTCGATTCCACGGCCATCTCGGGCACGGCGAAGGACTTCCCGGACGGATACTTCCACTACCAGGAGAACCCCGCGAGCCGGACCCTCTCGGTGGGCGGAATCTGCGAGGACGGTCTGTCGTGCGTGTTGACCGGGGTCGCCGATATGGGCTTCCACCTCGGAGCCGGCGCCTCCTACGGGGCATTCATCGCGCCGCTCGGCCACATCGCCGCACGCCTGCACGCGATCGGCAACCAGATGCGCCGGCACATCGAGGGTGAGGACGCGCCGTACCGCCCCTACATCTGGATCTGCGGACACGCCGGCATGAAGACCGGGGAGGACGGGCCCACGCACGCCGACCCCCAGGCGCTCCAGCTCCTGCAGGAGAACTTCGTGCCCGGGACCATGATCAGCTTGACTCCGTGGGACCCGCAGGAGATATGGCCCGTGATGGCGGCGGCGCTCCGTGCGCGGCCGGCCGTGATCGCCCCGTTCGTCACCCGCCCCAACGAGCCGATCCTCGACCGCGAGGAGTTGGGCCTCGCACCGCCGGTCGCCGCCGTGACGGGCGTGTACCGCCTGAGGGAGGCGAGGGGCTCCCGGGACGGAACGCTGGTCCTCCAGGGCTCCGAGGTGGCCTATGCGTTCGTGCAGGGCGCGCTTGGCATGCTGGAGGCCGACGGCGTGGACCTCGACGTCCTGTACGTGGCGAGCGCCGAGCTCTTCGATCTGCTCGACGCCGGGCAGCGCGAAGAGATCTTCCCGGCGGAGCAGGCCCAGGAGGCCATGGGCATCACGGGCTTCACGCTCCCGACCCTGTACCGGTGGATCCGCTCGGACCTCGGCAGGGCCCACACCCTCTATCCGTTCCGCGACGGTCACTACCTGGGGAGCGGACCGGGGGACGCGGTCGTCCACGAGGCCGGACTCGACGGGGAGGGACAGTACAGGGGGATCAAGGCCTATGTCGATGCGCTCGCCCGCGAGCGCAGCCGCGGCTCGGTCAGCGTCGGCTGACCCCACCGACCCACATCCCGCGACCCACCACGGCGTCCGCGCGCGGAATCGCTCACGAGAGTGCGCGATTCCGCGCGCACTCCGGCCGTATGTTCTACACAATCGACATCATATCACAGCCATTAAGTCAATGATATGAAATGGCTTAGGCAGATGTGAAATTTTGGGGCACGGAGGTTGTACCTCTCACGGGTGAACGGAGGCCAAGGCAGGACGAACGGAGGCCTCCGCAGACCCGAGGAGAGAACCATGAACGCCCCGACAACACATCCGACGGAAGCTAGAGAGAAGGCTCTGTCGAGGACGATTGGACTACACGGCCGAGTGGCGGTCCTCTCAGCCATGGCAGGCGGCGTCGCGACCGGCGGCGTCCTCGTGGCTGGGCTGACGCTCACCGGTCACCTCAGCGGACACGCGCTCTTCCTGAGCGCCACCGCCCTCTTCATCGTGGGGGCCCTGCTAGGGCTCGTCCACGGGGCCCTCCTGGGCTACTTCGGCCGACCCACCGGCGTCTCGCCGCGCACCGCGCTGCGCCAGTTGGTCCTGGCAGGACTCTACGCAGTGCCCGGGTTGGCGGTGGCCTGGCTGGTGGCCATCTGGGTCGCGATGACCCTCATCGCCTACTACACGGGCAAGATCGGCGCCATGGTCGGCGTCGGCCTCGGCTGGGTGGCGGCGGCGGCGATCCTCGCGACGGCGGCCGTGACCGCGCTGCGGGCCTTCCGCAACGCGCTGGCACGCTGGCCCGAGCGCAGAGCCGGCACGCTTCTGGTCGCGGGCACGTTCGCCGCGCTGCTGGTCACGTTCCTGGCGAGCCGTCCCGAGCTCTGGGGGCTCCGCCTGCGCGTGACCGAGACGGGAGCGGTCCTGCTCGCCGTCTTCCTGACGATCTGGGTGGCCGGGCCGCTGATCACGATCGCGCTGCGCCTCGGGCGTCAGCTTCCCACGACGTGGAAGTCGTCCGCGGCCTCCGGGGGCCACTGGACGGTCACCGATCTCATCATCGGTCTGACGATCGGCGTGGTGGTCGGCCTCCTGGCCGTCCCCTTCACCGCCCCCGACCCCGGCATCGCCCTCGCCGGCGGTGTGATCACGGGCGTCGGACAGGCGCTGGTCGACGAGGTCCTGCTCCGGCTCTTCCTGGTCTCCGCAGTCGCGTGGCTGCTTCTGAGGTGGCACCGGGTCCATCCGGACGAGGCCGCCGTGGGCGCCGTCACGGTCGCGACGATCGTGCAGGTGGCGCTCTACACGCCCGGCGCGCTCGCAGTGGGCTTCGCGAGCTGGACGAGCACGGTGGCCTTCCTGATCGTCGGCGCGGCGCTGCCCGCCATCGCCTTCGGAGTGCTCTTCTGGAGGAGGGGCTTCGCAACCGCCCTGATCGCGGACGTGACGGCCCTCGTCGCCATCGCCCTTCTCGCTGGCTGATGACGGTCTCGACCTCGGGTCACAGGGCCCCGGGAGTGACTCCCGGGGCCCTGGTGTATGTAACCCGCGCACACCCCGCGCGAATTCGCGCGCGCACCCCTTCTAACGCCCTGCGCGCGCGCATATCTTTAGGCGGATCTCACATCAACACTTCCTCGCGTGGTCGCCGCCCTGAGGACGGCTCCACATGAGATGGATTGCGCGACTGCAGGCCCTACCCGTGCGGGGCAAGCTGCTCCTCACGGTGCTGGGTGCCGCAGTCGCGGCCTTGGGTGCTTCCACGTACCTGTCCTTCCGGTACTGGGAGCACGAAGCGCTTTCCGCGGCCGAGCGGCAGGCGCTGCTCGCGGCATCCTCCACGGCGGCGACCGTGGAGTCCGCCCTGCGTATGGGACGTCCGGACCCCGCCAGGCACAGCCTCGATCAGCTCCGCCAGGAGGGCACGATCACGTCCGCGCGGGTCTACGGACCCCGCGGTGAGATCCTCCTCTCGGCGGACCGGTACGAGGAAGGCCGGCGCGCCGCTTCCGTCTGGATCCCGGATCCTTCGGAGCTCCCCCGCACCGGCCTGGTGAAGGTTTCCGACGACGGGAGGTCGGTACAGTCGTTCCTCCCCCTGTCGCTTCCGGAGCCGGCCGTCCTGGAGGTCACGTTCTCGGTGGCGGCGACCAAGACGGCCATGGAGCGAGGAGCGCGCCTCGGCATCGGCCTGATGGCCGGGTCCCTCCTCGCCGTGATCATCATCATCGTGACCATGTTCGAGCACGAGGTGGTCGGTCCCCTTCAACGCATCGACGTGCTGCTCCGCTCCGAGCACGGGCGCGGCCTCCCGCCGGCCAACCGCGACGAGCTCAGCTACCTCGAACGCTCGGTCTCGCGGCTCATCGAGCAGGAGAAGCAGGTCCAGGCGCGGGTCGACGCCCAGGCCGGACTCGCACAGGTGGGCGAGCTGGCCGCCGAGATGGCGCACGAGTTCAAGCGTCCCCTCGCCTCGATCCGCACGGCCGTCGACGTGCTCCAGCAGGAGTACGAGCTGGATGAGGGCGGCAAGAGCGTGCTGAGCGCCGTGGACGGGCAGCTCGAGCGCCTCTACGACACCATGCAGGACCTCTTCTCCCTGGCCAAGCCGGTGGTGCTCCAGGAGGGATCCGTCGACGTCGCGGATACGCTCGACGAGGCGCTCATGGAGTTGGCGGGCCTGCTCGATCTCCACGCGATCGAGACCCAGCGGGCGTTCGGACACCAGGGGCTCCAGGTGTCGGGGGACCGCCGCCGGCTGTCCCAGGCCCTTCTGAACGTCCTCACCAACGCGGTCGAAGCGATGCCGGAGGGCGGACGCCTCACCGTCTCGATGTCTCCCGTGGAGCCCGGCAGCGTCGAGGTATCCATCACCGACACGGGCGGGGGCCTGGATCCCGAGGCCGTGGAGCGGGCGCTGAAGCCCTTCTACTCGACCAAGCCGGCGGGCACGGGGCTCGGCCTTCCGCTCGTCGCCCGCATCGTGGCGGCGCACGGAGGCGGGCTCGCGATCGAGAGCCGTCCCCATGTCGGCACCACCGTGCGGATCACGCTTCCATTGGTGTCCGAGAGCCGTCCGGAGGAGAGCTGACCATGGCAGAGCGTATCCTGGTCGTGGACGACGACGACCTCATCCGCAACGTGGTCTCAGAACGTCTTGCTCGGCGTGGCTACGAGGTCTCGACGGCCCGCACGCTCGCCGAGGCCCGGGCCGCCGTCGCCGGCGCGCATCCGGACGCAGGACTCCTGGACATCCGCCTCCCCGACGGGGAGGGTACGGAGCTCCTCCAGGAGCTCGTGTCCGAGGGCGAGGTCCCGTGCGTCATGATGACCGCCCACGCGACCGTAGCATCAGCGGTCGAGGCGCTCAAGCTGGGTGCGGACGACTACCTCGAAAAGCCGTTCTCGTTGGACCGTCTGGAGGCGACGCTCGCGGCCACGCTCGAGCGCACGCGCCTGCGGCGGGAGGTGCGGGCGCTCCGCCGCCAGAATGAGATCCGCGGTGACGTCATCGGAGCCAGCCCCGCCATGCGCACGGTGCTCGACCTGGTCGAGCGCGTGGCCCCCGCGGATTCCGCCACCGTTCTCCTCCTCGGAGAGACCGGCTCGGGCAAGGGCGTCCTGGCCCACCTCATCCACCGCATGAGCCCGCGCGCCGACGGGCCCTTCGTGAACGTCACGTGCTCGGCCCTCGCCGAGAGCCTCATGGAGTCGGAGCTCTTCGGCCACGAGAAGGGAGCGTTCACGGACGCACACACGCTCAAGCGGGGACTCGCGGAGGTCGCCGCCGGCGGCACCCTCTTCCTCGATGAGATCGGCGAGCTCTCCATGGGCCTCCAGGGCAAGCTTCTGCGCTTCATCGAGGAGCGCGCGTTCCGACGTGTGGGCGGCACGGAGGACCTCAAAGTCGATGCGCGCGTCGTCGCGGCCACGAACCGCAGGCTCGAGGACGAGGTCGCCGAGGGCCGATTCCGCCAGGACCTCTTCTACAGGCTCCGCGTGCTGCCGATCGAGCTTCCCCCACTGCGCCACCGCCGCTCCGACATTCCCCTGCTCGCCGCCGCGTTCGTCGAGCGGTTCAACGGGGAGTTCAGCAAGCGGATCCAGGGGTGCAGCCCTCAGACCCTCGAGTTGTTCGAGCGCTACGAGTGGCCCGGCAACGTGCGCGAGCTCTGCAATGTGGTGGAGCGTGCCGTCCTGCTCACCGAGGGCGACCAGATCGAGCCGGAAGCGCTCCCCCCCGAGGTACGGGGTGGCGAGACGGTCGAGGCTCACGCGAGCATCACCCTGGGAGCCGACGGCATCAATCTCGACGAGCTCGAGCTCGAGCTCCTCCAGGAGGCGCTCCGCCGAACCGAAGGAAACCGGAGCGAGGCGGGAAAGCTCCTCGGACTCAGCCGACACCAGATCCGCAACCGTCTCAAGAAGTACGGAGTCGATTCGTGAGTTGCCGAAGCAAAGCATCCGCGAGGTCCGTCCTCGCCAACCTCCTCGCGTGGGCCACGCCCCTCGCCTTGGCTCTCCTGACGTGCACGGCCCCCGCCGCGGCCCAGCAGGCTCGGACGGGACTCGATTGCGAGGCCTGCCACGGAGAGCTGGAATTCCTCCGGCAGCACGTGGAGACGCTCGACTCCGCCAAGGCGCTGCTCGTTCCCGCCGCGAGGCTGGCCTCCTCGGCCCACGGGAGCATGGCATGCTCGGAATGCCACGTGGGATTCAACCGCTTCCCGCACTCGGGAGCCGTCGAGACCCACGGGTGTGCGTACTGCCACCAGAAGGAGGAGACGGCGTGGAGCGGAGGCGTGCACGCCTCCGACACCGGCGCCAAATGCACGGCGTGTCACGGAGTCCACGACGTGCTGTCGGTAGACAGCATGGCCACGAAGCGCGGCATCCACCGGATGAGGGCGGCGTGCGCGGCGTGCCACTTCGAGCCGCGCATCCCCGAGGGTGATCCGCACGCCGACTCGGTCGCGTGCACCGGATGCCACGAGCCGCACCGGACGCTGTCCCCGTCGGATCCGGCGTCGCGCGTCAACGTGCTCAACCAGGTCACCACCTGCGGGGCCTGCCACGAGCGCGTGGCGGCGCGCGCGCGCCAGGACGTCCATTACCAGGCGGTGCGGCGGATGGCCTCCGAAGGAAGCGTCCCGGTGTCGGGATCCGAGACCCCTCCGCCGGCGTGCACGGCCTGCCACGGCGCGCACGGGATGCTGGTTCCAGGCTCCCCCGGGTTCGCGCAGAAGATGGTGGCGCGGTGCGCGAGTTGCCACGAGCACGCGGCGGAGACGTTCGACGAGACGTACCACGGACAGGCGACCACGCTGGGCTCACAGGTGGTGGCCACGTGCCATGACTGTCACTCCGCCCACTCCGTCTATCCGGCCTCGGATCCGCGTTCCACGGTGAACCCGGCCCATCTCGTCCAGACCTGCGGCAAGTGCCATACCTCGGCCACGGCGAGCTTCGTGGCCTACGAGCCCCATGCAGATCCGCACAATCGCTCGAAATATCCCTACGTCTACTGGGCCTATCATCTCATGTCCGCTCTGCTCATCGGCGTCTTCACGTTCTTCGGCTTCCACACCCTCCTCTGGATCGCCCGCGTCGGGAAGGAAGCCTGGAGCGGCACGGACGGAGGACGCTGACCATGCCCTGGAGATCCTCGGAGGGACCCCTGCCCCTCGACGCGTCACAGCGGGGGCGCGGTCCCTTCATCTGGAGGTTCCGCCGCTACCACCGCCTGACGCACGCCGCGGTGATCGTCTCGTTCTTCATGCTCGTGATCACGGGTCTGCCGCTGCGGTTCAGCTGCGCTTTCTGGTCGGCTCCGCTCATCCACCTCCTCGGAGGCGTACGGATGGCCGGGATCATCCACCGCATCGGGGCCGTCATCACGTTCCTCTACTTCGGCGCCCACCTCAGCTACCTGGCCGCGCTGTTCGTGCGCACGGAAGACAAGTGGAGCCTCTTCTGGGGACCGGACTCGATGGTGCCCCAGCCGCACGACATCGCGGACTTCATGGCCCAGATCCGCTGGTACTTCGGCCGGGGGCCCAGACCGACGTTCGGGCGGTGGAGCTACATGGAGAAGTTCGATTACTTCGCCGTGTTCTGGGGCGTTGCGATCATCGGGTGCTCGGGACTGATGCTCTGGTTCCCCGAGCTCTTCGGCCGCTTCCTGCCCGGGTGGCTCTTCAACATCGCGACGGTGGTGCACGCGGACGAGGCGCTCCTCGCGGCCAGCTTCATCTTCACCATCCACTTCTTCCACGTGCACTTCCGGCCGGAGAAGTTCCCGCTGGATGCCGTGATGTTCACCGGGCGCGCCACGGTGGACTACATGGAGGAGGAGCACCCCCGCATCCTCGACAGCGTCGAGGCGCACCTCGCGGAGGCACCGTCCTCCGACCGTCAGGTGCCGGATACCCCTGCCCCCCCACCGTCCCGGGCCGCCTCCCTCACGAGCGCGATTCTCGGATTCCTCGCCCTCGCCGTGGGCGTCATCCTGATCGGAATGATCCTATGGGCCGCCACGCTCTGCTGATCCTCCTTCCCGCCCTGCTGCTGGCCGGCTGCGAGCGCGCGGCGTCCCCACCCGCCGAGGGCCGCGACGCCCACGCCTCCCTGGCATGCACGGAGTGCCACGAGGGAGGCCTCGCCGACGGCCAGAAGGTCGCGGCGGTCCCCTCGCGGGCGTGCACGCGCTCGGGATGCCACAGCGTGGGCGGTCCCGAGGAGGTCACGCTCGCCACCGTCACGTTCACCCATCGCCACCACGGCCAGAGCCAGGGCTTCGCCATCGGGTGCGCGGGGTGCCACACGCACGCGTCGGGCTCCGAACCGCTCACCGGAAGCGGGGACACCTGCGGGCTCTGCCATCAGAAGGAGCTGTCGGCGACGCGAGGCGAGGACTGTCGCCTGTGCCACGAGTCTCCGTCGCACATCGGTATGACGAGTCAGGGCGTCGGCGTGCCGCACCAGGGCCTTCCCTGGATCGAAGGGGGCTGCCTGCGCTGCCACTACGAGGTGACCAAGCCGGTTCACGAGGTGTCGATGGACCGCTGCCGAGCGTGTCACGAAAACGTGTCCGCCGTGGCTAAAGCCGGCATCGGAGAGGACTTGCATCCGAGCCACACGGGCGTGGCCTGCGTGGCCTGCCATGAGGCGGACAGCCACAGGATCGAGGCGATGAGCTCGGCGGTGGACCTCGTCTGCTCGGACTGCCACACCGAGGTGCACGGCATCGCGGTGAAGAGCGGCCCGCTGGACGCCGCCTCCTGCGACGCGTGCCACCGCACGGTCCATCAGGCGCCCCAGCGGGTCCTGTTGGGCATCACGCCGGACACCGGCGAAGCCATGCCCTCTCCGCACTTCATGGACGGCTTGACGTGCAGCTCCTGCCACCGGGCCCGGGACGGCGGCAAGGCGACGGCCCAGGCATGCGTGGGATGCCACCGCCCGGAGTTCGCCCTGGTGCTGCGCTGGTGGGTGGACGGCATCGACCAACGCATGACGATGGTGCGCCGCTACCTCGCCGGCGCCGACTCGGCCGTGGTGGGGCGCCAGGAGACCGAC
Source organism: uncultured Gemmatimonadaceae bacterium (assembly GCA_964519125.1). Lineage (GTDB taxonomy): Bacteria > Gemmatimonadota > Gemmatimonadetes > Longimicrobiales > Gaopeijiaceae > SZUA-318. The sequence goes on along the minus strand of CAZFIS010000016.1, from coordinate 27,256 downwards.
GCCGCGGTGCGGGCCGTCGCGGACGCGCGCCGCAGGCTCGAGCTGATTCAGCGGGGCGGCGGCGTGCACAACATCCCACTCACGCACCGCCTCTTCCAGGACGCGCTGGCCGACGCCACGCAGGCGTACCGGGACGTAGGTCGGGAGCCCCCGAAGCCCCCGCTCCTCGGGCGGACGCCGCGGCGAGGTATCTGCGCGTTCTGCCACTACCGGCTACCCGAGCCCGGCTTCTCGCAAGACATGCCGGACGCGTTCCACCGACAGGTGTTGAGCGTGGTGGACCAGTAGGAACCGGGGAGTATCCGCGGCCGGGGGCGCCGGACGGTGCCGGGCCCTGAACGACCGAGGGCGGGGAGGCTCTAGCCTCCCCGCCCTCGTGACATCCCCGGAGGGATGGTGAAAGCTCACACCGTAGTGGTGGGCCGCGCGTTGGTGATCTCCTGGACCTTCGTGCGCAGCCAGTCGGTCGAGACCGACTTGGGCCGGGTGATGGGCTCCATCACCGCGCGGCTCATGATGAGCTGCGCACAGATGCCCATGGCACGGCTGACGCTGAAGAGCACCGTGTAGTAGCGCATCTCGGTGATGCCGAAGTGGTACAGCAGCGCGCCGGAACCCGCATCCACGTTGGGCCACGGGTTGGTGGCCTTTCCGTGTGCCTCGAGCACCTTCGGAATGACCTGGAATCCCACGTCGACGGTCTTGAAGACCGGGTCGTCCGGGAACTCCTTCTTGGCGAACGCGTGGAAGGCGGTGAAGCGCGGGTCGGTGGCTCGCAGAACCGCGTGGCCGTACCCCGGAACCACGCGTCCGCTCTTGAGCACCTCCCAGGTGTACTCTTCCATCTGCTCCGGTGTGGGAGCCCCGCCGAACCGGTCCATGACACCCAGGACGAACTTCAGGCACTCCTGGTTCGCCAGCCCGTGGAGCGGACCCGCCAGGCCGGCCAGGCCCGCGGAGACCGCGTAGTACGGGTCGGACAGCGCGGAAGCGACGACGTGGGCCGTGAAGGCGCTCACGTTTCCACCCTCATGGTCGCTGTGCAGCACCATGTAGAGGCGCATGAGCTCCGCGAACGCGGGGTCGTCGTTGCCCAACATATGGGCGAAGTTGCCCGACCAGTCGAGCTTCGGGTCCGGCAGGATCGGATCACCCTTGCCGTAGCGGATCCGGTAGACGCCCGCCGCCAGGGCCGGGAGCTTCGCCAGGAGGTTGAGGCTGTCTTCGAGCGCCGCCTCCCAGTAGTCCTCCTTGTGCATCCCCTCGTCATACCGACGGCGGAAGACCGACTGGTCTTCGAGAATCGTGATGGCCGTGATGAGCATGTCCATCGGGTGGGCCGTGTCGGGCATGTCCTTGAGGACATCCCACACGAAGCCGGGCACCTCCGCACGCGCGAAGAGGTTCTTCTTGAGCGTGGCGAGCTGCTCAGCGTCGGGCAGTTCACCGACAACCAACAGGAAGAAGATCTCTTCGGCGCTCCGGTCGGCCAGATCTACGATCGGAGTACCACGGATCATGAGCCCCTTGTAGGGGTCCACCAGGGACGTGTCACAGACCAGACCCTTCACCCCACGCATACCGCCGAGCGCCTGCTTGACGGTTACCTCGGAGATCACGGTGTCGCCGTACTCCTTGACGAGCGCCGCGAGGGCTTCGCGTTGCTGGGGGATGCGCCGGGCCAGAGCTTCTTTGATGGTCGGCATAGGCGACCTCTCTCCGGCTGGGGAGGCGCGGTAACCAGTTCCTCTGCGCCTCCGGTTCTTGGGGATGCGCTCGGCCGGGAAAGCTCCTGGGGGGAGAAAGTCCTCCTGGAACTCTGGCGCGCCGAGCGCCCGCGAACGGGGCAGAATCGTGCGCTCTTCAAGATGACCGAAATTGTACAGAGAGTCAGCGGGGAGATTCTTGTTGCGGGTGCACGGGTTTTCCCCTACACGGCCCGTACTGAAGGTCCACGCGACAGGGGTCTGCAACGGCTACCCTCCCGTCGCGCGGCCGCTCATCCCCCAGGAGGAAGCGCTCCGCGCCGACCACCGCCGCCAGCTCCGGACGGAGCACCTCGAGCATGAGGGTCACACATGGGGCACGGCCCTGGGTGAGGCCGGCGCCTCTGGCGAGGCGGGTCCACCGTCGCGGGCCATCGACGAGGGCTCGGGCGGAGTGTCCGTGCTCCTGGACCGACGCTTGCCGGGCGGCGATCACCGCGTTACGGTGGCCCTCCCCCTCCAGGAGTTGTGCACGTGTTCCACCGACCCTCCCGCCTCGCCTTGCTCGTGGCCCTGCTCTGGACCTCCTCCGGCGGTTCAGCCGGTTCCGCCACCTCCCGGAGGCCCGGTCCGCTTGGCCCGGAGCTGGAAAGCAACGGGCTGACGGGCTACCTGACGGCATCCGCCAACCGCGGCGCCCCACCCTCCGGGTACGAGTACGGGTTCAGCTTCTACGCCGCGGTCTCGAGCCTGCAGGCGCCGCCCACGCGAGGTACCCAGCTCGGTTGGACGACGTGGATCATCCCGGACAACCGGAGCTTCAAGAAGCCCCTCTGCCCCGTGGGCACCTACGCCCGGGATCACTGGCCGAAGCGAGGGCCCACGTACAGGGACGTCTACCAGACCATCGAGGGAGGCGTGGGGGAGTGGACCTCCGAGATGTTCCCGACGAGCGTGCCGAAGTTCAGGATCAACGGCACCGCAGACTGCTACTCCCACCAGATCGCGTCCACGGGGTGGCAGTTCGGTCCGAGCGCTCTTCCTCCCGACCAACTCGGCCTGGCCCAGCTCAGCAACCACCTGCTCACGCCACCCGACGGCCTCACCCTCGATAGGAGTGCCTCGGCGGCGGTCCTGGGCTATGGCTGGATCGCTCTCCCCCTCACACCTGCCTACACGTCCCGGTTGGGGGTTCCCACCGGAGACCAGAGCTGGACCCTCTTCCTCAACGCCAAGAACTTCCGCGGACCGGTAGCCTTCTACACGCCGGAGATCTGGAGCGCGGTCAACGCTTCGGACCACACCGGAACCGGCCGTGGCCAGGACGCCCGTCCCGGCTTCAACTCCGGCGCCGCGCTGGAGATCGGGACGACACCCATGTATAGGGGCAGAGCGAGGAACGGTGCGGAGTACGCCAGGATCCCGAAGCTGACGTTCGCCACCGACCCCTCGGGACGGGCGCCGCTCCTCGGTGAGCTCCAGTACTACTCCAAGCAGGCGATCTGGAACGCAGTGGCGAACGACGTCCGCAACGGCACGGCCCCTTCCGGCTTCGACCGCACGGGTATCGTCACCCCGCATCTGGCCTCGCCGCACGCCGGCCTCAGGCTCGGCGGCGATCCGGTATCCCTCGGCTCGCGGTTCGGCGCGACCGTCATCCCGTCCGCCGGTGGCGGCAGCGGAACCCTCGGCATGACGTGGGGAAAGGCCTTCGAGGCGGGTGTGCTACCCGAGTATTTCAAGCACACGGGAGGAACCTGGACGCCCGTGACCAAAGATCAGGTACCTGCCGGGACCGGCCTGCAGGAGCAGACCTTCCCCGAGGCCTCCCGCGGCACCTTCCCGGCCCTGGACACCACAGCGGCATCCCCGTGGGCCCAGAGCCACTGGGCCGCCGGACCTTTCTCGGTCTCGCTGAGCGACGGGTCCACCGTGGAGTACGTCTGGTACAGGTTCATCGACCAGCCGGCCATCGCCCGGCTAGGGCTCCCCGCCGCCGTCCTCCGGCGTCTCCAGGCCTTCGTCGCAGCGTGGCAAGCGGCGTCCGGGACCACCGGCGTGACCATCGCCCCGCCGGCCTCCGGCACGCTGGCGTCCCTCGACCCGTCGCTCTTCGTCACGCCACCGGCCGGTCTCGAGAAGGGATATGTGCCGATCGTCATCGCGCAGCGCTGAGAGCCGTCCCGGGAATAACACGGGTAGCGGTCCGCCAGCGCGGCGGTTAGCCGCTCGGCGCTCATCCAAGCGCAGCTCGGCGTGGGTGCTTTGTCGGCCGATGATCGTCTTGTAGGGGATCTGCCCCTCCCGCAACACGCGCCACATGGCCGAGCTGGCCGCGCACCTGACCGACCATGTGCTGCCCCACCTCCCCACCAGGCAGCGGCTCTAGCCCCATCCGTCTTCCTGTGGGTAGCGAAGAGCTCATCACAGTGCGGGAACGGCTGGCCGAGGACCCGCGAGAGGTTCTCGCTACCCACCACCCTCGCTCCTTGCCCGTCCTTGATCCGCAACCTACCCCGCCCTTCAGGCCACCAGGGCTTTCCGATTACCTGTCCGTCTCCGACCGCTCCACACTCTTGACCTACCCTGCGCCGGCTCGTACTCTCCTTCCTTAAGAATCTGTAAGGAGATCCCATGTCGGCTTCAGAACCACTCCCGATCGTGAAGGGCACGCTCGACGTCCTCGTGCTCAAGGCGTTGAGCTGGACGCCCATGCACGGGTTCGAGATCGCGACCTGGCTCGAGGCCCGCTCGGCCGGCGGTCTCGGCATCGAGGACTCGGCCCTGTACCAGGCACTCTACCGGATGGAGAAGCGGGGACTTCTGGAGGCGGAGTGGGGGGTGACGGACAACAATCGGCGCGCCCGGTACTACGGGGTCACCGCCAAGGGCCGGCAGTACCTGGAGGCCGAGACCGCGCGCTGGATGCGGTACGCCGAGCTGGTGACCGGCATCCTTTCCACGGCCGCAGAACCTGCGAGCGAAGGATGATCCGACCGGGGGTGAAGCGGCTCTTCCGGCTCGCGCTTCGGCGCCGTGACAACGTGGCCGAGCGCGTGGACGAGGAGATCGCGCTCCACCTGGAGCTGCGGGCCCGGCAACTGGAGGCGGACGGACTGTCGCCGGAAGAAGCCCGCAGGGAGGCGCTGCGTCGCTTCGGCGACGTGACCGACGCGCGTCGGACGCTGCGCGCGGATGCCCGCCGCCGAGAGGATCGGTTGCGCCTGAGCGAGTGGTACGACGCCATCCTCCACGACCTCCGGTTCGGGCTCCGAAGCCTCTGGCACCACCGGGTGGCGTCCGTCTTCGTGATCGTGACGCTCGCGCTGGGGATCGGCGCGAACGCCACGATGTTCGGCGTGGTCGACACGCTCCTGTTCCAGCCTCCGCCGGACGTGGCACACGCGGACCAGCTCGTGCGGATCGACTTCGCCTATCCGAAGCCGGTGGGCACCGGCTTCTACTACACGCCGCTGACCGGTTACGGCACCTACGAGGCGTTGGCCGACAACGTCAACGGTTTCCAGGACGTCGCGGCGTATTGGCGCGATGAGACCTTCATTGGACGTGGGGTGGACGCCAGCCGCCTCGACGCGGTCCTCGTCACGGCCAGCTTCTTCCGCACCCTCGGCGTCCGGCCGGCGCTGGGACGGTTCTTCCGGTCGGAGGAAGAGCGAGCGGAGGACGCCCGGACCGTCGTCCTCGGCTACGAGTTGTGGAACGGCCGGTTCGACGGGAGCCGTGCCGTCCTGGGACGCACCGTCTACATCGCCGGAGAGCCGTGCACGGTGATCGGGGTGGCGCCGCCACACCTGAGCGGCATCGACCTCCAGCATGTGGACGCGTGGCTCCCCATCGGCATGGCGACCACCATGTTCTCTCCGGACGCCCTGTCACACAGCAACTCCATCTGGCTGAGTACCTTCGCGCGGGTGCGCCCGGGCATTGCGCGGAAGGTGACCGCAACGCAGGCGACCGCCGCCTTCCGGGGCGAGCACGCGAAGGATCCCTATCTGGAAGGGGCGCGCGTCGTGCTCGCGCCGCTGCCCGTCGGCCGCGGTCCGAACGTTTCGGCCGACGCGAGGGTCTCGCTCTGGCTGGGCATCGTCTCGGTATTGGTCCTGCTCGTCGCCTGCGCCAACGTAGCCAACCTGCTGCTGGCGCGCGCGGCTTCCCGATCTCACGAGGTCGCGGTCCGGCTCTCGCTCGGCGCCGGCCGGTGGCGGATCTCCCGGCAACTCCTCGTCGAAAGCGTGATGCTCGCGGTCTTCGGCGGCCTGGCCGCGCTGCTGTTGATGGCGTGGAGCTCGTCGTTCGTCGACCGGGTCCTGATGCCCGATGTCTCGGTCATGCGCAGCGCGGTATCGCTCCGGGTACTCCTGTTCGCAGCGGTGGCGGCGCTCGGCACGGGCATCCTGTGCGGCATCGCGCCTGCGTTCCTGGGTACGAGATCCGACCTGGCCACGGTGCTGCGGGGACGAGGCCGGAGGCCGGCCGTGCGGATGCGCACGCAGAGCGTCCTGGTCGCGGCGCAGGTGGCGTTCACGGTCGTCCTGCTGGCGGGCGCCGGCCTGTTCGTGCGCAGCCTGCGGAACGTACGCGGCAAGGACCTCGGAATGAACGTCCGGGAGGTGCTCTACGCATCCGTCGATTTCCGGTCACAGGGCGTGTCCCGAAGCGACGCGTTGGCGAGCTACCGAGCGATGCTCCGCCGTGTGCGGGAACTTCCCGGGGTGACGGCGGCGAGTCTCTCGATCGGCGAGCCGTTCCGCAGTGGCTGGGGCGTGTGGATCGAGCCCGCAACCGGCACGGCAGCCGCGGTGGCGCGTCCGAGAGGGTCTCCATGGGGCCGGGCCGTGGGCGCGGGGTTCTTCCGGGCCACGGCCCGGCGCTTCGTCTCGGGCCGATCGTTCACGGCGGATGAGCATAGCCCCTCGGCGGACGTGGCGATCATCAACGAGGCAGCGGCGCACTACTACTGGGGAAAGCAGAGTCCCCTGGGCGCGTGCGTTCGAACGCCTCTGGAGGATCACGGCTGCTTCAGGATCGTCGGGGTGGTGGCCAACGCTCCGTTCTGGGAGGTCACGGGAGCGCCTCCGCAGGAGCTCTATCTCCCCTTGGAGGCCGTCGAGACGAACCCGGCGATCGGAACCGGCGTAATGATGGAGGTCCGCACGGCGGTGGATCCTCAGACGATGGTCGGCAGGGTGCGTCGCGCGATGATGGCTGCCGCCCCGGACGTCCCGTTCCCGACGGTCGAGCCGCTCACCGCGATCATCGATCCCCAATACCGCTCGTGGGAGCTCGGCGCGAAGGTGTTCAGCGCCTTCGGGCTGCTGGCTCTGCTGCTCGCCGCGGTGGGCCTCTACGGCGTGCTGGTCTACGCGGTCGTGCAGCGCTCGCGGGAACTCGGCATCCGTGCGGCGCTCGGCGCGAACCCGAGCACCCTGGTACGCACGGTCGTGACCAAAGGCCTGTCCACGACGCTCGTCGGTGCGCTGATCGGGGTGGCCGCCGCGCTGGGCGCCGGCCGGTTCGTGGCTTCGCTGCTCTACGATGTGTCCGCCCGCGATCCGCTTTCGCTCGGTGGCGCCGCGGCCGTGCTCGTCGTCGTCGCCGGCATCGCGAGCTACCTTCCCGCCCGCCGGGCGGCACGCGTCGATCCCCTCGAGGTGCTGCGGGCCGAGTGACGGCGGAGTGAAGCCTCCGGAACCGGCGTTGGTGCACGGCTCGTGATCGAGGTGTCGTTGTGATGCCATGCCCCTGAGCCGGAGCCGCCACCCATCTTGAACTAGTTGTCGTTCAAGCGTTTGACACGCGTTGATGACGGTCTGATCGCTTCCCCTAGCTTCCCACCCATAGGGGGCTCGGACGGCGCTCCCGAGCCGAGAGATGGTGAAACCACCCAATGAGGCCGGTCGGAAGGATGCGTGCTCGCCGGCCGGTACACGCGTCACCCGACGTGCGGAGGGTCCGGCCATCGTGACCCTCACGGCCGGTCGGGAGACGGAGGTGGTGTTCGGCTGGCAGAACGAGAGTGTGCGCGTGGATGCGTCGTTCCTGCGGGTTCGCTGACCGTGGGATTCACCAGTCCCTTCTCACGAGAGGAATCAATGATCAAGAAATCGCGCGTCGTTTGGACGCTGGTCGCGGCGTCCGTCGCGACGGGGATGCTGACGCTGCCGCTCGCCGCCCAGGTGCACCGGGTCACCGGCGCGAGGACGCCGACCCGCCGTCCCACGGTCCCTACACGGCCGACGGCCACGATCTCACGGAATCCGCGGTCGCTCACGATGTGGAAAGCCTCTCTCGAGGTGTCAACGAACAACGGGCTGACATGGTCCAACTCCGCCTCGGCGAGCTGGGCCAACCCGTGCGCCGTGGGCGCTCCCGCGGGATGTGGGCAACACGCGCCGGCCATTGAGGTGCGGCTCCGCTGGCAGGACGACCCCGCGAAGCACGAAACGGCGGTGGTGAACGGCCAGCCGGCCTATTACCGGATCTTCCCGACGCGAGTCACGCCTTCCGGTTACGCCGGGCCATCCCGCTGCAACAATCCGAACGACATCGGGATGGCAACCAGCGCGAGGTACACGGAGGGCGCGCATCCGGACCTGGCCGCGGGCCAGACGCTGGTCTGCACCTATTACGTCCAGGTTTGGGAACCCAACACCAGCGGGTCCGGTCTGCACACAATCGCGACCAACACCGTCACGGTGAACGTCCACGTCACCGACGGATCGAAGCATTGAGCGGAGTGGCGGTGCTTCAGGGCGCGCTCGACCGCGATCTGACGCGGGTCGGTCCGTCCCGCATCGCGGGCAACGGCCTCTTCGCCAAGCGCGTGATCCGGAAGGGCATGCGGATCATCGAGTACCTGGGTCGGCGTCGGCCGCTCCTCGTCGTCATGGCGGAGCCCGCCCCGAATCCGCCGAACCCGTACCTGCTTCGTCTCGACGGGGCGACGATCATCGACGGCGCCGACGAGGGGAGCGATGCTCGCTTCGCGAATCACAGTTGCGAGCCCAATTGCGTGGCGCTCACCGTCCATGCGCGTGTCTACCTCTACGCCGCGCGGGACATTCCGGCCGGCGACGAACTCACCCTGGACTATCAGATGCGCTCGCCGCTCGAGGTCGAGTGGTCGGTGAGCGAACTCGCGTACTACGCATGCAACTGCGGCGCCCCCGGCTGCCGCGGCACGCGCCTCGCCACGGCGGAGGCGCCGAGGTGTTCACCCTGCGACATGGACTCGTGAGGTAGAGCCATGAAATCGAAATCGCGCGGGACCAAGGGTTCGAAGGCGGCGTTGGCCGCGGCCGTGGTCGCGGCCCCGGTGCTCGCCGCCAGTCCAGCCGCCGCCCAGCGGCCGACCCTGTCCGCGCCGGCGAGCCAGCCGACGGCCGCGACGCTCCGCCCGGTGCTACTGAAGCACCCGTCACCCGTCGTGGTGGTCGGTGAGATCCGAGGCAGCACCGTCTTCAAGAACACCGCGGGGACGCTCTTCTACGTGGATTCCAAGACCGGTGAACAACGTATCGTGCACCACGCCTATGCGTTCAAACACGTCGCGCTCAAGAACACCGCGTACCCGATCGAACACGGGACCGTCCCCGTCACGGTCGTCGGCCTGGACGCCGTGGGGCATACGGTCATGCAGGATGCCAAGGGAGAGCGGTTCTATCTCGACGCCAAGACCGGCGACATGGTGTTCGTGAAATGACGCCCCGTAGGGTGACGACCGCGCCGGCCTCGCCTGCTTCTGACGACGGCTCCGCCCCCTCGCGCGTTCCCATTCGACGTGCCCCTCGTGAACCCCCCGCCTACCACGCTCCTTGGCCCAACGAGGTCTTTCGATCGTGGATCCGTTATCCGTCGTCCTCCTGGACGTGGGGCGGAGCGCGCACCGGGAAAGGCACGGCCCGGCGCGGAACGACGACCACGTTTCGATGCCGTCCGAGAGCTCGCCGCTCGGCCCTCACCTCCCCCGGGGCATGCGCGGCGCCTCGTGGATCTGGAAGTCAGTGGGCGGGGTCACGCCCAGGAGATGCTGGACGAAGTAGTCCCACCGGCGCTTGGTGACGTAGAGCGCGTGCGGCCCCGTGTCTCCGTGGTTCATGTTGGGGACGAAGAGCATGTCGAAGGGCTTGTTGGCGCTCATGAGCGCGTCGACCAGGTGCATCGTCTCGGTCGGGTTGACATTCTGGTCGACGTCGCCGTGGATCAGGAGCAGGTGGCCCTTCAGGTTGTGGGCCAGCTGCTGGTTGGCTTGATCGACGTAGTCCTTGCCCACGGGCCAGCCCTGGTACACTTCGTTCCACACGGCCTTGTCGAGCCGGGGGTCGTGATCGCCCGAAGTCGACACGCACACCTTGTAGAAGTCGGGGAACTGGAGGAACGCGTGCGCCGAGCCGTAGCCTCCGGCGGACGTCCCGTAGATGCCCACGCGGGTCGTGTCCATCCACGGATACCTGCGTGCCATCTCCTTGATCATCGTCACGTGATCGATGAAGACGTTGCCCAGGTTGTGGTACGAGAAGCCGTGGAAGGCGCGCGAGCGCCAGCTGGTGCCGCGCCCGTCCACCATCACCACCACGAAGCCGAGCTCGGCCATCGATTGCAGCCGCATCGCGGCCGCGAAGGTCTTGGGCGCGAAGAAGCCGTGTGGGCCGGTGTAGATGTATTCGAGGATCGGATACTTCTTCGACGCGTCGAAGCCGGTGGGTCGCACGATCGCGCCCCACAGCGGCGTCGTGTCGTCGGCGGCTACGCCCTGGAAGGGGATGGGCGGCTGGAAGCCCATGGCCGTGAGGCCCGAGTCGTCGGTCTTCTCGAGCACGCGCACCACGGAGCCGTCGCTCGCGCGCCGCAGCACGGACTCGCCCGGCTGGTCGGGCGCCGACGCGTTGTCGACGAAGTACTGCGCGTCGGGCGAAAACGTCGTGGCGTGGTCGAGGCTGTCCGGGGTCAGGAGCTTCATTCCCTTGCCGTCGAGGCCAATCCGATAGAGCTGCGTGTAATAGGGATCGAGGCCCTTCTGGACGCCACCCGCCAGGAAGTAGACCTGACGCGCCTTCTCGTCGACGGACACGATCTGGCGCACGACCCAGTCGCCGTGCGTCACCTGGTCTTCGAGGCGTCCCGTCCCGACGTCGTAGAGGTAGAGCTGGTTCCAGCCGCTCCGCTCCGACGTCCACAGCACCTCCTTGTCGCCGTTCACGAAGCGGGACATCGTCTCGTACGGATCCACGAACGGATAGGGGCCGGACTCCTCGCGCACGATCGTACGCTGCTCGCCCGTCGCCGCGTCCACCACGCGCAGCTCCATGGACTTGTCGCCCCGCGCCCGGTACTCGTACGAGAAGTGGCGCCCGTCGGAGAGCCAATGGAAGCCCGGACCGCCGTAGTAGACGACCTGGAGCGGAGGCGTCTTCACGTCGATGCGCGCGAACGGCTCCAGGTCGAAGACGATCGGTTGGGCCGTCGGCAGCACCTCGCCGGGCAGCGGGTACACGAAGTCGAAGCTCCGTGGCCGCAGGCGGTCGGAGGGCACGTACTGGATGCTGTTGAACCGGCCGGCGTTGCGAGAGTCGAGCCTGTAGGTGACGAGCCGCTTGGAGTCGGGCGACCAGAAGACCGCCGCCTTTTCCCGGGCGTCTTCGCCCTTCGAGACCTTCTGGGCCACCAGCGTGCGGAGGTCGGGGAGCGGGGTGGCGTAGTCCCGGCCCGGCTCGCCGTCACGCGTCAGGCGGACGACGGCACCCGTCGACGTATCGCGCACGTACAGGTCGTGGTCCTGGACGAACGCGGCCCAACGGCCGTCCGGCGAGAGGGACTCGTACGGTCCCGCCTCACCCGGCGCCGGCGCCTTCCGGCAGCGGTAGGAATCCAGCGAACAGCTCCAATGGGCACCATCGGCGTCGAAGTCGATCGAGCCGCCGTCACTCGAGAACTCGAAATCCACGAAGGGCAGCGAGTCGGCCTGGTAGGCGCGGTCCGTCGCGTCGGAGAGCGCGGCCGCCAGGCGCGCCTGATCGAACGCGGGTCCGCTCGTTCCGGCCGCCGGATCGACCAGCTCGAAGTGACGTCCCCCCGGGCCCGTGCGCAGATACCAGAACCGGTCGCTCTTCCCGATCCAGTTGGGGTCTACATCCGCGATCGAGATCACGTGCGGGAGGTTGCCCCCGAGCAGCTTCTCCGCGTTGTGGTAGTCGGCGAGCGTGCCCTGCGCGGCGGATACGCCGGGAAGCAGGGCGACCAGGGCAAGCGCGGTGATGCAACTCCGAGCGGCGGCATTCATGGGGCTGCTCCTTCTGCGTCGATGGGCAGGCGGCACGGTCCGAGCGGCTGGCCGCTGCGGGTCGCCTCGCGCGTGCTGGCATGCTAGGCCCGGGGCCGGCGGGCAGCAAGCCATATCGAGCGTGGAGCGGCCTTCCACCTGCCGGAACACCGCCCCGAAGGTGTGGGGCGTGCCATCGGCGGCACCAGCCGCCGTGATGTCCGCCACACCAGCTCCTCGGGGCCGACCGACGGTTTGCGCCCCCGGACATCGCCCTTCTACCTTGCCGTTTTTCTTACCCCCCGGGGAGCCCCGACATAGGAGATTCCATGGAGCCGATTTCCCGACGCCGTCTTCTGGCCGGGCTCGCCGGCGGAGCCGCCTCCGAACTCTTCGTGCCGCACGTCCTGGCTGCGGCGCTCTCGGCCCGAGACGTTCAGCAGCGTCCGACCCCTGGCATGATCCTCCACGCGGCACGAGTGGCCGGGATCGAGATCACCCGCCAGGAAGCCGAGGCGATGGTCGACGACGTCGCGGGGCTGCTCGACCGCTACCGCACGCTGCACGAGGCGCCCCTGGGCAACGACATCGCCCTGCCCGTCCACTTCGACCCGCGGGTGACCGGGGTGGTGGTCGATCGGGAAGCGCGACCACTGCGCGCGAGCCGCCCCACGGTCGCGCGTCCGACCGACCTCGAAGCCGTGGCCTTCTGGCCCCTGACGCATCTGGCCCGCCTGATCGAGACGCGCCAGGCGACGTCCACCGAGCTCACCGAGATGTACCTCGCACGCCTCGAGCGCTTCAACCCCGTGCTGAACTGCGTCGTGACGCTCACGAAGGAGCGGGCCCGCAAGGAGGCGGCGCGGGCCGATCAGGAGATCGCCGCGGGGCGCTATCGCGGACTGCTGCATGGGATCCCGTACGGCGTCAAGGACATCATCGCCGCGCGGGGCTATCCCACGACCTGGGGGGCCGCCCCGTACGAGCACCGCATCATCGACGAGGACGCCACCGTCGTCCAGCGACTCGGAGAGGCGGGGGCCGTCCTGGTGGCCAAGCTCGCCAGCGGGGAGCTCGCCTTCGGAGACCAGTGGTTCCGTGGCCGCACGAACAATCCCTGGAACCCCAAGGAGGGCTCGAGCGGCTCGTCGGCCGGACCGGGCGCGGCCACCTCCGCGGGGCTGGTGGGCTTTTCCGTCGGCACCGATACCGGCGGCTCGATCCTGTCCCCATCGGAGCGGTGCGGGGTGGTGGGCCTGCGCCCCACGTTCGGCCGCGTGAGCCGCCACGGCGTGATGTCGGCCGGCACCACGCTGGACAAGGTCGGGCCCATGTGCCGGAGCGCGGAGGACGTGGCGCTCGTGCTCCACACGATCGCAGGGCCGGACGACCTGGACTTCGCCGTGCTCGACGGCGTCCCCGTCCACTGGGACGCGCACCTGGACGTGAAGGGGCTGACGGTGGGCTACCACGCCTCGGCGTTCGAGGCCGAGACCGATGCCGAATACCGTGCCCACTGTGCCCACGTGAGGCAGCTGGTCGACTCCCTCGTGGGCGAAATGCGGCCGGTCCAACTCCCCGAGAGCAACCTCAACTTCTTCATCGAATACACGGAGCGCGCGGCGAACTTCGACGAGCTGCGCCGCAGCGGCCTCGATGCACAACTCCGGGAGGAAGGCCGCTCGCTCCAGCTCCGCACGTACCATCTCGTGCCCGGGGTCGAGTACCTCCAGGCCAATCGCGAGCGTCGTCTCCTCATGGAAGCCACCCATCGCTCCCTCGACGGCGTGGACGCGGTCCTCTCGCCCCGCACCCACTGGAACCCGAAGCGGAGCTTGAACCCCCTCACCAGCCTCACGGGCCACCCGGTCGTGGCGGTCCCGACCGGTCTGAGGTCCGACGGCACGCCGATGGGCGTCACGCTGATGGGCCGGCTCTATCGGGAAGGCCAGCTCCTGGCCCTCGCCCAGAGGCTTCTCGAGGCGACCGGATTCGAGCGGAACCGGCCGCCGCTGTTCTCCTGACCGGTGGCTCGGATGGCGTGGCCGACATGGCCTCGGCGCAGACCGGAGCCGTCTCGCACCAGAGGGACATCGCCGCGCTCGACTTCTTCTTCGTCCCTACGGTCACGTTCCGTGCGCCACTTCCCCGCCTTGGTGAAATTTTCGCCAACCACAATGTCCGCCCGTTGCAGGACATTGTCCTCCCGTTGAAATCAACGTCCGGACAGGGCTCTCGCAACGTCCGGACATGGATGGGATCGGGCAGGGCGGACATGTTGGGCATCACTGTCGGTTCCCGTGCGGCAGTGCTTTCCCAACCTGGAGACCCTCCCGTGTCCACAAGGTCCTACCTCCGTTTGTTGGCGAGTGCCGGGGTTGCCGTCCTCCTCGGCTCGTGCGGCTCCGACACCACCGGCCCTGCGCAGGCCGCGTTGCAGCCGCGTGACAGCGGCACCGTGATCCTGCCTCGGGCGTCGCACAACAGCATCGAGTCCCTCATCACGATCGCCAACCAGGGGGGCAGCCAGGACGACCCGGGCTCCCCGAGCTTCACGCTGTCCGTGCCCGACAGCGTGACGCTCCCGTACACGCTCGACGAGACCATCACCTTCGGGGGTACCAACGCGTTCGCGCCCCTCGTCGCGGTGAACTACGGGGACGGTGGAGGCGCCGTGAGCCTGAGCGTGAGCGGAGGGTACACCAACGGATTGGTGAACCACGGGGGCGTGTACGTGGATACGACGTTCTTCACTCCCTATACCGTCACCCTCGACCATGCGTACCAGACCGTCGGCGCCCACACGGTCACGATGGCGACCTCCAACACCAACGGCACACACGTCGAGTCGGGCACGCTCACCGCCTCGTTCCCCACCGACAACTCGCATCCGCCCCAGCTGACGATGACCGGGGACACCACCGCCGTGGAGGGGCAGTCGTACAGCCTCATAGCGGCCATTGCCGACCCCGACCCCGCCGGGACCTACAGCATGGTCATGAACTGGGGTGACGGCACCACGGAAACCCGTGCCACACAGAAGGACAAGATCGAGACCTTCACGCACACGTGGCAGGCTCCCGGCACCTATCACATCAGCATGATCGCCTCCGACGGCATCGAGAAGGACACCACCGCGGCAGACTTCACGGTGACGCAGGGATCTGGGCCCGTCATCCAGATCCTGCGCGGCGACTCCACGGCCGTGGCCTCCACCCTCGACACGACGGTGCCGTACTACTTCTCGTTCGACTGGACGGACCGGGACGCCCCGGAGGACTACACCGTCTCTCTGAACTGGGGTGACGGCTCGATCACGCACCGCACGACGTCGGACACGACGACCTTCGCCTGGGCCCACGGCTACACCGCTCTCGGAACGGACACCATCACCATCATCGTGTCCGACGGCGGCGGCGCCGACACGCTGACCCACGTCGTCGACGTGAACGACAGGCCGTTCACCGTCGTCACGGACTCGTCGATCATCAGCCCCGACGGCAAGATCTACGCCGGGGTGCCCGTCGGCTTCATCGTTCACATCGATGACCCCGACTCCACGGGCGACTACAGCATCTTCCTCGACTGGGGCGACGGCACCACCGAGCTCAGGCCGACTCAGAACGAGCAGAAGGAGACCTTCCTGCACACCTACAAGACGGAGGGGACCGACTCGCTGCGCGCGATCTTCTCCGACGGGAGCTGGGCCGACACTCTCGCGCAGGAGTTGACCGTGCTGCCGTCGCCCTGCGGGCCGGGGACGTACATCGGCTCCGATGGCAGCTGCGTGCCGGCACCGGCGGGCACCTACACCGACGCAGCCGGCGCGACACAGGCGACGCCGTGCGCGCCGGGCACGTTCCAGCCGCAGACCGGGCAGACCTCATGCCTCCCGGCGCCTGTCGGCCGCTTCGTGGCTACCGATAGCGCAACGACGTCGACGCCGTGCGCACCGGGCACGTTCGAGGCCCAGACAGGGGCCACCAAATGCGACCTGGCGCAGCCCGGAGAATTCGTGGCCATCGCGGGTGCGTCCAGCGCCACGCCGTGCGCGCCGGGCACGTTCCAGGCCAACTCCGGGGCGACGTCCTGTGAGCAGGCTCCCGCGGGCAGCTTCGTCGCCACCCAGGGAGCGAGCTCCGCGACGCCCTGCCCCGCGGGCTCGTACCAGTCGCAGAGCGGGCAGACCTCGTGCGTAACGGCCGATCCGGGACACTTCGTGGCCCAGCCGGGTGCGATCGCGGAATCGGCGTGCGCGATGGGCACCTTCGCATCGGGGTCGGGGGCCACGCAGTGCGAGCCGGCGCCAGTGGGGACCTTCGTGGCCACGGTGGGCTCGACCTCGGCGACGCCCTGTGCTGTGGGCACCTACCAGGACCAGGCCGGGCAGAGCTCGTGCAAGCCGGCCCCGGCCGGGACCTTCGTGAGCGTGACGGGCGCGGCGACGGCAACACCGTGCGTCGTCGGCACCTACCAGCCACAGACCGGGCAGAGCTCGTGCATCCCCGCCGAGCCCGGGAGCTACGTGAGCATCTCGGGGGCCGTGGCCACCACCCCCTGTCCCGTGGGTACGTACCAGCCCAGCACCGGGCAGACGTCGTGCATCCCGGCTCCGGTGGGGTCCTATGTGGACGTGGTGGGTGCTACGGAAGCCACCGTGTGCCCCAGCGGCACGACGACCCTCGCTACGGGATCCACCGCCGTGTCCGACTGCATCACCTACGGACAGGTCGCCCAGGACCGCATCCAGCAGGCAGTGAGTGCCGGGACCATCTATCCCGTCGCCGGAGGCAAGGGCGGACAGCAGACCTTCGACCATTGGGTTTCCGACCTGCAGCGCTCGTCGCGCTTCCTGGCGGGCCCGCAGCACCAGGCCGGCTGCGTGGGCGTCCGCAACCTCTACCTCAGGGCGGACGGTAAGCCCTCGCCGAAGGATGCCATCACCGGTCCCGGCCGGGCCGACGTGGCGGCCACCCTGGTCTGGCTCATGCAGAAAGAGAGCTGCGGCAGCTGACGCGGCGCAGAAGGAACGACGGACGCAGGGCCCCGTCCGGTCGACAGACCGGGCGGGGCTTCGCGCTTCGGGCCCACCCGGGAGAGCGGTTGAACGTTCAACCGCTCTCCCTCACTCGATCACGGCGTCTACTTCGATCTCCACCAGCAGCGCCGGATCCACCAGCGCGCTCACCTGCACCAGCGTGGCCGCGGGGCGAATGTCCGCGAACACTTCGCCCTGCGCCCGCGCCACCTCGGTCCACCACGAGATATCGGTGACGAACGTGCGCACGCGCACCACGTCCCGAAGCGAGGCCCCCGCTTCGGCAAGGGCCTTCGCGATCTTTTCGTACACGAAGCGGGTCTGCCGGTAGGGGTCGTCCGGCCCGACGACCGCCCCCGACTCGTCCACGGCGGTCGTGCCGGCCACGTAGACCACCGCGTCCATCCGCACGGCGCGGCTGTAGCCGTAAAGCTTCTCCCACTTGGTGCCCGACGAGATCAACTGCCTGGTCATGCGTTGAGGCTCCCGGATCGAGGGTCAGGAAACACCGGCCGCGAAAGGATCACGTTGCCGGCTTCCGTCTTGACTGATAGCTACCCGGCGCACTGCGCGCCGAGATGGACAGCCGATTCCACGCGTCGATCGTCGCGATGGCGAAGGTGAGATCGGCCAACTCCTTCTCGCTGAAATACCGAAGAATCCAGTAATCTCGGGCCCGACGAGGTTTTCGCTACCACGGGGGTTTCGCCCTGCTCGTTGCGTCCGCCCCCACTTTCGGTGTATGTTCGGGTCACGAGCCTCCCCTTGGAGGAGGAGTAACGAAGCATCACCGGCAAAACCCCCATGCGCCCAACACGATGCTGATGATGAACTCGCTTGATCGTGGGTTGGGAGCGACCTGCTTTGTCGAATTGCACTGCCATTCGGGCTTCTCCTTCCTGGACGGAGCCTCCCACCCGGAGGAGCTGGCCGGCCGCGCCGCCGAGCTGGGCTATCCCGCGCTCGCGCTCACCGATCACAACGGGCTCTACGGCTCGATGGAGTTCGCGCACCAGGCGCACGCAGCCGGCCTGCAGCCGATCACCGGAGCCGAGGTCACGCTGCGCGATTGCGTTCCCGGCGTGGACGAGCCCGAGGGCGGCCACCACATGACGCTTCTGGCCGAGACGCCGCAGGGCTACGCCAACCTCTGCCGGCTTCTCACCGAGGCGCACATGACGTCGCCGCGGGGAGATCCGCGTCTGGCGCTGGCTTCCCTGCTGGCGCGCTCCGAGGGGCTCATCCTGCTCACCGGATGCCGGCGGAGCCCGGTGTGGGCGGCGCTCGAGTCCTCGGTGGCCGACGGCGAGGCGTTCACCCGCCTCCTGGTGCAGGCCTTCGGCCCGGGGAGCGTCTTCGTGGAGCTGCAGGACAACGCGGTGAAGGGCGACGCCTCGCGCAATCGGGCGCTCGCTCGGCTGGCGGGGCGGCTGGGATTGGGCGTCGTGGCCACGGGAGACGTCCACTACCACCGCCCCGAGCGGCACCGGCTCCAGGACGTGCTCGTCGCGATCCGCAATCGCGCCACGCTCGACGGCGCGCACGCCGTGCGCCGCCCCAACCGCCTCTTCCACCTCGCCGAGCCGTGGGAGATGCGCCACCGCTTCCAGAGCCGCCCCGAAGCACTCACGAACACACTTCTCATCGCCGAGCGATGCGCCGCCTTCGACCTCACCGAGGATCTGGGCTACGAGTTCCCGGACTTCGAAGGCTCGGCGCGGGGCGGCGCGCTCGAGACGCTCACGGCCATCTGTCTCGCGGAGATCGGACGGCGCTACGCACCGGGCTCGGCCGCGGAACGCAACGCGGAGGAGCGCCTCCACACGGAGCTCCGGCTCGTGGACCTGCACGGGCTCGCCGGCTTCTTCCTCGTCTACCGCGACATCATGGAGTTGGCGCGCGAGGTGGCTCGCGAGGTGCGGGCGGACGCGCCCCGCGCGCGCTCCAACCTCCCGCCCGGGCGCGGCCGTGGCTCGTCGGTCTCGTCGATCATCTGCTACCTGATCGGTCTCTCGCACATCGATCCGGTGAAGAACGACCTCTTCTTGGGGCGCTTCCTCAACGAGGCGCTCAGGAGCGTGCCCGACATCGATCTCGACTTCCCGCGAGATATCCGCGAGCAGCTCATCCTACGGGTCTACGAGAAGTACGGATCCGAGCACACGGGGCTGGTGTGCACCTTCCCCACCTACCGGCTCCGCTCCGCGGTGCGCGAGATCGGCAAAGTGCTCGACCTCCCCATGGGAGAGCTCGAGAAGCTGGCCAAGCTGGCCGAGCACCGTTCGGCCGCCAGTCTCGCCGAGGAGATCGCCACACTCCCCGAGTTCAAGAATCGAGCGGACGCGCCCCTCTGGAGACTCCTGGGCGAGTTGGCCGAGGATGTGGCCGGGCTCCCCCGCCACATCTCGCAGCACGTGGGCGGCATGATCATCTCCAGCCGCCCCCTGGTCGAAATCGTGCCGCTCGAGCCGGCCGCCATGGAGGGGCGCGTCCTCTGCCAGTGGGACAAGGACTCCTGCGAGGACGCGGGCTTCATCAAGATCGACTTCCTCGCGCTGGGTATGCTCTCTCTGGTGGAGGATGCCGTCGACCTGATCTCCGAGCGCGAAGGCGAGCCGCCGGATCTTTCGCGCATCGACTTCGAGGACGAGACGGTTTACGATCGCATCTGCTCAGGTGACACGGTGGGACTCTTCCAGGTGGAGAGCCGCGCGCAGATCCAGATGCTCCGGCGCACGCGGCCCCGTAACCTCGAGGACCTGGCCGTCCAGGTCGCGATCGTGCGGCCCGGTCCCATCGTGGGCGGTGCGGTGAACCCGTACGTGCGCCGCCGGGAGATGCTGCGCCAGAACCCGGACTACGAGGTCCCCTACCCCCATCCGTGCCTGAAGGACGCCCTGGAGGAGACGCTCGGCGTCATCATCTACCAGGACCAGGTGCTCAAGGTGTGCCAGGCGATGGCGGGCTTCTCCGACGGCCAGGCCGAGCGGCTGCGCCGCGCGATGAGTCGCAAGCGCTCGAGGGAAGCCATGGACACCCACTGGGAGGCCTTCCGGGACGGCGCGAGCGAGCGCGGCGTCGACGAGACCCTGGCGCGCGAGGTCTTCGCTCAAGTGACGGCCTTCAGTGAGTTCGGCTTCCCCAAGTCGCACGCCGCGGCGTTCGGGCTCCTCGCCTACCAGTCGGCGTGGCTACGCCACTACCATCCGCTCGAGTACTACGTGGCGCTCTTCAACAACCAACCCATGGGCTTCTACTCGCTGGACGCGCTGGGCCGCGACGCGCGCCGAAACGCGATCCGCACGCTCCTGCCCGACGTGAACCGGAGCCGTGTGCAGTGCACGGCCGAAGACGACGCACTCCGCATCGGGCTCGGGTTCGTGCGTGGGTGGGGCACGGACGTCGCAGAGCGGGTGGTCGAAGAGCGGGACCGGAGGGGCCCCTATCGGTCGCTCGGGGACTTCCTGCGGCGCACGCCGGCCGCGCTGAAGCGCCCCGCCATCGAGAATCTCGTCTGGGTTGGAGGCTTCCAGGACCTCGGCCTCACCCGCCGGGAGATCCTCTGGCAGGTCGGGCTCTGGCTGGGACCCGAGTCCGACGACGAGCGCATCGGCGGCCGGAACGACCACGCCCAGACCGAGCTCGACCTGGAGGATCCGTACGCCGGCCTCTCCTTCCCGGATCTGGACGCATCCGAGCGGATGGTGGCGGAGTACCGCATGCTGCACTTCTCCGCGGAGCTTCACCCGCTCTCCCTGCTGCACGACCAGCTCCCCTCCGGCACGCTCGGGTCGGACCGTCTTGCCGACCTTCAGCAGCACGCCTCGGTGCGGGTCGCGGGCCTGGTCACGGCACGCCAGCGACCTCAGACTGCGAAAGGCTATGTCTTTGTCCTCATGGAAGATGAAAGCGGTGCAATCAATGTGATCGTGAAGCCCGACGTCTACGAGCGGGACCGTAGCGCCGTGCGCCTGGAGCCGTTTCTCGCCGTGGAGGGACAGCTCCAGAAGGACGGCGATACGCTCAACGTCATCGCCCGGGAGGTCCGCGCCCTGAGGGTGCCCGGCACACCCGTACGCCGATCCGGACTCTCCCCTGGCCACGACCCGGTACCGGATCCCTTCCGCTACCTCACCACGCTCCGCCAAAACCCGCCCGGCGTGAAGAGCTTCGGCTGAGAGGTGGAAAGCCCGCGCCATATGTTCCCCTTGCGCTGCGCGTGCCCTGCGCAGACCATGTTGCGGGGGTGGGGTGACGGGGCTCACGTCTACACGAGGAGAAATCGATGGCGAATCTCGCGAAGCTGTGCCTGGCGCTCGCGGTCCTGGCGTTCGTTCTGGCCGTGGTCACGGCGTTCACCGGGCCGATCGTCGTGGGTCCCCGGGCGTACTCGAATGCCTGCGAGGATCTCGCGCTGATCGCGCTCGGCCTGTTCGTGGGCTTCAAGCAGCAGCCGTCGGCGATCTGAGCCCACCGCAGTCCGACACTCCGGAGGCTCGCGCGGAGCGCTGTTCTACCGACCGTTCGGAACGAGATCGACGACGAACGGACCGGCCGAGAGCCCGGTGGGCTCTCCCTGGACGCCTCTTCCGTCACGACTCACCGCAGCGAACCCCTCCGACTCCGCGATCCGCAGGCGCGCGCCGTGGAGGGTGAAGCTCGTTGTCGTCCTCGACGAGGCCGCCAGGCCCGCGAGCACGTGCAGGAACTGCCACGAGCCGAACGGATCGCGGACCGGCGTCACGGCCTCCTCGCCCGTGAGCGCGTGCTTGCCCCCGCCCCGCGACACCGCCAGCGTGCGAAGGTCGATCCGATCGTCCGCGCTCAGGAGATCCGCGCGAACGCCTCGTCCGAAGTACGGACCGATCTTCACCGCGCCGCGTCCGTCCAGCAGCACGACCGCTGAGCGCCCCACGACCCGAGCGCTGTCACCTTCCACGACCAGGGCGGTCTGCTCGTCGATTCCGAGGCCGACCGGGAGGGAGTCGGTGGCCAGGACAGCCACCAGGAGGCGCCCAACCCTCCCCTCGGCCAGGGAGCGGACATCGACGATGCCGCGCTGGAAGAGGCCGAGCCCCGGGCTCAGGAACAACCCGTCGGCGTCCCTTACCGTGGTCACGCCGTCGGCCAGCGCGTCCTGGCTGTCGCCACCGGCGATCATGATCCGACCCAGGGCCGTGGCAGCCCCGCCTGTGGCCGCCACCACCGCGCCATGCCGGTAGCGGTCGAGGATGGCTCTCAGCGCGAGCGTTGCCTGGCCTCCCGGCGCGAGGATGCTCGTCACCCGATACGAATCGCCCGACGTGAAGAAGAAGCCTGAGCAGTGCTCGATCTCCCGCACGATCTGGGGGTCCCTCGCCCGCACGGCGTCTTCCTGGGCAAGAAAGATCGTGGAGGCGGTGCCCTCTCCACCCTGCTTGTCGAGCGCGGAACGGGCCGCCTCCATGGTCGAGGTAGGAGCGCTGCTCGCGGTGGGGAGGACGCACACTGGACCCGAGCCGCTTCGGCCGCCGAGGATCGCCGTGTAGATGCCATCCTGATCGGGGTCGAGCCGCCCTCCCACGAGGACGAGCCTCCCGTTCCTCGGCGCGGACCGGGCTCGGGTGACCTCCTTCTGCGGAGCGTCCGACCCGCCGCCGGCACATCCCGCGGCGAGCACCGCGAGAAGCGCCGGCACGAAGAGCGCGTGCTTCGGTGCGCTCATCAGCCTCGCGGCCAGAAGTCGTTGCTCCGGTCGATGTCGGGCGCGTATCCCTGGGGATCCAGCTGGACCTGCGTCACGGCGCCGACCGAAGCCGGCAGCTTGAGGTCCACCTCCCGTCCCGACTTGAGCCACTGCTCGACCCCGACCTGGCGACTCAGGATCCCTCCGCCCGTCGTCGTGATCTGCACGGTGGTCGGGAACGGAGCCGTGCCCCGGTCCTGGAGCACGATCACCGGACCGTCCGGCGGGCTGTTGTCCACCGACAGGACGGCCTGGTCGAGCGTCCACGTCTCGTAGTAGTACGCGCTCCACATCCAGTCCAGGTTCTGCTTCGCGAAGCGTTGGAACGTGTCGAAGAAGTCCCACGGCGTCGGGTGCTTGAACGCCCACTCGGAGATGAACGTCCGGTACGCCTTCGTCCACGCGTCCGTGCCCATGACCTCGCGCAGGGCTGCCATGAGCGAGGCCGGTTTGCTGTAGGACGCGACCACGTAGCCCGGCCCGGGTGGGTAATAGTCTCCCGCGCGCATCATGCTCTGCTCCTCGCCGGCCCGGGCAGCCTTGAGGTACGACTGTTCCTCCAGGAGGTGGTAGTCCACGCCCGGCCAGTACTCCATGAGCGCCTGATCCTCCAGGAAGGTCGCCGAACCCTCGTCGATCCACGCGTGGCGGTTCTCGTTGCTCCCGACGATCATCGGAATCCACATGTGGCCGATCTCGTGCGCGGTGACATCGAAGAGCTTCGAGGGCTGTGCGCCCTTGTACGCCCCGATGAGCGTCATCATCGGGAACTCCATCCCTCCCCCGATGATGTCGGCGCCCTCGACCAGGGTCATGTGCGGCCAGGGATAGGGATAACCCGTGTAGCGCGAATGGTACTCGACCGACTCCTTGGCGTACTTCCACTGCTCGGACCAGAGCGGCGCGCGGTTCTCGCGCCAGAACGTGTTGATGAGGACCCGCCGCTGCCCGCCGGGCGCGGTCGAATCGCCCACCACGGCGGACGTCGCGTCCCAACGTTGAACGTCCGAAGTCGTCCAGGTGAAGTCGCGCACGCTGTCCGCGTCGAAGTCGTAGGTGAGCGTGCCCGATGTGGACGCTGCCGTCACGGTGCCCGCCTCGAGCTCCTGCGGCGTCGCCACCACGACCCGGTCGTCGGACGAGTCGGCCTCGGCGAGACGCGCGAGCGTCTGGGACGAGTAGACCTGCTTGGGGTTCGCGAGGGTACCGGTCGCCCAGGCGGTCCACCCGGCCGGAACGGTGAGCGACACGTGGTAGTCTCCATACCCCTCGTAGAACTCGGCCTGGCCCAGGTACGGCTGGTCGTCCCACCCTCTCAGGTCGTCGTACACGGCCATCTTCGGGAACCAGTAGGCGACCAGATACACGTCGTGGTCCGACCATCCCATGCGCCCCGCCCCGGACTGCGGCAGCGTCTCCTCGAAGGAGATCTTCATGTGGACCGTGTCTCCCGGCTGGACGGGCCACACCGGCCGGAGCGTCATCACGGTTCCGTCCACCTTGTAGCCGGGACCGCTGGAGATGTCGCCCTCCGAAACCTCTTGGCTGTCCACGACCACACTCGTGAGCTTGATGCCCCCGGTGACCTCCTCGGCCTCGTGCCGGGCGACGCCCTTGGCCTGGAGGTTCTGGTAGAGGTGGAGTCCGAGCGTGTGCAGCGTCTGCGGAGAGCGGTTCTGATAGGCGATCTCCACCGTCCCCACCAGATGCGCGGTTGCCGGATCGAGCTTGGCCTGAATGTCGTAGGTGGTCCACTGCTCCCAGTACTTGGGACCGGGTCTCCCGTCCCGCGTGCGCGTGCCCGCCGCCACTGCATTGCGGAAGAACGCGGGCGGAACGACCGGCGCCGGCACGGGCCGCGGGAGACTGTCCTGCCATGCTGCGGTGGCGGACGCGGCGGTGTCTGTCGTGTCCTGTTGGCCCGCCACCCCGGAGGCGGACGCCGCCGCGACCACGGCCACCACCAGCGCCTGCTTCCTCAACCTCGATGCGCCGGCCCAACCCGACCCGATCATGTCGCTCCTCCCATCAAGGACTGCGTTCCAGGTAGAACTCCACGCCCGCCCAATCCGTGGCGAGGCTGAACGTGTCGAAATACCGCGCGACACGCTCAGCGCCCACGAGAGGCTCGAGCTCGTCCCTCACCTCGCGCTCGTAGCGCTCCGCGTCGTCCGCATCCGAGGTCTCCATGGCCACGCGCACCCGCGCTTCGAGCGCGTCCAGACGCTCCTGAAGTAGTCTGCAACGCGCCCCGACGTTCCCGTGGAACCCGAAGTGGGCAGCTCCGAAGCGCCCGGCGCCGATGCCCGCGATCTCGGTGAGCGTGTGTCGCCAAGCCCCCAGATCGACCGCCGGCGGCGGCGTGGCGGGAAGGCTCGGCACGTCCGGCCCCAGGACGATGCCCATCGCGTCGCCCACGTACAGCGTCCCGTCGCGCTCGTCCAGGTACGCGAGGTGGTGGCGGATGTGTCCCGGGGTGGGCAGGGGCCTCAGGCCGCGCCACGGCCCTTTCGCACCTCCTTGCCATGCCCGGATCCGGTCCGCCGGCACCGGGAGCACCTCCCCCCACAGCCGGTCGTGGGCCTCTTTGAACGTGCGCCGCGTGCTCGCCACGAGCCTCGAAGGATCCACCAGGTGGGGGGCCCCCTCGGAATGGACGTGCACCACCGCCTCGGGATACTCCCTCACGAGGTGCCCCGTCGCCCCGGCATGGTCGAGGTGCACGTGCGTCAGGAGGACGTGGCGGAGGTCGCGCGCACCGAGCCCCAGGTCTCCGAGGCGATCACGCAGGTGCTCGAACGTCGTGCTCGGTCCCGGATCCACGAGCGTGGGCTCCCCTCCGGCCAGGACGTAGCACCCGATCGCGCCCTCCACACCGAGGTGCATCAGATCGATACAGACGGTCCCGTCGCTCATGTCACCCCCCCTGGAACGGCGAAGGGGGCGCCCCCCTTGTGGAGCGCCCCCCGATCGGCCCGTGAGAGCCGGAGCTCAACCGCGATCCGCCATCGGCACGAAGTCCCGCTTCTCCTGGCCGGTGAAGACCTGCCTGGGCCGTGCGATCTTCTGCTCGGAGTCGGTGAGCATCTCCTGCCACTGCGCCAGCCAGCCCACGGTACGCGGAATGGCGAACAGCACCGGGAACAGCTCCACCGGGAAGCCCATGGCCTCGTAGATGATCCCCGAGTAGAAGTCGACGTTCGGATACAGGTTCCGCTCGACGAAGTAGTCCTCGCTCAGCGCGATCCGCTCCAGCTCCAGCGCGATGTCCAGGAGCGGGCTCCGGCCCGTCACCTCGAACACCTCGTCGGCCGTGCGCTTGATGATGTTCGCCCGTGGGTCGTACGCCTTGTAGACCCGGTGGCCGAAGCCCATGAGGCGCTCCTGCTTGTCCTTCACCTTGTCCAGGAAGGCCGGGATGTTGTCGACGCTGCCGATGCGCCGGAGCATCCGCAGCACGGCCTCGTTGGCGCCCCCGTGGAGCGGGCCGTACAGCGCTGCCATCGCCCCGGCCAAGGCGGAAAACGGATCGGCCTTCGAGGACCCGATGACGCGCATCGCGGTCGCGGAGCAGTTCTGCTCGTGATCGGCGTGCAGGATGAAGAGCACGTCGAGCGCACGCTCGAGCACGGGGCTCGGCTTGTACTCCCGTGTCCCTACCCGGAACAGCATGTTGAGGAAGTTCGCCGTGTAGGAGAGCTCGTTCTCGGGATAGGCGCAGGGAAGCCCACGATGGTGCCGGTAGGCGTAGGCCGCGAGTGTGGGCATCTTCGCCACGAGCCGCACGATCTGGGTCCACCGGTTGGCGGGGTCCTCGATGTCCTTCGCCTCGGGGTAGAACGTCGACAGCGCCGCCACCGCGCTGATCATCATGCCCATGGCGTGGGCGTCGTAACGGAACCCGCCCATGAGCTTGACGATGTTCTCGTGCACATACGTGTGGAACGTCACGTCGTGCACGAAGCCGTCGAGCTCGCTCTGCGTGGGAAGCTCACCCTCGAGGATGAGGTAGGCGACCTCGAGGAACGAGCTGCGCTCCGCGAGCTGCTCGATCGGGTAGCCCCGGTACTGGAGGATCCCCTTCTCCCCGTCGATGAAGGTGATCGAGCTCCGCGTGGACGCGGTGTTCGTGAAGGCGGGGTCGTACGCCATCATCCCGAAGTCTTCGTCTCGAACCTTGATCTGCCGGAGGTCCATCGCGCGGATCACGTCACCCTCGAGGACGTCGACCTCATACTCACGCCCGGTGCGGTTGTCGCGGATCGACAGCGTATTCTTCCCGTCGTTTCCCATATCGCCCAGTTCCTTTTCGCTCGGGGTCGCCGATTCGTGGGACGAACCGGAGACCTCCTCCAGGGATTGTGCAAGCAGCGCGTAACTATACCGATGCGGGGCGGCCCCCCCAAGGGAACCTCCGCGCCAGTGCCGGGGGCGGGATTCGAACCCGCACGCCCCGAAAGGCAGCGGCTTTTGAGGCCGCCGCGTCTACCGTTCCGCCACCCCGGCCG
>CAZFIS010000015.1:38239-38852 GCA_964519125.1 uncultured Gemmatimonadaceae bacterium | reverse complement strand
TCCCCTGCACTTCCTGTACGGCTCGATCGCCGCGGATATCTCCTTCGCGAAGAAGTACGTGCCCGAGGGTCGGCACAGCCATCACTGGCCCGTGGGCGAGGAGATCCTCGCGTCGGCGGACTCCGAGCCGCTGGCGTCGGTCGGCTACGGCTACCTCGCGCACCTCGCAGCGGATACGGTGGCGCACAACGTCTTCGTACCGCGCCAACTCCTTCTCACGAGCACGACGCAGGCGGTCGGGCACGCGTACTGGGAGCACCGGATGGACATGCACGTAGGCGACGAGTTCATCGGCCAGGCGCGCCGGCTCGTCATGGAGAACGACCACTCCGAGGCGGATGCGCTCTTCGACGACGTGCTGTCGCGCACGATCTTCAGCTTCCGTACGAACCGCCGGATCTTCCGGGGCATGATCCGTTTCCAGGGCCACGACCGCTGGCAACGAATCTTCGAGCAGGTGCTCGCCAACTCGCGCTTCGATCTGCCGAATCCGCTCGTGGACCGGTATTTCGCCACCTCGTTCGACTACGTGGTGGACTACCTACGGGAGCGCGAGAGGTCGCGGCCCGCGGCGCTCGATCCGGTGGGGGACGTCAACCTGCGCCTCGCCAAG
>CAZFIS010000015.1:0-38229 GCA_964519125.1 uncultured Gemmatimonadaceae bacterium | reverse complement strand
GCGCTCTCGGACCGGACGTCGGAAAGGCCCGAAGTGCTCTCGGAGATGGCCGAGGACTTCTTTCCCTTGCCCGGGCACGAGCTGAAGCACTGGCGCTCCGTAACCGACGTCGACTTCGCCGGAGGGATCACCCAGCGGAAAGGTGAGCGCGGACGAGGGTAGGTCAGAGCGTGACGGCCGCAACCCTCGTCACGTGCATCACGGAGGGACCATGAAGATCGCAATCATCGGCGCGGGCCAGATCGGGAGCACGCTCACCCGTCGGTTCACCGCGCTCGGCCACGACGTGTTCGTGGCGAACTCGAGAGGACCCGAGACGCTCGAGGACCTGGCGGAGGAGACTGGCGCGACGCCCGTAACCGCCCGGGAGGCTGCCCGTAGCGGGAAGGTGGTCGTGGTCACCATCCCCGAGGCCGCCGTGCCGGACCTCGCGGACGACCTGTTCGAGGGAGTGCCCGACGACGTCGTCGTCGTGGACACGGGCAACTACTACCCGCGCCACCGGGACGGCCGCATCGACGGGATCGAGGACGGCATGACCGAGAGCCGATGGGTGTCTCGGCAGCTCGGTCGTCCCGTGGTCAAGGCATTCAACAACATCCGCGCGAAGAACCTCCTGGAGGGCGGCACGCGCGCCGGCATGCCCAGACGTCGCGCGCTTCCCGTCGCGGGCGACCGCCTGGCCGACAAGGAGGTCGTCCTGAAGCTCATCGACGAGCTCGGCTTCGAGGGCGTGGACGCCGGCACGCTCGACGAGTCGTGGCGGCAGCAACCCGGCTCGCCCGTCTACGTGACCGAGCTGGACGCCCAGGGCGTGCGCGAGGCGCTGGCCGCGGCCACGCAGGAGCGCAAGCCGGAGTGGCGGGCCACGCAGGAGAGCCCGGGGACGTTTGTGCAGCCGGCGTGAGGGCGAGTAGGGGGGGTCGGGGGGACCCGGCCCCCGACCTACCCCAGCTTCTCCTGGACCAGCTCGTTGACGCGCTTCGGGTCGGCCTTGCCGCCCGAGCGGCGCATCACCTGACCCACGAAGAAGCCCACCAGGCGAGCCTCGCCCTCGCGGTAACGCTCGGCTTCGTCGGGGTGCTCGACGAGCACCTCGTCGACCCACGCCTCCAGCTGCGCGTCGTCCCTCACCTGGGCGAGGCCGAGCCGGTCCACCACATCGGCGGGCCGGCCGCCCTCCTCGGCGAGGACGCCCAGCACCTTCTTCGCGGCGGCCTGGCTGAGGGTACCGCCGTCGACCAGAGCGAGCAGCTCCGCCACCGACGCGGGCGGGACCGGAAACGTGCGCGCGTTCTCCGCGCGCTCGTTCATGAGCGCCTGCACCGGTCCCATGATCCAGTTCGACGCGCTCTTGGGGTCGGGCACCGCCGACGCCACGGCCTCGAAGTAGTCGGCCGTGACCGCCGACTGCGTCAGCACGTCGGCGTCGTACGCGGGAAGGCCGAACGTCTCCTCGAAGCGACGGCGACGCGCGCGGGGCAGCTCGGGAAGCGCCTCGCCGAGCTCGCCGATCCACGCCTCGTCCAGTACCAGCGGAGGGAGGTCCGGATCGGGGAAGTAGCGGTAGTCGTGGCTCTCCTCCTTGGAGCGCATCGGACGAATCTCGGCGCGGTGGTCGTCCCAGAGGAGCGTCTGCTGACGCACGGCGGCACCCTGATCGAGGACTGCGCGCTGCCGCTCGATCTCGAGCGTGAGCGCCTTCTCGATGCCGGAGAAGGAGTTCACGTTCTTGATCTCGGTCTTCACTCCGAGCTCATCCGAGCCGACCGGGCGGAGCGATACGTTGGCGTCGGCGCGTAGGCTACCCTCCTCCATGTTGCAGTCGCTCACGTCCACGTACTCGAGGATGCGCTTGAGCGTCTGGAGGAAGCTCCGCACGTCGGCCGGGCTGCGCAGGTCGGGCTCGGTCACGATCTCGACGAGCGGCGTCCCGGCGCGGTTGAGGTCGACGGCCGTTCCGTCCGTGAAACGGTCGTGGATGGATTTGCCGGCGTCCTCCTCCATGTGGATCCGCCGGATGCGTACGACCCCCTCGCCGCTCTCGCCATCGAACGCGACCCGCCCACCCGTCGCGAGAGGACGCTCGAACTGCGTGATCTGGTATCCCTTCGGCAGGTCCGGATAGAAGTAATTCTTGCGCGCCCACACGCTCGTCGGGTGCACGGTGCACTCGAGCGCCAGCGCCGTCTTCACGGCGAGCTCGACCGCCTCCGGGTTCGTGGTCGGGAGCGCTCCGGGAAGACCCAGACAGACTGGACAGACGTGCGTGTTGGGCTCCGCGCCGAAGCTCGTCGAGTCTGGGCAGAAGAGCTTCGTCGACGTGCGGAGCTGCACGTGCACCTCCATGCCGATCACGGCTTCCCAGCTCATGCGGCCTCCCCGGCGAGCGACGACTCCAGCGCGCCGGCGACGGCGAGCATCGTCTCCTCCGCCCACCACGGCGCGAGGACCTGCCCGCCGATGGGCAGACCGTCCACGGTGCCGATCGGGAGCGACACGGCCGGGATTCCGGCCAGGTTCGCCGTCACCGTGAAGACATCGGAGAGGTACATGGCGACCGGGTCGTCGGTGCGCTCCCCCAGCGCGAAGGCAGGGCCGGGCGTCGTGGGGGTGAAGAGCGCGTCCACGCCGCCCGCGAAAACCGCCCGGAAGTCCTCGGAGATGAGGCGCCGCGCGCGCTGTGCCGTTCCGTAGTACTGGTCGTGGTAGCCGGCCGAGAGCGCGAACGTGCCGAGCAGGATGCGCCGCTTCACCTCGTCGCCGAACCCGGCGGAGCGCGTGGCCTCCACCATCTCGCCCATCCCCGTGCCGGCTCTCCGTACGCCGTAGCGCACGCCGTCGTAGCGCGACAGGTTGCTCGACGCCTCGGCGGGCGCCAGCACATAGTACGCGGGAATCGCGTACGAGGAATGCGGCAGCGACACCTCCCTCACCTCCGCCCCCGCGTCGCGGAGCCGAGCGAGCGCCTCGTCGACGAGCCCGCGGATCGCCGGGTCGAGCGTGTCCGGCATGTACTCCTTCGGCACACCCACGACCAGACCCGCGACCCCCCGCCCCACCGCCGCGACCAGCTCTGGCACGGGCTGCGGCGCCGACGTCGCGTCGCGCGGATCGTGACCCGCGACGACTTCCAGCAGCATGGACGCGTCGCGCACGGTCCGCCCGAACGTTCCGACCTGATCGAGGGACGATGCGAACGCCACCAGACCGTAGCGGCTCACACGGCCGTACGTCGGTTTGATGCCCACCACCCCGCAGAACGCGGCGGGCTGGCGGACCGAGCCGCCCGTATCCGATCCGAGCGCGAGCGGGACGAGCCCCGCAGCCACGGCTGCGGCAGAGCCCCCCGAGCTCCCACCCGGCACTCGTCCCGGATCGGCCGGGTTGCGCGTCGGCCCGAACGCGGAGTTCTCCGTCGAAGAGCCCATCGCGAACTCGTCGAGGTTCGTCTTGCCGACCACCACGGCACCCGCGGCGGCCAACTTGCGCACGACGGTCGCGGCGTACGGCGACACGTAGCCTTCCAGCAGCTTGGACGCGCACGTGGTCGGCAGGTCGGTCGTGACGAGGTTGTCTTTCACCGCCACAGGGACGCCCGCCAGCGGGCCGGTTGCGTTCGGCTCGGCGAGCGTCGCCCCGTCCGCGAGCGCGAGGAACGCGTTCAGCGCGTCGGGGCCGCCCTCCCGGCGCCGGATGGCCTCGAGCGCCCCGCGCGCAGGCGCGAGCGGATCGCGCCGCCCGGCGCGCACGTCCTCGACGATCGAGCGGACTTCGCTCACGCGCCGCCCTCCCCCGCCCCATCCGACAGACCCGGGAGCGACGGCACCAGGAAGAAACCGTCCCGCCAGTCGGGAGCCATCGCGTCCGGTCCGCGCACGAGCGCATCGGGCACCTCCGCCCCCGCGCCGCGCAACGTGGAGAGCGCCCCCGCGAGGGCTCCCACGTCGGGGACGTCCGACAGCTCGAGATCGCCGAGCGCCACGACGTGCTCGAGGATACGGTTCAACTCTCCCGTCAGGCGCTCCAACTCGGCGGCGTCGAGCTTCAGGTGCGCAAGCGCGGCGATCCGCCGCGCCTCGGCGGGCGTCACGTTCATGGCCAGTCCTTTTCCAGGCGGGCGTAGCGCACCAGGAGGCGCTTGCGTCCCGCGTCGTCGAAATCGACGGTCACCTTGAGGTCGCGCCCGAAGCCGCTGATCTCCACCACGGATCCCGATCCGAAGGTCTCGTGCACGACGCGCTCCCCCTTCACGAGGCGAGGCGTGTCCTGGTTCAGCGCCTCGTCCGGAGCCAGGTCGACGTCCGTGCTCCAGCTCCGATCCTCGTCGTCGAAGCTCCGCCCCCGCCGGTGCGGGGTGGAGTGGGCGGCGAGCCGCAGCCGCTCACTCATGCGCTCCTCGAGCAGCTCTTTCGGGATTGCTTCCACGAACGACGAGAGCGTGCCGTACGTGTACTCGCCCGCCCTCCGGCGCTGCCTCGCCCAGCTCAGGCAGAGCTTGTCCTGGGCCCGCGTGATCCCGACGTAGAAGAGCCTACGCTCCTCCTCGAGCGTGGCGGGATCGTCGTAGGAGCGCGCGAGCGGGAAAAGGCCCTCCTCGAGGCCCGCGATGAAGACGACGGGAAACTCGAGGCCCTTGGCGTTGTGCAGCGTCATGAGCGTCACGCTGTCGGCGTCGGGATCGAGCCGGTCCACATCCGCCACGAGCGCCACCTGTTGCAGGAAGACGT
Organism: uncultured Gemmatimonadaceae bacterium; assembly: GCA_964519125.1. GTDB lineage: Bacteria > Gemmatimonadota > Gemmatimonadetes > Longimicrobiales > Gaopeijiaceae > SZUA-318. Next base: position 33,499 of record CAZFIS010000015.1, on the reverse strand, counting down.
CCAGGTCGGTCAGGCCCTCCATCTCCTCGTCGCCCAGGGTCTCCAGGGCCTCGGCGTCGAGGTCGAGCGCGCCGGCGACGAGCTCGGCCACGTTGCGCGCGCGGTCTTCGCCGTCCGGCCCTTCCTCCACGAGGTGGCGAGCCAGGTCGAGTTCCTCGACCAGCTCCTCGAGCAGATCCCCGGCCGACGCGTCCGCGGCGCGCTCGGCGTAGCGCCCGATCAGCTCGGCGAACGCCACGAGCGCCCGCGTGCTCGCGGCCGGAAGGCCCGGAGCCTCCTCCGCGCGCGCAGAGGCCTCCAGCCGTCCGATCCCGAGCTCGCGTGCCCACAGGGCCAGGCGCTCCTGGGAGGTGGCGCCGATGCCCCGGCGCGGATAATTCACCACGCGCTCGAACGCGCCGTCGTCCAGGGGGTTCGAGATGAGGCGCAGGTAGGCCAACAGGTCCTGGATCTCGCGGCGCTCGTAGAAGCGCACCCCTCCCACCACCTGATAGGGGACGCCCGCGCGGCGGAACTGGTCCTCCAGCGCGCGCGCTTGCGCGTTCGTACGATACAGCACCGCGAACGCGTCGTATGTGGGCGGCGTGGCCTCGGCGAAGCGCGCCTCGATCTCGCCGACGATCCAGCGTGCCTCGTCGCTCTCGTCGAACGTCTCGGTGAGCGTGATCGCCTCGCCTCCCGTGCGCTCCGTGCGTAGGGTCTTCCCCTTCCGGTCGACGTTCTCGAGGATCACCGCATTGGCCGCGTCGAGGATGCGCTGCGTGGAGCGGTAGTTGCGCTCGAGCCTCACCACAGCGGCACCCGGGAACGTCTTCTCGAAGTCGAGGATGTTGCGGATGTCGGCGCCCCGCCATCCGTAGATGCTCTGATCGTCGTCGCCCACCACCATGAGGTTGCGGTGGCGCGCGGCGAGGAGCTCGAGGAAGCGGAACTGCGCGCGGTTGGTGTCCTGGTACTCGTCGACCAGGAGGAACGCGAAGCGCTCCTGGTAGCGCTCGAGCAGGCCGGGGCTCGCCTCCAGGAGCTCGACGGGCTTCACCAGCAGGTCGTCGAAGTCGAACGCGTTCTGATTCTTGAGCGCCTCCTGGTAGAGGGGGAAGACCTTGGCCACGTTCCGCAGGAAGAGATCGAACGAGCCCTCGTGATCGCGCACGAAATCCTCGGGCGAGACGAGCTGGTTCTTCGCGTTGCTCAACTCCCCTCGGATCGCCTTCGGATTCCAGCGCTTCGGATCGAGGCCCACCAGCTCTTCGACCCGCTTCACGAGTCTGAGCGACTGGTCCTGGTCGTAGATGCTGAACGAGCGGTCCCACCCGATCCGGTCGGCGTGGCGCCGGAGCAAGCGCGCGCCCAGTGCGTGGAACGTGCCGATCCACATCCCGCTGGGCTGGGCGCCGAGGAGTCGGCCGATGCGCTCGCGCATCTCTCCGGCAGCCTTGTTCGTGAAGGTCACGGCGAGGATGCCGTCGGTCGGTACGCCGTGCTCCATGACCAGATGGCAGACGCGCGTGGTGAGCACGCGCGTCTTGCCCGATCCCGCGCCCGCCAGCACGAGCGCCGGACCCTCGAAGTGACGCACGGCCTCACGCTGCTCCGGGTTCAGACCCTCGAGGTACGACGCGTCCCTGGACATCCCGCCCGAAGGGGCCTCAGGCATCGGCCACCGGTAGCCTGACCTGGAACGTGGTCCCTTCCACGCCTTCCAGGAGCTCGATGCGCCCGTGGTGGACGCCCTCGACGATGCGGCGAGAGAGCGCGAGCCCAACCCCCCATCCCCCGGACTTCGAGGTCACTCCGGGCTCGAAGATCTTGTCGCGGACCTCGGGGTCGACGCCGGGGCCGGTATCCCGGATGCGCAGGCTTATCCACCCGCCGCCGACCTCGCGGGCATAGATGGAGATGCGTCCCCCCCGCCCCGCGAGGGCGTCCAGCGCGTTCTTCACCACGTTCTCCAGGGCCCAGATGAGGAGCACTTCATTCGCCTTGACGTGCGGGAGGCCGTCGGGGATGTCGACCACGAGCTCTACGCCTCGTCCCAGCCGGGGAAGCCGGGCGGCGAGGTAGCGTTCGAGGTCGCGCACCACCTGGCGCAGCGAGAGGCTCTCGAGCTCGGGGTCACGCCCGATCAGCTCGAAGCGGTGACTGATGCGCTCGAGGCGCTCGAGGTCCTCCTCGATCGCGTCCGCGACGTCCGTCTCGGCAAGAACGCCCGGCCGCTCCGGAGGAGGGAGCTTCAACACCTCGAGCCATCCCTGGAGCGAAGACAGCGGCGTGCCGAGCTGGTGCGCGAGTTCCCGCGCCATCGAGGTCCAGGCGCGCTCGCTCTCCACTCGGCGCTGATAGCGGATCACGGTGAAGCCCATGATCACGGTCAGCAGGAGGCCGCCGACCTGGAGCCAGGGGATCCAGCGCAGGCGCCGTACCTCGGGCGTGTCGCCGAAATGGATGAGGTTCGGCTTGCCCACGGGTGGATGACGCTGGTCCAGACGCCGCACGTACTCGCGCACGCGCGCCTGTCCTTCCGGCGTTCCCAGGTCGACGTCGAACGGGAGGTTCTCCGCCGCGTACACCGTGTCGTTCGGGCCCGTCTGGACGAGGGGCACACCGGACTCGCGCACGATCGTCTGGAGGTTGAAGAGCGCGTTGTCGGCCTGCGCGGGATCCGGGTTGGCGATTCCGGATTGCACCTCGGAGAAGATCTTGGTCAGTGTCTCCGCGTCGGCCTGGAGCGCGCGCACGATCTGCTGGGTGTAGACGAGGTACCATCCCAGCAGAAGGACGAAGAGCGTCGCGAGGGCTACGGGCCAACGATTGCGGCTCATGCGCTGAGTGTCGGGGTGCGTCCGCGCCGGCGCCAGGGGGCGCGCTAGGCAAGCACGTCCGCGCCCACGTAGGGACGCAGGACCTCGGGCACGCGGACGCTTCCATCCTCCTCCTGATAGGTCTCGAGCAGCGCCGCCACGACGCGCGGAAGGGCCAGGCCGGAACCATTCAGCGTGTGGACGAACTCCGGTTTCTCGCCCGGCGCGGGTCGGAATCGCAGGTTGGCGCGACGTGCCTGGTAGTCCGTGAACGTCGAGCAGCTCGACACCTCCAGCCACGAGCCGACGCCGGGCGCCCACACCTCCAGGTCGAACGTCAGTGCGCTGCTGAAGCCCAGATCCCCCGTGGCGAGCAGCACCCGCCGGTAGTGGAGACCCAGGCGCTCCAGCAGGGCCTGGGCGTGGCTCGTCAACTCCTCGAGCGCCGCGCGGCTGTGCTCCGGACGCTCGAACCGCACCAGCTCCACCTTGTCGAACTGGTGGACGCGCAACAGCCCGCGCGTGTCCTTTCCGGCAGCGCCGGCTTCGCGCCGGAAGCAGGGCGAATACGCCGTATAGCGGACGGGCAGGTCCGATCCGTCGAGCAGCTCGTCCCGGTGCAGGTTCGTCACCGGAACCTCGGCCGTGGGAATGAGCCAGAGGTCGTCCCTCTCCGTCTGGTACGACTCGTCGGCGAACTTCGGGAGTTGGCCGGTGCCCGTGAGGGTCTCGCGCGTCACGAGGTACGGAACGCGGAGCTCCGTGTAGCCGTGCTCCTCGGTGTGCACGTCGAGGAACCAGGAGATGAGGCCGCGCTCGAGCCGCGCCCCCGCGCCGCGCAGCACCGGGAAGCCGGACCCCGAGATCTTCGCACCTCGGGGAAGATCCAGGAGGCCGAGCGCCTCCCCGATCTCCCAGTGGGGACGCGGCTCGAAGGCGAACGCACGGGGCTCGCCCCAGGTGCCCACGACCTGGTTGGCGTCCTCCCCACCCTCCGGAACCTCGGGAAGCGGCACGTTCGGGACCTGGAGCAGGATCTCCTCGATCGCCACGTCGCGCTCGCGCACCGTGTCGTCCAACGCCGAGATCCGGTCACCGACCTCGCGCATCGAGGCGATCAGCTCGTCGGCGCCCTCTCCGGCCCGCTTCAGCTCTCCGATGCGTTTGGAGACCTCGTTGCGGCGGGCCTTGAGGTCGTTCGCCTCTCCGATCGCGTCCCGGCGCTCCTCGTCGAGCGCACGGATCCGGTCGACGAACCCAGGCAAATCGGGGTCCCCACGCCGCGACAGCTCACGCTTCAGCTCCTCCGGCTCGTGGCGGAACCTGCGGATGTCCAGCATCGCTCAGGAGGGGGGGATGAGTCGGCGGTCGTTGCACGTGGGATTGTCATCGAAGACGAACTTGAGCGTCCCGGTGGCCACGTCGATCGTGACGGGCTCCATCTTGGCGTAGTACACGCAGATCTGTCCGTACACGCCCAGGCTCGTCGCCGTCCGGATCGCGTACACCACGCCGGTCTGAAGCGGAACCGGCGCGTCCGCAACGTACAGGGACGTGTCCTTGGGCGCCTCGGTGAGGTTGTCGAAGGTCATGCCCGGAACCGGCGCGATGGCCGCACCGGAGTTGATGTTCAGAACCCGCGGCGGGAGCAGCACCAGGGAGTCGTTCTGCGTGCCGATCGCCACGTCCCACTGCCCTGTCGCCGCCGGGTTCTCGACCAGATAGCTCGTGCGCTGATGAAAGCTGAACGCGTTCGGAAGATGGTTCGCCGAAAGCGCCAACGAGTACAGGATGACCGTGTCCGGCGCCGACGCCCACCGGATCTGGTAGGGGTTCTTGCACCCCGTGGCGAGGACCGCGACGGCGGCCACGGTGAGCGCCGTGAGCGCGGGGACACCGAAGCGTCGCCGCCTGGGCGAAACGTGATCCATGGATGCGGGCGTCATGCGGCCAGACCGTGTGGAGGCGTGCGGCGCGGAAAGCAAAGGTATGAAAATTGCCGGAGTGGGGAGAGTGGCGTCAACCCCTTGAAACCCCTGTTATTTATTGACTTTACCCCACGTGCCGGGTAGGTTCCCCGCCCGTCGCGGACGGCCCACGTGCCAGGGAGGAACCCGTAGTGTTCGAGCCCCCTGAACATACCCTCCGCAAGCGTGTCCTGATCGCCGATGACGAACCGCACATCCGCCGGGTGCTGTGCACGCTCCTGGAGAGCAGCTCCTTTCAGGTGGATGAGGCGTCGAACGGGCGCGAGGCGCTCGACCGGATCGCATCGGAGACCCCGTACGACTTCGTGCTCCTGGATCTGATGATGCCGTTCGCCTCGGGCCTGGACGTGCTCCGGAGGATCCGTGAGGATCCACGACGCTCGGCGACCCCGGTCATCATCCTCACGGCCAAGGGACAGGATACGGACCGGGAGGACGCCTTCGTGCGGGGAGCCGATGATTTCCTCACCAAGCCCTTCAGCCCCAAGAAGCTCCTTGCCCGTATCCACGAGATCCTCGACGGACGCTGACGCCCACACCTGGATCCTCGTGCTCGCTGGAGGCATCGGGTCCCGGTTCTGGCCGCTCAGCACGCCATCCCGACCGAAGCAGCTCCTGCCCCTGGCGAGCGAGCGCCCTCTCATCGCGGAGACCGTGGAGCGGGCCCGTTCACTGGTGCCCGCCGATCGCCTCCGCATTCTCGCCGGCGAGCATCTGGTGGCGTCGTTCCGGCGTGTGCTCCCCGATCTCCCGGCCTCCAGCTATCTCGTCGAGCCACGGGTGAAGGGCACGTGTCCGGTCCTGGCTTGGGCAGCCTGGGAGGTCGCCCGCCTCGACCCCGACGCGGTCCTGGTCTCCCTGCACTCCGACCACGCCATCCGTCCGTTGGAAGGCTTCCAGGAGACGGTCCGCGAGGCCGTGCGCCTGGCGCGCGAGCACGACGTTCTCCTGACCGTCGGCGTCCGCCCCGACCGCGTCGAGACCGGGTTCGGCCATGTCGAGCCTGGGGAGCCCCTCGCGCCGGGCGCGCAGGCATGGCGCGTGACGACGTTCCACGAGAAGCCGGACGCCTCGACCGCGCGCCGGTACATGGACGCGGGCTATCTCTGGAACAGCGGCATCTTCGTGTGGAGGGCTTCGGTCTTCCTCGATGAGGTCCGGCGGCACGCGCCCGAGGTCGCGGCGTGCCTTCCGAAGCTGGAGGAAGGACCTCTGCCGTTCTTCGAGGCGGTGCCGGCGTGCGTCGTGGACACGGCGATCCTGGAGCGCAGCGACCGCGTCGCCATGGTGCGGGCGTCGTTCACATGGGACGATGTGGGAAGCTGGGAGGCGCTGACGCGCACGCGCGTGCCGGACGCGGACGGCAACGTCGTCGAAGGCGACGCAGCAGTCGTGGACGGACGAGGGAACGTGGCGTACGCCGACGACGGACGCCTCGTGCTCTACGGGGTGGACGACCTCGTGGTCGTCCGCACCGCCGACACCACACTCGTTCTGCCCCGCTCTCGAGCACCCGAGCTCAAGCGCCTGCTCGCACAGCTCGAGGAGGGTGGGTCGTGAGCGCCCGACACCTCTATCTGTTCGACGACGCCAGGGCGCGGGCGTGGGCGCCGTTCAGCCTCACGCGGCCCGTGGGTGAGTTGCTCTACGGAGCCCAGACGCTGCGCGCCCGGGCCGAGAGGGCCCTCGGGGTCCGCTGCGAGGGCCACCTGTGCGGGGAGGTCCTCACCGGGTTCGACGAGCCGGGCTCGGCGCCCGCCCTCGCGTGGGAGGGCCTCCCGAACGCGGGGGTGCGCATCGTCCTGTCCAGCCGGGCGGCCCTCGACCTCGGCACATCGCTCCCCGAGCTTCCCGCCCCCTCCCGCATCGTGGTCGGGGGTGAGGCGGTGGGATGGGTCGTACCCCACGGCTCGCCGCTCCCCTCCGAGACCGCGCTCGCCGATCCGGCCTCTGCGCCGGACGAGACGCCCGCGGTGGATGTCTCCGGCGAGATACTCGGCCGGCCCTGGGACCTCATGGCAGGAAACGCCGCGCGCCTCACCCTGGACTTCGGTACGCTCTGGGGCAACGAGGCCGGCCAAGATCCACCCGGCGTCTACCGCGTGGGCGACGGCGCGCTTTCACTCGGAGAGGGCGCCGTCGTGGAGCCGGGCGTCGTGCTCGATCTGCGCGCGGGGCCGATCCGCGTGGACGACGGCGCGCGCGTACAGGGACCGGCCCGCCTGACCGGCCCTCTGTACGTGGGAGCCGGTACGGTCATCCTGGGCGGGCGGGTCGGGACGTCGTCGATCGGCCCCGGCTCCAGGATCCATGGCGAGGTGACCGACAGCGTCATCCTCGGATACGCGAACAAGGCCCACGACGGGCACCTCGGCCATGCGGTGCTCGGCGCCTGGGTCAACCTCGGCGCCTTCACGACCAACAGCGACCTCAAGAACAACTATGGCACCGTGCGCGTGCCGACCCCGGACGGCGAGGTGAACACCGGCCTCATCAAGGTCGGCGCGTTCCTGGGAGACCACGTGAAGACCGGCATCGGCACGCTCCTCAACACGGGCTCGGTGGTGGGCGCGGGGAGCAACCTCTTCGGGGGCTTGATGCCCCCCACGTCGGTCCCTCCGTTCAGCTGGGGCGCGGGTGCCAATCTGCGCGAGTACAGGCTCGACCAATTCCTGGAGGTCGTGGAGCATGCCATGGAGCGCCGCGGCGTCCATCTCACCCCGGGACTGCGCCGCGTCCTGACCGGCGCCTGGCACGACACCCGTCCCCGCCGGCTCGTATGAGGCCCGCGGCGGGAAGGGTCGGATGAAGGTCGCGCTCCTCGGGTCCGGAAGCTCCGGGAACGCGACGCTGGTCTGGGCGGGAGGGACGCGCGTTCTCGTGGATGCAGGGTTCAGCGCGCGCGACCTGGCCCGACGGCTGCTCCGGGTGGGTGTCCAGCCGGAGGAGGTCGACGCGATCGTCGTCACGCACGACCACTCCGACCACACCAAGGGGATGGGCGTCTTCGCCCGGCGCCACGGCACGCCGATCTACCTCACGGATCGGACGCGCGACGCGTGCTCGAAGCTCCTGCGCGGCGACGAGACGCTGGTCATGTACCGGCCCGCACGACCCTTCACGATCGGAGACGTTCGGGTGGAGCCGTTCCTGACGGTCCACGATGCGGCCGATCCGGTCGGCGTCGCGCTCGTGGACGAGTGCACGGGGCTCCGCCTGGGAGTCGCCACCGATCTCGGCCGGCCCACCGCGCAGATCCGCCACGCCCTGGAAGCGTGCGACCTGCTCGTGCTCGAGGCCAACCACGACGAAGTTCTCCTCCGAACGAGCGCCTACCCGTGGTCGGTGAAGCAGCGCATCGCGTCGAGCCACGGCCACCTCTCGAACCAGGCGGCTGCGCAGCTCGCCGTGGCGCTCCTGCACCCTCGGCTCGCGGGGGTCGTGCTCGCGCACCTTTCGCGCGAGTGCAATCGGCCCGACCTGGCGCTCGGCGTGGTACGGGAGGCGCTCGAGACGGCGGGGTGGAAGGGCCACCTGACCGTCGCCTGCCAGGATGAGCCCACCGCGATCCTGGATGTGGAAGCCCTGCGCCTCCGTGCCGGGCCCTCCCAGCTCAGCTTCCTGTGAGCCGCTCCGTCGGTCCGCACCATCCGCGTCCGAGCGGCACGGAGACGCGGGACGTCCTCCGCGCTGTCCTGGAGGACCAGGCGACCCGCCAGCAGCGTCGCGAGGGCGACCCCCGTCCTCCCGGCAACCGCCGCCCGATCCAGATCGCCGTCATCGTCATCGGAAGTCTGCTCACGGCCTGGATGCTCCTGAGCCCTCCCCCGTTCATCCGGCCCGCACCGTTCGCGCCACTGTCCCGCGTCAAGCTGGAAGCCGGGCTACGCATGGACATGTACGTCGCGCGCATGGGCATCGAACGGTACCGCGCGCGCACAGGGCGGCTACCGACCTCGCTGGTCGAGGCACTCGACGACTCGACCGACGCCCGCGACCTCACCTATCGGGTGCTCGGCCGGGGAACGTACCGGCTCACTGGAGAGCGTACGGGCACCACCGTCGTCTGGGAGTCGGATCAACCGGTGAGCGACCTCCTGCGCAATGCTCGGCGGGTGGTCGCGAGAGGAGGACCGTGAGCCGGCGCCGCGGCTTCAGCCTGGTCGAGATGATGGTCGTGGTGGTCATCGTGGCGCTCCTGTCCACGATCGCACTGCCCAACCTGCACCGAGCGCTGATCAAGGCGCGGGCGGCGGCCATCATCCAGACGCTCCAGGTCGTGCGCGTCGCCGTCTTCAACTACCAGAGCGACCACGACACCTTCCCGCCCGACAGGGACCGCGGGGTCATCCCACCGGGGCTGGGCACGTACCTCCCCGCCGGCTTCAGCTTCAACAATCCCGACTACACCCTGGACTACGACAACTGGGCGTCATCCCAGGGGTTCATCGGCCTCACCGTCATCACCCCCGACACCACCCTGGGCCACGCGGTCATCAACATGCTCGGCAACAACTCGTGGAGCGACGGTCACACGAAGTTCACCTGGGTTCTCGAGTGGGAGAACTGAGCGCGGGCCCGCATCAGGTGAGCTCCCTGTGAGCTGTCCACCCGCCCGGCCCGCGCGACCTGCCCAGGCAGTCTACAGAGCCTCGAAGCGTCCCTGGAAGAAGCGGAGTTTGTCGGGCTCGTACACGAAGCGCAGCCCGCGGATCTCCTGCCTGCGCGAGTAAAGCCGGATGATGCCGTCGGCCACGGCCTTCATGTGGTCGTTCGTGTAGACGCGCCGCGGCAACGTCAGACGGACGAGCTCGAGCGCGGGGCGGTAATTCTCGCCCGTCTCGGGATTGCGCCCTTTCGAGACGTTTCCCCGCTCCATCGCCCGCACGCCGGTCTCCACGAAGATCTCCGCCGCGAGTCGCTGGGCCGGATACTCGTCCTGGTCGATGTGCGGGAGGAAGCGCTTCGCGTCGAGGAAGATCGCGTGGCTTCCGGGAGGCGTGACGATCGGCACTCCCGCGTCGAGGAGCATGCGTCCGAGCACCTCCGTCTGACGGATGCGCGAACGGATGTACCGGTCGTCCACCATCTCCTCCACGCCGCGGCGCATCGCGGCCAGGTCCGCCGCGGCCAGACCTCCGTCCGTCACGTTGCCCTCGTAGATCCTGAGGAGCTCGTTCGCGCTCCGTGCCCACTCGGCGTTCTCCCGGAAGGCCAGCAGCCCGCCGATGTTGATGAGAAAGTCCTTCTTGCCGCTCACCGTGCAGCCGTCCCCGTAGACCATCATCTCGCGGAGGATGTCCTTGATGGGGGTGTCGTGGTAGCGGGCGTCACGGCTCTGGATCATGTATGCGTTCTCGACGACCCGGGTCGCGTCGAAGAAGACCGGGATGCCCAGACCCGAGCAGTACCGGTACACCTCCTTCATGTTGTCCATGCTCACGGGCTGGCCGCCCGCCATGTTCACGGAATGCTCGAAGGAGATGTAGGCCACCTGGTCGGCACCGTGCTCATCGACCACGGCCCGCAGCTTGTCCAGGTCGATGTTGCCCTTCCACGGAAAGGTGCTCTCGGGATGGTTGGCTTCGTCCACGATCACGTCGACGAAGACTCCTCCGGCCAGCTCCTGATGCAGCTTCGTGGTCGTGAAGTACATGTTGCCGGGCACGAGTTGGCCGGGCCCGATCATGATCTGGCTGAGGATGTGCTCCGCGGCGCGCCCCTGATGCACCGGGATGTTGTGCTCGTAGCCGAACGCCTCCCCCAGCGCGGCGACCAGACGTCCGTACTCGTCGCTCGTAGCGGCGCTCGCCCGCGCGCCCTGGTACGCCGCCCACTGATCCGTGCTCATCGCCGACGTCCCCGAGTCGGTGAGCAGGTCGATCGTCACGTCCGCCGAGGACAGCAGGAACGTGTTGTAGCCCGCTTCCCGGATCGCCTCCTCACGCTGCCCCCGGGTGAGCGAGCCGACGTGCTCGACCGTGTGGATCTCGTAGGGGAACGTGTCGAACTCGAACGACTCCAGGTTGGGAAAGACCCAGCGGTAGGTCATCTGGTCGCGCCACTCGCCACGCTCGGCCACCTGGAGCGGCTGAATCCGGTCCGCCTGCCGGTGGAGCGCGATGATGGCATCGGCGATCTGGTCCAACTGCTCGTTCGTGAGCGCGAGCCGCGGAATCTGGACGGGCACGAGTCCTTCCGAACCTTTGCGGTGCTGCGCCAGGGCACGGATGCCCGACTGGAGGTAGAGCGCCGCCGAGAACGTGTCGCGCGCGGTGTCGGCCGCCTGCGGGAAGAACTCGCCCGCCCGGACGTAGGCGCCGTCGCAGCCGCGCTCGAGCGGCACGCCCCCATCCCGCAGGCGCTGCGTGAAACGCTCCGTCTGGTGCATGACCCAGTGGACTTCATCTTCGTTCGTCATCTCGGCCAGGCCCCGCGCGAGCACCTCCATCGTGCGACCTGCCATCCCGCCGTACGTATGCAGCCCCTCGAACACCACCACCTCGTTCATGAACTTCTCGTGGTCGTCCGGATTGTCCGTGGTGAGGAGTCCACCGGCGTGGCACTTCGGATCCTGGGCGCCGTCGATCTGGAGGATGTGGCTCGTCTTCACCATCTGACGCACGAGCGTCGAGATCGAGCGGTCGGCTTGACCGGCCTCGTGCCGTTGGACATACCACGCGTTCTCGATGATACGCGAGCCGTCGAGCACGAGGCGCACCCCGAAGTGGTCGGCGAGCTGGCGCACGGCACGCAGGTTCTCGAGGCTGAACGGGTGCTGACCGTCGGCGAAGGCCTGCAGGTCGATGAGGGCGACATGTCCTGCCTCCAGGGAGCGCTCGAGGGAGGCCAGGTCGATGTTGCCCGTGAACACCGCCTCGGTCCGGTCACGCACATCCACGACCTCCACCTCTCGCGGGACGAGAACGTCCATGCGGTCGCGGCCGTTGCTCGGGATCACGGACCCCGTCGGCACCATCGTGGAGACGATGAGCTTGATGCACCCGAGGATGTTGTGCGTGGGGCACACGTACCCGTGGCCGAGCACGTCTGCGACCGCCACCTGGAGCGTCTCGAAGTTCCGGCTGCCTGCGTACGCCTCGTCTCCGAGGAGCTGCCCGGAAAGCTGCTCCTGGCTCGAAGCGCTCGTGCCCGTCGAGCCCATGTCGAAGGTGATCTGCGAGGGTGTCAGGCCGAAGACGTTGAAGCGTGCCTCGGCCAGATGCTTCTTACGCTCCTCGGGGGTGGGAAATGAGAGGAGCCGAACGGTCTTGATCTTGTGAGGCTCGGCGACGGGGCTCGGGCGGCTCATCCGGATTCTCCGTATCGATGTGGGCGGATGGGCGAGAGGGCCGGATAATTGTAGCAGGTCCCGCCCGAGCGTGGTCGTAGGGAAATCCCCGACCGATGCTGGACCTGGCTAACTGCGGGTGATGTTCAAGGCCGACGTCTTCTTCCCACGCCGGTGGGGGGTCACATCCCCAGAAGGCGCAGGAAGTCGTTGGACAGCGCCCACAGCATGATCCCCGCGATGATGATGAGGCCGACGTTGCTCCAGCGCAGGCGCTGCTCGATCGAGAGCGCGCGGCCGCGTACGGCCTCGATGCCGAGGAAGAGGAGATGCCCGCCGTCCAGCACCGGGATGGGGAGCAGATTGAGCACGGCGAGGTTCACGCTGAAAAGCGCCATGAAGCTGAGGAACGAATACACCCCCGCCGCCGCCGCTTGTCCCGAGGCCTGCCCGATGGTGATGATGCTCCCCACCGAGCGGGGGGACACGTGCCCTGTCACCAGGTTCTCCAGGAACTGGAGGATCATGGCGGTCACGGCAACGGTCTGGCGGTATCCCACCGTGAACGCATCCCCGAGGGACACGGGCGCGTACGAGTACTGGCCCGCCGGCTCGTAGATGCCCACCCTCCCGACCTTCTCCGTGGTTCCGTCGGGTCGCTTCCGCGCCTCGCTGTCGAGCGTCACGGGGCGGATGATGCGCCGGCCGTCGCGCAGCAGCGTCAAGTCGACATGCTGCCCGGGGCGCTTCTCCACCTGCGTCTGGAAGTCCCACCAGTTGTGCACGCCCACGCCAGCCACCGCGATGATCCGATCGCCCACCTCGATTCCGGCCCTCTCCGCCGGAGAGCCGGGCTCGACGGCACCGACGCCCGCGTCCGCCCAGGCGTCGAGTGAGCCGACCAGATCCTGGCGGGCCGACCGCTTGGCCGGAACCTGGATGACGACGGTCCCCTCCGGGTCGCTCGTCTCGATCGTCAGCGGCCCTGAAGGGGCGGCGAGTAGCCGCCTGCGCACGTCTCCCCAGTTCTTGATGGGGTAGGTCCCGATCCGGACGATGTGCGCTCCCGGCTGAATCGAGGCCAGATCTTCGGCGCCGGACGGAAGCGTGGCCTTGTCGACGTGGCCCACCCGTGTGGTGTCGAGCTGGGGCATGCCCCAGCGTGCCGTCACGAACGTGTAGACGCCGAACGCGAAGATCATGTTCATGATGACGCCGGCGGAGATCACCAGGGCGCGGGCCCAGATGGGCTTGGCGTCGAAGTCGCGCGGGCCGGGAATGCGAGGCTCGGCGGACGCTCCCCCCTCGATCCGCTCCATCACCTCGTCGTCCATGCCACCCATCTTCACGTACCCGCCGAGCGGGATCATGCTCAGGACGTACTCGGTCTCGCCGCGGACGAAGCCCCATACCCGCGGCCCGAGCCCGATCGAGAACCGCTGCACCTCGACGCCCACGGACTTGGCGGCCAGGAAATGCCCGAGCTCGTGCACGAAGATCAGCACGCCGAGCACGATGACCGTTGCTAGGATCGTCATGAACTGGTTTCCGTCCTTGCTTCTCCGAGGCGCTCCACCGCGTCGGCGGCGAGGGCCCGCGACGCCGCATCCGCGGCGAACACGTCGTCCACACTCACGACATCGCGTGCCGAAGCCCCGTCCAGGCTCGCCCGCACGACGTCCGCCATTTCCGGGAAGCGGATCCGACGCTCGAGAAACGCCGTCACCGCCACCTCATTGCCCCCGTTGTACACCGCAGGCGCCGATCCACCCCGTCGGCCCGCTTCGACACCCAGATCGAAGAGCGGGAATGCCGCGCCATCCACCTCCTCGAAGGTGAGCGGCGAGGCACGCACCGGGTCGTACGTGCACAGCGCCGGGTCCTGCACGCGCTCAGGATAGCTCAAAGCATACAAGATGGGCAGTTCCATGGTGGGAAACCCCATCTGCGCCAGAATCGATCCGTCCACGAACTCCACAAACGAGTGTACGATCGACTGCGGGTGCACCACCACGCGGATCCGGTCGTACCCGACGCCATAGAGGTAGTGCGCCTCGATCACCTCGAGGGCCTTGTTGGCCAGCGTGGCCGAATCGATGGTGATCTTGGCCCCCATGTCCCAGGTGGGATGGTTGAGCGCCTCGCTCGGCTCGACACCCCACAGCGAGTCGAGCTCCCTCCCCCGGAACGGTCCCCCCGACGCCGTCAGGATCAGCCGGCTGACGCTCTCGGGGTCGTGGCCCTCCAGGCACTGGAGGATCGCGCTGTGCTCGGAGTCGATCGGCACGATCTCGCCGCCGCCGCGCTCGGCAGCCTCGAGCACGAGGGGACCGCCCGCCACGAGCGACTCCTTGTTGGCGAGCGCCAGCCGCTTTCCCGCCTCCAGGGCGCGTAGCGTGATCTCGAGGCCCGCCGCGCCGACCAGCGCGTTGACGACCACGTCGACGTCGTCCCGGGACGCCACGTCGAGCAGCGCTTCCCGGCCGAGCGCCCATGAGCCCTCGCCCGCACCGAGTCCACCCGGAGCAGACTCGTCCGCCAGCACGGCGACGCGGGGGCCGAACTCCGCCACCTGCTCGCGCAGCCGGGCCGCGCGTCGATGAGCGCCGAGCGCCACCACGGTGAAACGATCGGGGTGGCGACGGATCACTTCCAGCGCGCTCCGCCCGATCGAGCCCGTGGAGCCCAGGACCGCGACGCGGATCACCCGAACAACCCCGCCAGCGTGAGGAGCAGATAGGCGGTCGGCAGCGCGAAGACGAGCGAGTCGGTCCGGTCCAGAACGCCGCCGTGTCCCGGGAAGAGGTTCCCGGAGTTCTTGACCCCGGCCTCCCGCTTGAGGAGCGACTCCACCAGGTCCCCGATCTGCCCGACGACCCCGAGCACGACGCCCATCCCGGCCGCCATCCACCACCCTGCCACAGGCAGGCCCGGCAGGTACGGCCGGGCGATCAGGAACCAGAGCGCGCCGGCGACTCCGGACGCCGCCAGACCTCCGTACGCACCGGCCCACGACTTCGCCGGGCTGAGGCGCGGCGCCAGCTTCGCGCGGCCCCAGGCCGTGCCCACGAAGTACGCCGCCCCGTCCCCGAGCCACATCGTCGCCAGGGGCAGGGCCACCACCATCACCCCGGCCCAGGGGGACGGGCCCGCCGCCTGCCAACCCATGCGGGCGGGAAGCGCGTGCAGCAGCGGCACGAACGCCAGAGCGAAACCTCCGTAGAGCGCGCCGAACAGGGTCGTCGCGACCGCCCCCAGGGGCCGACCGCCGGGCCAGCGGGTCACCGCCGCCGCGACGACCGTCACGACGGTGAGCGCCATCGCGATGCCGAGCACCCACGGAGCCATCCCGGTGAAGGTCGGATGACTCGCCGCCGCCAGGACGAAGCTTCCCGCCACGATCATCCCGAGCCACCGGAACGGGCGCGTGCCACCGGCCTCGACGAGATCGTACGTCTCCGATGCTCCCTGGGCTGCCAGAAGCGCGACCGGAACGCTCAGGATCCACCCACCGAAATACAAGAGGGCGACGACGGCGGGCACGCCTGCCAGGACGACCAGGGCACGTCGGGACAGGTCAACGGGACCCACGGACCGGCTCCTCCTCCGGACGCATCCGGTGCGGTCGCCCGCTCACGGCGTGGGAACGCGCCCGAAACGGCGCTCCCTGTGCTGATAGTCGAGCACCGCCTCGAAGAGGTGCTCACGGGTGAAGTCGGGCCAGAACACGGGCGTGATGTGGAGCTCGGTGTACGCGAGCTGCCAGAGCATGAAGTTGCTCACCCGGTACTCCCCCGAGGTGCGGATGAGAAGATCGGGATCGGGGAGCCCGGCCGTGAAGAGCTCGCGCTCGAACGTCGCCTCATCGATGCCCTCCGCGTCGAGCTCGCCGGCCGCGACCCGCTGGGCCAGGGCGCGCGTGGCGCGGACGATCTCCTCCCGACCGCCGTACGAGATCATGAGGTTCAGACGGAGCTTGGTACCTCCGCGTGTTCCACCGACGATCGTGTCGACCGCTTTTCTCGTCGCCGCGTCCACTCGGTCGAGCTCGCCGAGCACGTGGACCTCCACGCCCTTGCGCTTCAGCTCCTCGCGCTCCCTGCGGGCGTAGAGTTGGAGCAGTCCCATCAGCGCGGAGACCTCCGTGCGCGGGCGCTTCCAGTTCTCGGTGGAGAACGCGAACAGGGTGAGGACCTCGATGCCGGCGTCCCCCGCCCCTTCGATGCACTCGCGTACGGCCTTCATGCCCTCGCGGTGTCCGAGGTGGCGCGGAAGACCTTTCTGACGGGCCCACCGACCGTTGCCGTCCATGATCACGGCGACGTGACCGGGCACGTCGCCGTTCAGGCAAATGCGGTCGAGAAGCTCGGAGCCCATGGACGCGAGGAGAGGATCGTGGCCAGGATCAGACGGCCATGATCTCCTCTTCCTTGTGCTTCAGAAGCTCGTCCACCTTGTCGGTGTATTCCCGCGTGAGCTTCTCCAGCGCCTCCTCGCGGCGGTGGGCTTCGTCCTCGCCGATCTCGTGCTCCTTGACCTTCGCGTGGAGCTCGTCGCGTACGACGTGGCGCGCATGGCGCACCGACACCCGCCCCTCCTCGGCCATCTTGTGCAGAAGCTTCGCATACTCCTTGCGCCGCTCCTCGTTGAGCGGCGGGACCGGCACACGGATCACGTTGCCGTCGTTCGCGGGGTTGAGGCCGAGGTCGGCGGTGAGGATCGCCTTCTCGACCGCGCTCATCAGCGACTTATCGAAGGGCTGAACCACCAGGAGGCTCGGGTCGGGTGTGTGGATCGTGGCGACCTGGTTGAGCGGCATCGTGGACCCGTAGGCGTCGACGCGCACCATGTCGAGGAGGGCCGGGGACGCCTTGCCGGTCCGGACTGTGGTGAACTCCCGCCGCATGGCGTCCAGAGCTTCTTCCATGCGCCGTCTGGCGTCTTCCACCGTCGGCATCGGAATCTCCTACGTCGGAAGGAGAGATCTTACTGGAGTCACCGGCGCTCGACGGCCACCTTCACGACCCGCCGAGCACCGGAGTTCTCCTACGATACAAGAGTCCCGACGTGCTCACCACAAATGGCCGCCGCGATGGCGCCGCCCTGATCGAGGTTCAGCACGATGATGGGCAAGGCGTTCTCCTTGCACAGCGATACGGCAGGAGCGTCCATGACCGCCAGCTCGCGGGTCACGACCTCCTGGAAGGAGATGCGGGGAATGAACTCCGCCTCGGGATCCTTGGCCGGATCGGCACTGAAGACACCCCTGACTTTCGTGGCCTTGATGACCACGTCGGCCTCCATCTCTATGGCCCGCAGAACGGCCGCCGTGTCCGTGGAGAAGTATGGGTTACCGGTCCCGCCGGCGAAGATCACGACGCGCCCCTTCTCCATGTGGCGCATGGCCCGCCTGCGGATGTAGGGCTCGGCGATCTGCTCCATGCGGATCGCCGTCATCACGCGCGTCTCCACGTTCTTGGTCTCAAGGAGATCCTGGACCGCGAGCGCGTTGATGACGGTCGCGAGCATGCCCATGTAGTCGGCCTGGACACGATCCATTCCCTGACGGGAGGCCAAGGAGCCGCGCACGATGTTGCCTCCACCGATGACCACCCCAAGGGCGATGCCCATCTCGGCGACGGCGCGGATCTCGTCGGTGATGCGGTCCACGACCGAGGGCTCGATGCCGAACCCCAGGTCGCCGGCGAGCGCTTCGCCCGACAGCTTGACGAGGACCCGGTTGTACACCGCGCGCTCCGGCCGCTCACTCATCGCTCAATCCCCCGTCGAGAGGCGTGGATGACCGGTCGTCAGCCGTTCTCACCCACCCTGAACCGCGAGAAGCGGGCCACCTCGATCTTCTCACCGGTCTTGGCCGAGACCTGGGTGATGAGCTCCTCGATGGTCTTGTCGGGGTCCTTCACGAACGGCTGGGCGAGCAGCGTGTTCTCTTCGAAGAACTTGCGCAGCTTGCCCTCGACGATCTTCTCCGCGATGTGTTCGGGTTTGCCCTCTTCCTTGACCTGCTCCAGGTAGACGGAACGCTCGCGCTCCACGACCTCGGCGGGAATGTCGTCCTTGGACACGGCGAGTGGCGCGGACGAGGCGATGTGGAGCGCCAGGTCCTTCGCCAATGCCTTGAAGTCGTCGGTCTTGGCCACGAAGTCGGTCTCGCAGTTCACCTCGACCAGGACGGCGGTGCGCCCGTCGAAGTGCACGTAGCTGCCGATCGTCCCCTCGTTCGCGGACTTGTCGGAACGCTTGGCGGCCTTCGCGGCTCCCCGGGCCCGGAGAAAGTCGATGGCCTTCTCCATGTCCCCATCGGTCTCCTGAAGGGCCTTCTTGCAGTCCATCATCCCCGCGCCTGTACGGTCACGGAGCTCTTTCACGTCGCTCGCGCTGATCATTCTTCTCTACCGATCCGTCGATGTCGTCAACGGGCCCTTGCGGGTCATGAAAAGAGGCGGAGGGAACGCGGGAGACTCCCCCGTTCCGGCTGCCGCCTCGGACAGATCCCCGGGCGCACCCTCGCGTCCGGAGATGGAATCGGGCCACTCGCCCGGATGTGGGACTACTCCTCGCTCTCCACCCCCGCGGGCTCCTCCGACGGGCTCTCCTGTCCGTCGTCCCCGGAGGCGTCCTTCGATTCGGCTCTCTTCGCCTCGACCTTGGCGGGTGCCTTCTTCTTGGTGCTCTTCGCCTTCTTCGGCTCGCTCTCGGCCGGAGCCTCGGCGGCCGCCTCTTCCGAGGAAACCTCGCCGTCCTCGGAGCTCTCGCCCTCTTCATCCTTCGCATGCTGGGCGATCACCTCGGGACGCGGCCGACGCTTGCGGCGCGGACGCCGCCGTGCCGGACGCTCCTTCTCGGTGGTCTCCCCCGTCTCGGTGGAGTACGTCGTCGTCTCGATCTCGTCAGCGCGCCGGCGGTCCTCCTCCGGAACCTCGCGCCGCGCGACCTCGATCGCGTCGGCGATGGCACCGGCGATGAGGGTGACCGACCGGATCGCGTCGTCGTTGCCGGGAACCGGATAGTCGATGGGATCGGGATCGGCGTTGGTGTCCGTGATCGCCACGACGGGAATCTTGAGCCGCGACGCCTCGCGTACCGCGATCGTCTCCCGCTTCGCGTCCACCACGAAGACGACGCCCGGAAGCCTCGACATGTCCTTCACGCCACCCAGGTACTTCTCCAGCTTCACCCGCTCTCGCTCGAGGAGGAGCTGCTCCTTCTTCGTGTAGAAGTCGAAGGCGTTCTCCTCCTGTCCGCGCTCGAGCTCCTTGAGGCGACGGATCTGCTTCCGGATGGTCTGGAAGTTGGTGAGCATGCCTCCGAGCCAGCGCTCGGTCACGTAGAAGGCGCCACAGCGGACCGCCTCCTGCTCAACCACGCTCCGGAGCTGCTTCTTCGTGCAGACGAACAGCACTCGCTCGCCCCGCAGCACCACCTCGCGTACCGCCTGCCGGGCCAACTCGAGGCGGTCGAGCGTCTTGCGCAGATCGATGATGTGGATGCCGTTGCGCTCCGTGAAGATGAACTGGCGCATCTTCGGATTCCAACGGCGTGTCTGGTGGCCAAAATGGACACCGGCCTCGAGAAGCTCGTTAAGACCGACTTCCTGCATGCGTGATCTTCCCTACTCAAGTGGGGCCGATTACGCCCCGATCAGGATGGTTGAAGCGACTTAACGCTTCGAGAACTGGAACCGCTTACGTGCCTTGGGCCGGCCCGGCTTCTTCCGCTCGACCTTTCGCGGATCGCGGGTCAGCAGCCCCTTCTCCCGCAGCGCGGGACGGGTTTCTTCGTCGTGCGTCACCACCGCGCGGGCCAATCCCATGCGGACCGCGTCCGCCTGGCCGCTCAGGCCGCCTCCTCTCACGCGAACCCGAACGTCGAACTGGCCCGCGAGCCCCGTCGTATTCAAGGGCTCCTCGATACGGATGCGATGGGTCTCCCGCGGGAAGTACTCCGCCAGGGGGCGCCCGTTGACGCTCCACTCGCCCGTTCCCGGGCGCATGAGCACGCGCGCCACTGACGTCTTGCGTCGTCCCACGGTCTGGATCTGGTTCATCTCTTCACCGGCCATCGGGTTCGGATCCCTCTCCTCAGATGCTCAGGGTCTCGGGCTGCTGACTCTGGTGCGGGTGCTCGGGGCCGGGATACACCTTGAGCTTCTTCCGCATCGCCCGCCCGAGGGCGCCCTTCGGAAGCATGCCCTTCACAGCCTGCTCGACCACGCGCTCCGGATGCGTCTCGATCATCCGGCGGAACGGAATGTGCTGCTCGTGCCCCATGTACCCGGAATGCCGGAAGTAGGTCTTCTGCTCGGGTTTTCTGCCCGTGAGCTTGACCTTGGAGGCGTTGATCACGACGACGTGGTCGCCGGTGTCGAGGTGCGGCGTGTACATCGGCTTATGCTTGCCGCGCAGGACGCGCGCGATCTCGGTGGCGAGGCGGCCCAGCGGTCTTCCTTCCGCATCGACCACCCACCAACGTCGCACGATGTCGTTCGCGCTCGGAGTGTACGTTCTCATGCCTTGCGCCCGAAAATGCCGTTAGAATATAGAGCTTTAAATGATATCCGAGGCCTGGGGGGGTGTCAACGAGGGGGAGCTTCTCGCGTGCGAAGGCCGCGAGTGCTGACAGGACGCCGCTCGTTCTGTATTCTTCGTGCCCCGAAAGGTTCACGATCCACACCCTGCGCCGCACCTGGAGACACGCCGGATAGCCATGCCCAACAGAGTCTTTCGTTCGGACGAGTGGGGCCTGATCCTGGGCGGATCCAGCGGATTCGGCCTGGCCAGCGCGCACAAGCTGGCTCGCCACGGCATGAGTCTCTGCATCGTGCACCGGGATCGGCGCGGCGCGATGCGGCGCATCCAGCCCGAGTTCGACGCGATCCGCGCACAGGGCGTGGAGCTGCACACCTTCAACACGGACGCCCTCGATCCCGAGCAGAGAGACGGCGTTCTCCAGGAGCTCGGCGAGGCGCTGGGCGAGCGCGGGCGCGTCCGGCTTCTCCTGCACTCGATCGCCTTCGGCAATCTCAAGCTCATCGCACCCGAAGCACCTTCGAGGGAGAGCCCCGCCCGGCGGCTCGCGGAGGAGTTGGGCGTAGAGCCAGATGAGATCGGCAGGGCCGCGGACCGCCTCTTCGAGGGAGGCGTCGACGGCCTGGCTGGTGTGGCCACCGCCCCGACCTACTCCTCCGACGCCCTCATCGAGGAAGAGGACATGGCGCGCACGGTCCACGCCATGGGCACGAGCCTGCTCGCCTGGACCCAGGCCGTGCACGCCCGGGGGCTCTTCGCCTCGGACGCGCGCGTGCTCGGCTTCACGAGCGAGGGCAACGCCGTAGCCTGGAAGGGGTATGCGGCAGTGTCGGCGGCCAAGGCCGCCCTGGAATCGGTCTCCCGCTCGATCGCGACAGAGATGGCACACCTCGGCATCCGCTCGAACATCCTCCAGCCGGGCGTCACGGACACGCCCGCGTTGCGCCTCATCCCGGGCAACGCCCACCTCAAAGCCCAGGCGCGCTCGCGCAACCCGTTCCGCCGGCTGACCACACCCGAGGACGTAGCGAACGTGGTATACCTGCTGGCCTTGCCCGAGGCCGCCTGGATCAACGGAGCCGTGATCCGCGTCGACGGTGGCGAGCACATCTCGGGGGCCCAGGGATGAGCCTTTGGCTGCATGGGCTCGGCCACTTCCATCCCGAGACGGAGATCACGAACGCGTTCCTGGAGGAGCTGGACATCGGTACCAGCGACGCGTGGATCATGGAGCGCGTGGGCATCCGTAGCCGACGCACGGTGATGCCGCTCGACTACATTCGGGAGACGCGGAACCGAGATCCCATCCTCGGCCAGGAGGCCGCGCTCTACACGCACGGCCAGACCGGCAAGCGCGCTGCGGAGATGGCTGTGGCGCGGGCCGGGATCGAGATGGACGACGTTGGCCTGGTCATCACGGGCTCCAGCCATCCGGACTCGATGTCCCCCGCCGACGCGTGCTGGGTGGCACGCGAGCTCGGGCTCGAGGTTCCCTCCTTCGACATGAATTCGGCGTGCACGAGCTTCTTCACCACGCTGTTCATGCTCTCTGGCATGGGCCCGGACGCGCTTCCAGACTTCGTGCTCGTGGTCACGCCCGAGAGTCTGACCACCACCGTCGACTACGCCGACCGGTCGGCGTCGGTGCTGTGGGGCGACGGGACCACCGCCGCCGTGCTCTCGACGCGGATACCGTCGAGGGTCGAGATCGTGGGGAACCAGCTGCACTCGAGCCCGGCGGGAGCCGACAAGGTGGTCGTGGGGGTGGGCGGTCACTTCCGCCAGGACGGCCGTACGGTCCAGATGTTCGCCATCAAGAAGACCATCCGTCTTCTGCGTGGCCTCCAGGGCACGTACACCGACCCTGAGCGCCGTCTGCACTTCATCGGCCATCAGGCGAACCTGTTGATGCTCCAGACGGTATGTCATCAGTGCGAGGTCCCCGACGATCGGCACCACTACAACGTCGTGGAATACGGCAACACGGGAGCTGCCGGAGCGCCGTCCGTCGTGTCCATGAGATGGGATGATTGGCGACCGGGCGACGACGTGGCGGTCGTCGGGGTGGGCTCGGGCCTCACCTGGTCGAGCTTCGTGCTGCGGTTCGGAGCGCCATCGTGATGACGTACGACGAGTTCCGGGAGCGCGGCATGTTCACGCGCGAGGAGGTCCTCGCGATGGCGTACGGGAGGCTCGTCGACAGCGCACCCGCCGGCTTCGGAGCGCGCCTGCCCCTGCCGCCCATGCTCATGGTCGATCGCATCGAGCACATCTCGCGCAACGGACGAAAAGGCCGAATGGTGGCCGAGCGGGACGTGCGTGTGGACGACTGGTTCTTCCAGTGCCATTTCCTGGGCGACCCGGTCCAGCCGGGGTGTCTGGGGGTCGACGGTGTGTGGCAGATGATCGGGTTCTACTGCGCCTGGCGGGGAGCCCTCGGTACAGGGAGGGCCCTGGGGTGCGGAGAGGTCGAGTTCTCAGGCCAGATCCGCCCGTACGACGGAGTGGTTCGGTACGAGGTCGACATCGTCCGCTACCAGGAGCTGCCCGCCTCCGGGTCGTCGATCGCGATCGGTGACGCACGGGTGCTCGTGGACGGAGAGGCCATCTACGAGATCAAGCGCGCCAAGGTCGGAGTGTTCCGCGACATCGACTACCCGGACTACCCGTTCCAGTCGAAGCATTCGAGGGGCGGGAGGATGGAGGAGTGAGTCTCGAGCTCTCCCCCGGGGAGGTTCTGGCGCTCGTTCCGCAGGCCGAGCCGTTCCGGTTCGTCGACGAGATCCTCGAGGTCGACGCCGACCACATCGTGGCCCGGTATCGGTTCCGCCCGCAGTCCGATTTCTACCGAGGGCACTTCCCCGGCAATCCGGTGACGCCCGGGGTCATCCTCCTGGAGTCCATGGCCCAGGTCTCGGTGGTGGCCCAGGGGATCTATCTGCTCGCGCTCGAGGGTGGCATGGAGGAGGTAAGTCGCCGGATCGCGCTCTTCACGGATGCGGAGGTGGAGTTCTCCGGGCTGGTGAAGCCGGGAGAAAGGGTGACGATCACGGCGCGAAAGAAGTTCTTCCGCCGCGCGAAGATCCGAAGCGAGGCTGAAATGCATCTGGACGACGGAACGTTGGTCTGCTCGGCGACGATCTCGGGCATCGGAGTGCTCCGATGAGCCGGCGCGTCGTGGTCACGGGTTTGGGTGTCGTCGCGCCGAACGGCGTCGGGCTGGAAGAATACGGAAACGCGCTGCGCGAGGGCCGTTCGGGCTTGCGCCACATCCCCGTCATGGAAGAGCTGAACTTCGGCTGCACGGTCGCCGGAGTGCCCCAGGGGGTGGACGAGGTGGCGGGGCGGTACTTCGAGGAAGACGAGCTCTTCGCGATGAACTCCAACCACCGCTACGGAGCGATCGCGGCGGTGGACGCGTGGACGGACGCCGGGTTCGAGCGTCCCGACCCTCGCGACGACCACGTGTACTGGGAGGCCGGCGCCATCATCGGCACGGGCATCGGTGGTCTGGACACCACCGGGGAGAAGCTCGTGCCCATGACGAATGCGGGACGCGTCCGCCGAATGGGAAGCACGATCGTCGAGCAGATCATGGGCAGCGGGGTTTCGGCCCGGGTCTCCGGCCTTCTGGCGCTGGGTAATCAGGTGACGTCGAATTCGAGTGCCTGCAGCACGGGCACCGAGGCGATCATCGAGGGCACGCAGAGGATCCGCACCGGGCTGGCCGAGCGCATGCTGTGCGGCGGCTCGGAGGGGTCCAGCCATTACATCTGGGCGGGGTTCGACGCGATGCGGGTGCTATGCCGCACGCACAACGACCGGCCCGAAGCGGCCTCCCGCCCGATGAGCGCCACGGCGGCAGGCTTCATCCCCGGAAGCGGTGCGGGCGTCCTGCACCTCGAGAGCCTCGACAGCGCGCTCGAGCGGGGAGCCCGGATCTACGCGGAGGTCCTCGGAGGGGCGCTCAACTGCGGCGGCCACCGCATGGGTGGCAGCATGACGGCCCCCAACCCCGAGAGCGTGCGCCGCTGCATTCGCGCCGCCGTCGCCGACGCCGGGATCTCGCCCGACGAGATCGATGCGATCAACGGCCATCTGACGGCGACGGGCGCGGATCCGCGCGAGGTGGCCAACTGGGCCCACGCGCTGAACCGCACGCCCGAAACGTTGCCGACGATCCACTCGACGAAGTCCATGATCGGCCACGCCCTGGGCGCCGCCGGGGCGCTGGAATCGGTGGCCTGCATCCTCATGCTGCGCGATGGTTATCTTCACGGATCGCTCAACTGCGAGGACGTGCATCCGGAGATCGAGGCCTACGCACGCGCGATCCCTCATCAGTTCCGGGAAGCGCCCGATTTACGTACCATCATCAAGGCCGGATTCGGCTTCGGTGATGTGAACGCCTGTGTGATCTACCGGCGCTGGGATTGAGACGCGCCGTGAGCCTGAATGTCCAAGGAGATAGCGTAATGACGAGAGACGAGGTGTTCGCCAAGGTGGTGGAGATCATCTCCCCCTTCGCCAAGGACAAGGAAGCGCTTGAGAACGTGTCCGAAGAGACGAACATCCTTCAGGACCTCAAGGTGAACTCGGCCCGCTTGGTCGACGTCATCCTCGAGTTCGAGGACGCGTTCGACATCGAGGTCGAGGACGAGGATGCCGACGCCGTCAACACGATCGGCGACGCGGTGAAGCTCATCCTGGACAAGGTGTCCTGAGGCGGCGGCCGATGGGGAAACTGCCTCTGAGGACGCGGATGGCCCTCGCCATCCAGCGCCAGGTCGGACGCCTGTCCGCGGTCGTATGGGTGCCGACGGCCGCGTTCGTCCTGCGTGTCCTCCTCGGCTACCGCATCCACAACGCCGGCGACGTCCGGCACCGCTTCCACCAGCTCGCGCGCGAGAACAAGGGCCCGCTGCTCATCTGCGCCAACCATCTCACGATGGCCGATTCCGCCCTGGTTGCCTGGGCGCTGGGTGGTAGTTGGTGGTACGTGCTCAACTATCGGCGCATGCCGTGGAATCTGCCCGAGTATCGGAACTTCGCGTTCAACTGGCTCAACCGGGCCGCCGCGTGGGTGGTCAAGTGCATCCCCATCGTCCGCGGCGGCAGCCGGGAGCACGTGTCGAGTGTGCTCCAGCGCATCCAGCACCTCCTGTCTCGCGGAGAGACCGCGCTCATCTTTGCTGAAGGGGGTCGGAGCCGCAGCGGCAGGGTCGAGATGGAGTCCGCCGCCTACGGAGTCGGACGCCTGCTGGCGTCTGTGCGCAACTGTAATGCCCTGTGCGTCTACCTGCGGGGCGACCGACAGGACACGTGGTCGACCGTGCCCGCCCGGGGCGACTCGTTCTACGTGGACTTCGAGGTCGTCCACCCGAGCTCGGAGCACTCCGGGCTGCGTCGGTCGCGCGATCTCTCCCAGCAGATCGTGGCGAAGCTCGCGCTCATGGAAGAGGCGTACTTCGCCCGCAGGCAGGAGAGCCCCGCCACTACATGAAGGTCTCGAGGAAGCGGGCCCTCGAGGCGTGGCGCAGGCGCACGAGCGCCTTCTCCTTGATCTGCCGGACCCGCTCCCGCGTGATGCCGAGCAACGAGCCGATCTCCTCCAGGGTCATCGGCTCCTGGTCATCGAGGCCGAAGTAGAGGCGAAGGATCTTCGCCTCGCGCTCCTTGAGTGTGCCGAGCGCCTCTTCGATCGAGTCCTTCAGCGCGTGCTCGTACGCCTCGTCCTCGGGACCGGGTGAGTATTGGTCCGGCAGATAGTCGAGGAGCCGGTTGTCCTCCCCGGGGGTGAGCGGGGCGTCCAGCGACAGGTGCGACTGCGAAATCGCCAGCGTGCGCTCGACCTCCTCCTCGGTGATGTCGAGCCCTTCGGCGATCTCCTCCACCGTCGGCTCGCGACCGAGTTCCTGGAGCAGGGAGGAACTCCTACGCCCGATGCGGTGCAGGGCGCCGGCCCGGTTGAGGGGAACGCGCACGATCCGGCTCTGCTCGGCCAGCGCCTGGAGGATCGCCTGGCGAATCCACCAGACCGCGTAGCTGATGAACTTGATGCCCTTCGTCTCGTCGAACTTATGCGCCGCCCGGATGAGGCCGAGGTTTCCCTCATTGATCAGGTCCGAGAGCGGCACGCCCTGGTTCTGATATTTCTTCGCCACCGACACGACAAACCGCAGGTTCGAGCGTACGAGCTTGTCGAGTGCCTCGCTCTCGCCCTCCCGGATCAAGCGCGCGAGCCGCACCTCTTCCGCACGGTCGATGAGGGGGTACTGGCTGATCTCCTTCAGGTACTGGTCGAGCGAACCTTCCCGGAAGGATCCGCGTTGGGTGGAGAAGGTCATGGAGAGCGTCGTGGCGGGAGGTGGGTTCTGCGCAGGGATCCGGGCACAGGTTCACACGAGCGTAGTTCTTCGCACCACCGACATCATTGGGACCCGAAGCCTCCAGCGCAACTACCCCCCGGATCGAGCCCATGGTGCCCGGCTCTTCGTGCGCAAGTTATCAGCGAATCTCTTGGCCGATGCGACCCCATCGGACGTCGTGGAGCCACGGTATGCGATCGATCGCGGTGGGATCGAACGAGAAGTAGACGAACCACGGCCGCCCGCGAATCGCCGAGCGTGGAATGAACCCCAGGTAGCGCGAGTCCTCGCTGTCGTCTCGGTTGTCGCCCAGCACGAAGAAGCTGTCCGGCGGCACCACGAGGGGGCCCCAGTTGTCCCGGCTGGGGTGGTATCTGGAGCTCGTCCCGGCCGCCAGGTAGTTCGACTGCCAGAGCATGTCGGGGTTGACGACGTCGCCCCGCCGATCGCTGTAGCGCGCGTACGGTTCGACGACCGGACGCCCGTCGAGGAAGAGCTGTTTGTTCCTCATCGACAACGTGTCACCCGGCACGCCCACCAGTCTCTTCACCCAGTACCGGGCCGGGAAAGGGGGCGGATTGAACACGATCACGTCTCCACGCCTGGGCTCCGCGAACGCCGGCAGATGGAGATCCGTCCCCGGGATCTCGGCGCCGTAGACCGCCTTGTCGACGAGCAGGAAGTCACCGACCATGAGCGTATTTTCCATCGACGCCGTGGGAATCCGGAACGCTTCGACCACGAACGTCCGTATCGCCAGGAACAGCAAGAGCACGACGGCGACGGGCTTCGTCCAATCCCAGACGGTCGACAGCGTGCCACGGCGCTCCTGGGCACCACCTACGGACCCTTCCGCTCCGGATTCCCGTTCGGTCTCTTGCACGCCCGCAACTCCTCGGAGACGTCAGCACCCCCCAACGGGCAGGTGCCGGAGTGGTGGTCCGGTCCGCGACCGGCGCCGCACACCCTCGCAGTATCGTACCACGGTGCGCCCGCGCAGGCCACGCTTTTCCGGTCCGCGAGTCCATCCTACCTTCTCGCAACGTCCCTGCCACCGAAATCCCTCCACCCCGGTGCTCCCGCTGCTCCGCTCCGGCCGCTCTCCGAACCCACTCACACTCCTGGCCGCCGTCCTGGTCGTCGGCGGTCTGGCCTACTGGGCTCAGTCCAGCACCTCGACTCGAGGCGAGGCGGGACCCCGGCAGGGCCCCGGTTCGGCATGCGATTCCACGCCCGCATGCATCGCTGCCGGTCGCGACGCGGCGCACCCGCCGTCTGCCGCGCCCGTCCTGAGTGCGGACCGCGCCTGCCTCAACGTGGGGTATCTGTGCGCGGCGCTCGCGCACTCGGACACCCTCACGCTCCGCCGCTGGAAGGACTTCCATGGGACGATCGTCGTCCACGTTCCGCGGCCGGAGGGCGTCAGTGCCACGGATGCGCGGCTTCTCCAGCAAGCGGCGGAGGACGGGATCCGGGAGTGGAATGGACAACCGTTTCCGATCCTCGTGGAAGAGCGCGGGCTGCGCCCTGCGAGCTTCTCCGTTCAGTGGGTGCGCGCGCTCGGCGGCAGAAAGATCGGCGAAGCGCAGACGCAGTGGTCGCGCGCGAAGGGGCTTCGCGTCGTCTCGCTCCAGCTCGCGATCCGCAGCCCCTTCGACCCGAACCGAGTGGTCGATTCCCATCAGCTGTTCCTGACGGCCGCCCACGAGATGGGGCACGCGCTCGGGCTCGGCCACAGCGATTCGCCGAGCGACGTCATGTATCCGATGAACACCGCGAATGCCCTGACCGCCCGGGACTACCGTACGATGGAGGCGCTGTACTCCTTCCCCGACGGGACGGAGATCGTGCGCTGAGCGCGTCGCTGGCCCGCCTTACGACCCGAGCGTCACGCGGCCGCCGATGAAGAGCTCACGTCCAGGCGCCGGAAACCCGACGATCTCCTGGTAGGACTGGTTCAGCAGGTTCTCTCCCCTGAGCGTCAAGCTCAGGCCCGGGCGATCGGCCTCCGGCGCCCACAGACGGACCTCCCCCCCCGCGGACAGGTTTTCGTACCGCGGAAGCACCACACGCGTCGCAGGGTACGAGCGGAAATCGCGGCCGTCTCTGGTGCCGACGATCCTCAGCTCCGCGGTCACCGAAGCGCGCCCGCCGGCGTCGTAGCTCGCACCGAGAGTCGCCATGTTCGCCGGCCTCCTCAGGAGCCTCTCTCCGTCGACGAACTCTGCCCCGGGGCCCTGCCCCGCATCCAGACCCGCGTTCAGGACGCGGGTTCGCAACCACGTCCACGACGCCCGCGCTCCGAATGGTCCCTCGTGGGCCGCACCCTCGAGCTCGACACCCGAGGCTGCTGCCCTGGCGACGTTGAAGAAGTTCGGCGCGTCGGGAGTCGGCGTCGTCGCCGTGTACTGGATCAAGTCCTGGAACCGCTGCGAGAAGTACGAGGCGCGCACCGTGAGGGCACCGCCCGTCAGCGTCTCATCCAGTCCGACCTCCCACGAGCGTGAGCGCTCGGGGCTCAAGTCGGGGTTTCCCCGCGCGAAGCCCGTGGCGTAGTTCTCGTAGAACGTCGGCTCCTTGATGCCCACGCCGGCGGAGCCGCTCAACCTCGGCCCGGCCGCTCCGAGCGGGCGCCAGGTGACGCCCGCCTGCCACGTCCCCAACGCGCCGAACCGCTCGTTGTCCTCGAGCCGCGCTCCGATGTTGAAGGCCGCGGCCCCGCCCTGGCCGCTCAGATACGCATAATACGCGCGGTCCCACCGCGCGTACCTGCTCCTGCCCGAGGTGTCACCCCACTGGCTCGCGGACGTCGTCGCCGAGCGCTGCCGCTCCTCCTCGAGCTCCCACCCGAGCGTGGCCACCAGGCCCGAGAAGCGATAGATGGCACGCAGGTTGGCCGAGGCCCGCTGCACATGATCGAGGCTCGTCGAAGCGAAGTAGCCGAGCGTGTCCGCCGGGCCGTCCGGAGGGTCGTCGGTACCGCCTCGTGTGCGGCTCAGTCCCAACTGGCTCTGGATCTCGATCCCGCCACCGACGAAGCGCGTCGCATCCACGCTCGCCACGAGCTCGTTCTCGTGCGTGTATTGATTGTGGTCCACCAGTTGGCCCGACCCGTCGGTCGGAAAGTGGTACGTGTGGCTCCCGAGCTGAAGAGCGACGCGGGCGCTCGTGGCGCCGTCCGGGCGAAACCGGGCCGTGCCGGTGAAGGCGGTGTTCTCGTAGGCGTTGTTGAACGGAAGGATGCCGTTCGTCGTGAGCCGGGAGACCCCGAAGGAGCCCGAGGCGCGCTCCCCTCCTCCCGACGCCGACAGAGACCATTCGCGGCGCGCGTAGGTGCCGGCCCGGGCGCTGGCCTCGACGAGCGCGGGACCCCGGCCGTCCTTCGTGATGATCTGGATGACCCCCGTCACCGCATCCGAGCCGTAGAGCGCGCTCGCCGGCCCACGCACGATCTCGATGCGTTGGACGTCGTCGAGCGTGAGCGAGGAGAAATCGAAGGCGCCTCCCGGCTGGTTGACCTGGACCCCGTCCACCAGGACGAGCACGTAGTCGCTCTCGCCTCCACGCAGGAAGAGGGACGTGGCCGCTCCCGTGGACCCTCCCTGCACGACGTCGAGCCCGGGCACCTGCTCGAGCGCCTGCTCCACCCGGGTGAGGCCCTCGGCGCGCAGCTTGGCGCCGTCGAGCACGGTGACGTGCGTGGCGACGGCGGTAAGCGGACGAGCCGTAGGGCTCGCCGTGACCACCAACCCCTCGAGGACGTAGGGGTCTTGTTGCGCCGCAGCCGGAAGCCGAAGGATGGGAACGAGCAGGAGCGCGGCAGGCAGGGCCCTGAGCAGACGTGTCATCGTAGAAGCGTCCCGTTCTGGCTCCGGGACCGGAAGCGGGACGCGTCGAGACAGGCTCGGCCGTGCCCGTCCCCCCTCGGAGACGATGGCGATGGCACGGGTGGGTCAGGTCTCCTGGCTCGAGGCCGCGATGCTCGCCTTCCCGGGGACGAATCCCCAGTGGCATCGGTGAACACGCGTTCCGGATCTTCGCGGCAGGGCGACGTCCGGACCTCTCACAGTGGCGGGGCCGCGCCGGATTCACACCGGCTTCCGTGATGACCCACCCGCCGATTCGATGATTCGCTCCAACCTAATGGCCCCGGGATGCGGCCAGCAACCGGACGTCCGGTCGAGCAAGCGGCACCGCCGGGGCGGGCGTCGGCTTCCGCCGGCCGCTACTCGTCCCTCACCAGACCGTACTTCTCGATCTTCTTGTACAGGTTGGAGCGCGGCATGTCGATGCGGCGGGCGGTCTCGGCCACGTTCCAATCGTTCTCGTGCAGCTTCTGGAGGATGTAGGCCCGCTCCGCGCGGTCCTTGAAGTCCGCGAACGTCTCGGCTCGCAGCAGCTCGCCGGCCAACCCCGTGGGCGACGTACGCGCAGTCGCGAGGATCTGCACGTCCTCCAGGCGCACGGCGTCGCCGGTGGCGAGGATCAGGAGCCGCTCGACCGTGTTGCGCAGCTCGCGCACGTTGCCAGGCCACTCGAGGCCGACGAGTGAGTCGATCGCCTCGTCGGTGAACACGCGAGACGCCACGCGGTCGCTCTTCACCATGAGCTCGGTGAAGTGATGCACCAGCATCGGAATGTCCTCGCGTCGCTCCCGCAGCGGGGGCACGTTGATCGGCACCACGTTCAGCCGATAGAAGAGGTCCTCGCGGAACGTGCCCGCGTCGATCTCCTTGGGAAGATCCTTGTTCGTGGCCGCCACCACGCGCACGTCGACCTCGATGGAGCGTGCGCCACCCACGCGCGTCACGACCCCCTGCTCCAGCGCGCGTAGCACCTTGGCCTGGGCCGCCAGCGACATGTCACCCACCTCGTCGAGGAAGAGCGTGCCGCCGTCCGCCTGCTCGAACTTGCCCGCCCGATCCTGCACGGCGCCGGTGAACGAGCCCTTCATGTGCCCGAACAGCGCAGACTCGATGAGCTCCGAGGGGATCGCCGCGCAGTTGACCTCCACGAACGGGCCCTCCGAGCGCTCGGAGAGGCGGTGGATCGCCCGGGCCACGAGCTCCTTGCCCGTGCCGTTCTCGCCGCTGATGAGCACCCGCGCGTCGGTGGGCGCCACCCGCTCGACGCGCTCCAGCACCTGCCTGATCTCGTAGGAGTTGCCGACGACCTCGTAGCGGCTCTCGACCTCGGTGCGCAACGCCTCCATGCTCTGCGTGAGGCCCTTCAGGTCCAACGCCCGCTTGAGCGTGACCAGCAAGCGGTCGGTATCCAACGGCTTCTCCAGGAAGTCGTAAGCGCCCTTGCGCGTCGCTTCGACCGCGGTCTCGATCGAGCCGTGTCCGGAGATCATGATCACCAGCGCCCCGGGATCCTTCGCCCGGAGGCGCTCCAGCACCTCCAGGCCGTCGAGGCCGGGCATCTTCACGTCGAGGAAGGTCACGTCGGGATGGAACGTCGCGGCGATCTCGAGCGCCTCCGGACCGTCGCCGGCGGATTCGACGTCATGGCCCTCGTACTCGAACACCTGTGCCAGCACGTCCCGGATCCCGGGTTCGTCGTCGACGACGAGGAGCTTGGCCATGGGTCAGCGCTTGGCGAGGAGAACGAGGCTGTCGCGCTGCACGAACGCGGAGGAGAGCCCGTCGGGGAGCGGCACCATGAGCGCATCCGGGGGCAGGCCGGCTCGCCGGTCCGCTCCCAGGCCCGCCAGCACGGCGGCGATCATGCGCTCCGGCAAGGGGATGTGGACGACCTGCATCCGGTCCACGAGCAGGGCGAGATGCTCCTGGTCCACCCGCACGAGGGAGCCCTGGATGTCGATGAGCACCGTGTCCGGGAGCAAACCCGCCACCTGGTCGAGGTGAGGGAGGCGCGGGAAGGCGTGCACCGCCACCCGAGCCGAGACGTTCACGCGCCCGTCCCGGAGCGACACGGTCGGGTCGCTCACGCCGGGCGGCACGAGGCCGGGAAGAGCGTAGCGGACCACGGAGGTGAGCTGGGTGCTCCCCAGCGCCATCCGGTCCGACCCCTTCCCGTCACGGAAACGCTCGAAGAGGTCGAGCGTCGAGTCGGCGATCGCTTGCGAAGGTCCCCCCGTCGCATGGGCGCTCGGAGCCTCGTGGCCGTACCCCAGCAAGCGCTCCAGCGGAGGAAACACCTTGCCTCCCCAGCGAAAGCCCGCGTAGGCGGCGGCCACGATGATCACCACCGCCAGCAGCTTCTTGATCAGACCGAACACCGATCGTCGCTCCTCAGGATCATGGTGAGGCCAGCCTGGCGCTGGAGTGAACGCTGTACCTCGCGCCCTCACGGGAGAGGTGGCTCCGCATGAGGTCGAGCGCGCGCACCTTGACGTCCCCGTGGAACTCCAGGCCCGCTACGAGATCATCGAGTCCCCGGAACGCACCGGCGCTGTCATTGTCGGCCCGCCCCAGCGTCACATGAGGATGGAACGCACGCGTCTCTGGCTCGAATCCGCAATCCCCCAGGGCCCACT
>CAZFIS010000014.1:31099-38922 GCA_964519125.1 uncultured Gemmatimonadaceae bacterium | reverse complement strand
GTCTTCTCGTGGATCGACGAGTGGTTCAAGAAGAACTGGGTGACGATCGACTTCGAGCTCCCCGCCGATCGGAAGCGCCTCTGGCTCAACCGTCTGGACGCCGAGGAGCAGTACGGTATGTGGGCGATGGAGGCCCGTCCGGCGCTTCCGGGCTCGAGCCTCACCGACCGGCTGGATGCATGGCGTCGAATCAAGCCTGTCGCCCAGGGTGACGGCATGACGCTGCGCGCCACGACCGATGCCTCCTACCTCTGGCTGCTCGTAGAGGCGCCGGGGCGGACGGCCGACGACACGCTCTACGTCGGCTTCGACATGGTGCGTCCCGACGCCGGTGACTTCCGCTGGCCCGGACGCTCGGGTCCCCGCCTGCCGGAGGGCGTGGAGTTCGTGCTGCGCGCCACGCGCGACCACGTGCGCATCCTGGCCGATCCTCCGTCCGATCCGTTCCGGTTGGTGCCGGTGGGGCAGGGGGGAAGGGGGCTCGAGGGCAAGACGTACCCGATCGCGGATCCGCCGCCGGGGCTCTTCCGCGCCCGCGAGGAGATGCGCTACAACCTGCCGTATTACACCGTGCCGAACGACGACGGCCGTTACGACTCCCTGCGCATCATCGTGAACCGGCGACGCTTCGCGCGGGACTCCACGGAGTACCTCGCGGTCGGGTACGACCGGGGCGTCCTTCCCGAGGGAACGGCCCCGGATGGGTGCTGGGAGCGCGCGGAGGGGGGGAGCGTTCTCGAGGTCCGCATCCCATGGGGGCTCATCGACGTGACCGATCCGAGCAGCCGGAGCGTGCTCCAGGGTCCGGGCGCGGACACCTCGCGAGCTGTCAGGGGCGCGGATGGACGGTGGCGCCTGAAGCCGGGATTCCACGCGTGGCCGGACTCCCTCGTGGGAGAGCTGGGCACCATCCAGGTGAAGGACATCGGGCTGGTGGGCGCGGTGCACCGCGCCGACGGGATCTGGCAAGGAGGAGACTCCGCCACGGCCGGCCGCTTCACGTGGCCCACGTGGAACGAGCCGGATTGGAAGGAGCGGCGCCGGCCTGTGGATGACAGCCTGCGCGAGACCTTCCGCTCGTTGCGACCCTATGCGCCCCCGGACACGGGCGCCGCGGATACGGCGCGGGTCCGCGCCGCGGCCGCTCCGGCCCGGGCCGCGCCGGATTCGGCGGACGTCGCCTGGCGACGCGGCGACCAGGCTCTCGCCCTGCGGCTCTACGAGGCCCGCCTGAAGGCGAACCCGGACGACGCCACGGCGCTCCACCGCGTGGCGCTCCTGCGGGCCTGGAAGCAGGACTACACCGGATCCCTGGCGCTCCTCGACCGGCTCATCCAGGTGGCGCCGGCCGACCTGGACGCCCGCGTCGATCGCGCGCGCGTGCGGGCGTGGAGCGGAGACGTCTCGGGCGCGATCGCGGAACTGGACAGCTTGCTCGCCCGGCATCCAGCGCACCCGGGCGCGCTGGAGGCGCGGGCGCTCTTCGAGGCGTGGGCCGGGAACTACGAGGCGTCGCTGTCGGGCTACAACCAGCTCCTCGCCATCGCCCCGTACAACGGCGAAGCGCGGCGGCAGCAAGCTCAAGTGCTCTCGTGGGCTTCGCGCTACCAGGCGTCGAGGGCGGTCTACGATTCGCTGCTCACGGCCAATCCCGGGGACGTGCAGGCCAGGCTGGGCTTGGCGCGGGTGCTCACGCTGTCGAACCACCTGGACGAGGCCATCGCGCAGTACCGGCGGATCCTCGCGGCCGATCCCGGGCAGATCGAGGCCCTGCGCGGAATGGGAAGGGCACTGAGTTGGGACGGGCGTCTGGTGGAGGGCGAGCGGGCGTACCGGCGCGCCGCGACGGTGAGCCCGAAGGACGTGCGGACGCTGGCGGGGCTGGCCCAGAACCTGAGATGGCAGGGGCGCGCCGCGGCCGCGCTCGAGGTGCTG
The DNA here is from genome assembly GCA_964519125.1 of uncultured Gemmatimonadaceae bacterium. Classification (GTDB taxonomy): domain Bacteria; phylum Gemmatimonadota; class Gemmatimonadetes; order Longimicrobiales; family Gaopeijiaceae; genus SZUA-318. The sequence goes on along the minus strand of CAZFIS010000014.1, from coordinate 36,987 downwards.
AAGAGGGCCGAGAGGCTCTCGCCGAACGACGGTGACGTACGCGAGCAGCTCCGCACGGTGCGGACCGCTCTGTCGCCGCAGGCGCGCCCGAGCATCGTGGTGGAGCACGACTCCGACGGCAACCGGATGGTGTCCAGCATCCTGACGGGCGAGTGGCATCCCGAGCCGCGCGTCGCCTTGCGCGCCGACTACTACCGGAGGGGCCTCGACCAGCACACGCTGAGTCGTTCGGCCTGGGGCCTCACGGTCACGGGGAGCTGGGTGCTCCAACCGGGGTGGACGATCCTGGGCGGGCTCGGCGGAAGCCGGAACGACGGTCCCGCGCGGCACGCGTTCACCTCACTCCGCCTCGGGCTCTCCTCGCCGGGCCGGTACCCATACTCGGGCGCGGTCTCGTGGGCGTCGCAGGCGCTGGACGCCACGGCGCTCCTGGCCGAGCACGGCGTACGCATGAGCCAGTTGGACCTCACGGGCCGCTGGACCCCGGCTCCCGGGTGGCGCGTGGACGCGTCGCTGGGCCGCGCGGTGTTCCACGGCTCGGAGAGGAACCAACGGGCCAACGCCGCGATCTCGGCCTCGAAGCGCCTCACGCACTTCGTGACCGTGGGCCTCGCGGCGCGCGGCTTCGGGTTCCAGAAATACCTGCACGACGGCTACTTCGACCCGGATTTCTACGGCATCGCCGAGGCCACCGGCCGCTGGCTCTACGAGCCCGGGCACTGGAGCTTGCTGCTCGAGGTGGCTCCCGGTATGCAGCAGGTCACCCGCGCGGGGAGCCTGAAGGCGGCGTACCGCCTCTCCAGTCGGATCGGTTACCGATTCGCGCCGGGGCGGGAGGTTTCGTTGGCCGGGGGATACTCGTCGACCGGTCTCCAGAGCTTCTCGACGGGTGCCTCGGACTACCGCTACACGGCGGTGATCCTCGGAGCGACCTGGGGCTTCTGATCCGGGCCGCCTCCCTGGGGGCGCGTCCTTCTTGCATGGCCCGTCCCGCCGGTGCAACCTGGTAGCAGGGCCGCTTCATCGGACCCCGCCGTCCGCCGACCGACCGCGCGGGCGTCCATCCCCGAAACCGCGAGACTCCCTCATGCGACGCTTCTCCTCCCGGGCGGCCTTCGTAGCTCTGGCTGCCGCGCTCTTCACCGTGCCGGCCTCGGTGTCCGCGCAGGTCCACCTCATCCTCGGCGCCGGGCTCAGCGAGCCGTCGGGGAATCTCTCCAACGTGGTGAATTCGGGCTATCACGGAACGGTGGGGCTCCAGATCGGCGTGCCGCTCTTTCCCCTGTCGGCTCGCGTGGAGGGCGACGTGAACCGGTTTCCGGCGGTGGGAGGCGGGTCCGGCAACCTGACGATCGCCGACGGGACGGTGAGCGCCGTGCTGTCCCTGGGAGGCGTCGGGATCTCCCCGTACGTGCTCGGTGGCCTGGGCGAGTACCACACGAGCTACGGCAGCGAGCTCGGCGGCGGAAGCGCCACCGATGTGGGCTACCATGCCGGTGTAGGGCTGAGCGCGGGCCTCCTCGGCTTCGGCGGGTTCGTCGAGGCGCGCTTCGTGAGCATCCACGCCACGGGCGGCGACCTCCGCTACTTCCCGATCACGCTGGGGGTGCGCTTCTAGCGCCCCTCACGGCACGCCCTAGAAGCGCGCCAGCTCCAGGATCGCCGCGAGCACGTCGGCCGCCTGCGGGAGGACGGCCTCCTCCAGCACGGGTGCGTACGGGACCCAGGTGTCGAGGGAGGCGACCCGCCGCACGGGTCCGTCCAGCCACGGGAAGAGCTCGTCGGCGATGCGCGCGGCGATCTCCGACCCGATGCCCCACGAGAGGCTGTCCTCGTGCGCCACGATGACCTTCCCGGTCTTCTTCACCGACTGCGCGATCCGCTCCATGTCGAACGGCTGGACGGTGCGCAGGTCGAGGACCTCGACCTCCACGCCGTGCTGCTCCGAGGCGAGCTTCGCCGCGTCCAGGGTCCGCTTCACGAGCGCGCCGCACGCGACCACCGTGACGTCGGAGCCGTCGCGAACGACCTTCGCCTTCCCGAACGGGATCATGAAGTCCGGGCCGGGGTCGCGGCCCTTGTTGTAGACCTGGCGGTAAAGATGCTTGTGCTCGAGGAAGAGCACGGGGTCCTCGCAGCGGATCGCCGTGCGCAGGAGGCCGTTGGCGTCCTCGGCGGTCGCGGGCATGGCGACGCGCAGCCCCGGGCAGTGCGCGAAGATGCTCTCTCCGGTCTGGGAGTGGTAGATCGCGCCGCCTTTGAGGTAGCCCCCGTAGGTGGTACGGATGACCACTGGAGCAGAGAATACGCCGTTGGAGCGGTAGCGGAAGGTGGCCAGCTCGTTCCGGATCTGCATGGTGGCCGGCCAGATGTAGTCGAAGAACTGGATCTCGACGACCGGCTTGAGCCCGCGCACCGCCATGCCGATCGCGCGCCCCACGATGTTGGCCTCTGCGAGCGGTGAGTTGTAGACGCGGTCGCTCCCGAACCGTTGCTGGAGGCCGTGCGTCACCTTGAAGACGCCCCCCTTGCCCCGGACTTCCGCGAGCGCCTCCTCGCGGGACGCGTCGGCGACGTCCTCCCCGAAGACCAGGACCCGGGGATCGCGCTCCATCTCGCCCCTCAGGCACGCGTTGATGAGATCGACCATCGTGAGCAGGCGGTCGTCCTGATACGCGGGCGCATCCTCCGTGTCGAAGGCGTCGGAGGTGGGATCCACGTCCTCCGAATACAGGTGGCGCATCACGCTCTCTACGGGGGGCTGAGGATGCTTCACCGCCTCGTCCGAAGCCCGGGCGACCTCCTCCTGGACCTCGCGCTCGAGGGCGTCGAGCTCCTCCGCCGTGGCGATGTCGGTGTCGATGAGGAGCTGACGTGTGCGCCGTAGCGGATCGCGGGCCTCCTGGGCCTCCCGCTCCTTCTCCGTGCGGTACATCCGCTCGTCGTCGGACATGGAGTGGGAGTAGGGACGGGTCGTGTGCGCGTGGATGAGCGCCGGGCCTTTGCGTGAGCGGGCGTGCGCGACGGCCTTTCCCGCAGCTCGGTAGCTGTCGACGACGTCCGTGCCGTCGCACTCCACGATCGCGAGGCCCGGGAAGCCTTTCACCAGCCTGGAGATGCTTCCCCCGGGCGTCTGGACCTCCACGGGCACGGAGATCGCATACCCGTTGTCCTCCACCAGGAAGACCACGGGCAGCTCCAGGGTGCATGCCGAGTTGAGGGCCTCCCAGAACTCGCCCTCCGATGTGGTGCCGTCCCCGCAGGACACCACGACGATCTCGTCCTCCTCGAAGCGGTCGACGAGCTTACGGAGCTCGTCGGACCGACTGATCTTCACCCCCGCCTCGGCGCTGCCCACCGCCTGGAGGAACTGCGTGCCCGTGGGGGACGAGCCCGTGACGATGTTGAGGCTGGGGTCGCCGTAGTGGGCCGGCATCTGCCGGCCGCCCGAGGCCTTGTCGTCCTCGGCCGCGACCGCCTGGAGCAGGAGATCGAGAGGCGTCTGCCCGAGACCCAGAGCGAAGGCCCGGTCGCGGTAGTAGAAGTAGAACCAGTCGTGACCCGGCTTGCAGTGCTCGGCCACGGCCGCCCCGATCACCTCGTGCCCCGCCCCCGAGATCTGGAAGAAGATCTTGTTCTGTCGCTTGAGGCTCATCTCCCGGTCATCGATGCGCCGGGACGTCACCATGGTGCGATAGAGGCGGAGCAACTGCTCGGGGCTCAGGTCGCCGAGGGTGGATGCTCGGGTTATGGGTTGCTCTTTCGTCGCCATGAAATCCTGTGGGCAGGGGATCGACGGGACCGTGAAAAGATAATAACTGAGGGGCGGCGAAACGGGCCAGCAGGCGATGGAGCGGGTCGGCAGCCCGTGCCCGGGGCCAAATTCTCGTCCTTCGGGGCCCACCTCACGCTTACCCCGTCCGCGCTTCCTCGATCTGCGCGGCGAGCGCTTCGGGGTCGGTGACGGGCTCGCGACACGCGTAGTCTCGGCACAGATACGCTGTCGGGCGGCGGTCGCGCATGCTGCGCCCCTCCAGCACCGGGACGCCGTCCACTTCCTCGTCCGGCGCCCGGCCCGCGACGGTTCGATTCGGCACGAAATCCAACAGGGCGACTGCGAGCAGCGCGTGGGTGCGCGCATCGGAACGCGCGCCGACGATGGCGACCTCCAGGGGCGTGGCGAGCGAGCGGTCGAGCGCGGAGAGGAGACGGCCGAACGCGGGGCCGTAGCGGCCGAGGGCGGGAGCCTCGGCGGCGAGCGCGCGCCGTGCGATCTCCTCGTACGTGCCGTTTCCGAACAGGTGGCCGGCACGCACGAAAAGCTCCACGGCGAGCGACGTCCCCGAAGGCATCGCGTTGTCCATCGCGTCCCGCGGGCGCAGGAGCAGGAGCTCACCCTCGGCGGGCGTGTCGTAGAAGATTCCCTCGTCTTCGGACCAGAAATCGACCCGAATCTCCTCGCACATGCGTCGGACCTCGCCCAACCAGCGTGGATCGAGCGTCGCCTCGTGCAGCGACAGCAACGCGTTGCCCAGCGCGGCGTGGTCGTCGAGGAAGGCGGGCACCTTCGCCACCCCGTCCTTCCACGTGTGCAGGAGGGTGCCCTCGGGCCGGAGTGCCTCGACGAGGAAGTCCGCGGCCCGGACGGCTCGCTCGACCCAGTCCGGTCGCCCCAGCGCACGGCCCGACTCCGCCAGCGCACGCACGGCGAGACCATTCCATCCAAGGAGGATCTTCTCGTCGCGGAGAGGAGCGACCCGCCGGCCCCGCGCTTCCAGCAGCGCCCGCCGCGACGCGGCCAGGCGAGCCGCGACATCCTCCGGCGCCAGCCCCTCCGCCTCGGCTGAGGCCGCGATCGTTCGGGACAGACGGAGGACGTTGGCGCCCTCGAAGGGGCCGGGCGCCTTCATGTCGTAGCAGCGGGCGAAGAGGGCCCCCTCCTCCGGGCCGAGCACGGCGTCGACCTCCAACCGGGTCCACACGTAGAAGCGGCCCTCCTCCCCCTCGGAGTCCGCATCTCTCGCAGCGTAAAAGCCTCCCTCGGGGGCGCCCATGTCGCCGACGACCCAGTCGAGGGTATCCATCGCGACGCTCCTCAGGTCTTCCGCGCCCGTGATCCGGAATGCGTCCGTGTACGCCGAGGCCAGCAGCGCGTTGTCGTAGAGCATCTTCTCGAAGTGCGGCACGAGCCACGCCTCGTCCACCGAGTAGCGGTGGAAGCCGCCCCCGAGGTGGTCGTGGATTCCGCCGGCGGCCATGCTCCGCAGGGTGTGCACGACCATCTCGAGCATGCGGGCGTCTCCCGTCCTCACGTGCTGGCGCAGGAGGAGCTCAAGCGTCACGGGTTGCGGGAACTTCGGCGCCGTGCCGAAGCCGCCGTGCCGCGCGTCGTGCTGCGACTGGAGCAACGCGGCCGCTCGGTCGAGAAGACCGACGCCGAGCTCTCCGTCGGGCGAGGGATCGAGGCGCCCCACGCTCCGGCGCAGCGCGCCGGTCAAATCGGCCGCGGACGTGCGCACCTCATCCGGACGGCTGCGGTATGCTCCGAGCACGGCCTCGAGCACCTGGCGGAACGACGGCGAGCCCTGTCGCGGCGTCGGCGGGAAGTACGTCCCTCCGTAGAACGGCTCACCCTCGGGTGTGAGGAAGACCGTGAGCGGCCAGCCGGCCCCGCCCGTCATGGCCTGGACCGCGCGCAGGTAGATCTGGTCGACGTCGGGACGCTCCTCGCGATCGACCTTGATGCTCACGAAGCCTTCGTTCATGAGCGCGGCCACCGACGGGTCCTCGAACGACTCACGCTCCATCACGTGGCACCAGTGACAGGCCGAGTAGCCCACGGACAGCAGGATGGGCCGGTTCTCGCGGCGGGCGCGCTCGAAGGGCTC
>CAZFIS010000014.1:0-30999 GCA_964519125.1 uncultured Gemmatimonadaceae bacterium | reverse complement strand
CGGGCGCCTAGATTGCAAAAAGTGGGTCCTCGCCCCACTGCGGCCCCACCCTGGGAAAGGACCGTGATCCTGTACTGGCGAATGGCCGGGCTGGCGTTCCGTCGGCCCCGACTCCTCCCGCACCTGCTTCGGGCTGCGTGGGCCTTCCGGGCCCGGGCCTGGTATCGTCGTCCGCCCTTCCTTCCCCTACCGCCTCGGTCCTACATGCGCTGGCGCATGGAGACCGCCTACGGAGACGGTGCCGCTGCACCCCGGGTGGACGAGTTGGAGCGATACCTCGTCTGGGGGACCGAGATGAGGCGCCGCATGACGCGGAGGCTCGGTGACTAGGCTCATCCTCCTCATCATCCTCGGTTTCGCCGCGTCCTACTACTTTCCGGACTCCAGGCGGATGCTCGTCGACAAGACCAAGGCGCTTTGGGTTCCGGTCGTAGAGTGGAACACGAAGCAGAAGATGCGGCAGGTGGCTCGGGACGTCGCCGACGAGGAGCGCGAGACGGGACAGGTTCCGGACCGGAGGGACTGGAAGCAGTGGCTCGACTATCGTTACACCATGGAATCGTCCAAGACCGACGCGTGGGGATCGGTCTTCGGACTCCGGGTGCTGGCGGACTCGATCGAGATCATCTCGTACGGTCCGGACCGCAAGCCCGGAACGGACGACGACTTCACGGTGGCGGTGCCTCGTGATCGCGTCGGGCGCCGCTGAGGGTGCCTTCAGGGCATCTCCGCCGACCTTCCTCCTCCGACCCGCTCGACCCGCTTGAACTCCCTGTCCTCTCCGCTCCTGGCGCTGGTTCCGGCCTACGGTCCATGGCTGATCTTCGTCCTGGCTGCTCTGGAGACGTGCTTCCTCACGGGCCTGGCGGTGCCGTCGGGGATGGCGACCTCGCTGGCGACGATCCTGGCCCTGGACGGAGCCATGGACCTGGGGTCCGTGGTGCTGGCGGCGGCCGTGGGCGCCGCCGTGGGCGACTCGGTTGGTTTCTGGGTCGGACGTCTGCTGGGACGGCGCCTGGTTGCCTCCAACGGACGGTTCGCCTCGTTCTTCGGGCGGCGGTACGCACGCGTGGCACGTAAGCTCGGGCGGCATCCCGTGTACTCGGTCACGTTGGCGCGCCTGCTCTCGTTCGTGCGCACCATGATGCCGATGGCCGCGGGCATGAGCCCGCTCTCCTACCGTCGCTTTCTGCCGTACGATCTCGCGGGTGTGATCGGTTGGACGGCGCTCTACGTGGCGGTGGGGACTCTGGCGGGCGAGAGCTGGGAGCACGTCGTCCGCGTGCTGGACGTGGGAGGTGCGCTCGCCCTGGTCTTCGTCCTCACCGCGGTGTGGCTCGTCATCAGGGGTGCGGCCCGGCGCAGAGACCGGCGCAGGGCCGGCGCGGCCACAGACCCGTCATGCTGAGCGTCGCGCTGACCGGCAACGTGGCCGCCGGCAAGTCGACCGTCGCCGAGGCGTGGCGCGGTGCGGGCATCCCGGTGGTGAGCGCGGACGAGCTGGCACGCCATGCCGTAGAGCCGGGCACCCCCGGCCTGGAGGAGGTGCGCGCGGCATTCGGCGACGAGATGGTGCGCGCGGACGGGGCGCTCGATCGCGCGCGCCTGCGCGACCGGGTCTTCACGGACGAAGCCGCGCGCCGGCGGCTGGAGGGGATCCTGCACCCGCGCATCCGCGCCCTGGAGGCCGAGTGGCTCGCGGAGCGGCGACGGGAGGGCCGCTCGATCGCGGTCACCGAGATCCCGCTCCTGTTCGAGACAGGGAGGGAGCGCGACTTCGACGTCACGGTGCTGGTCGACGCCCCCGAAGACGTCAGGCTCGAGCGCCTGGCCTCCACGCGGGGGCTCGCGGAGTCGGAGGCACGCCTCGTGATGGCTGCCCAGATGGACCCGGGGGAGAAGCGGAGGCGCGCCGACATCGTGCTCGAGAACGGGGGATCACTCGAGGAACTGGAAGCGGGCGCGCGGGCGGTGCTCGAGACGCTGCGCGAGCGCGCGGGCGGTGGCGCCGTGCTGCGCATGGATCTGCACCTCCATACGGCGGGGTCGTGGGACTGCCTCTCTGACCCTCGTCGGGTTCTGGAGCGTGCCCGCTCCGTCGGTCTCGGGCGCATCGCGATGACCGACCACAACCGTCTCGACGTCTCGCTGGAGCTGGCTGCGGCCCATCCCGACGAGGTCATTCCCGGAGAGGAGGTCCGAACCGCCGAGGGGATCGACGTCATCGGGCTCTACCTGCGAGACGAGATCCCGAAGGGCACGCCCGCCCGCGAGACGGTCGAGCGCATCCGCGAGCAGGGGGGCGTGCCGTACCTTCCGCATCCGTACGCGGGCGGGAAGGGGGGCGGAGGGAGGTATGCCGAGGAGCTCGCCCCGCTGATGGACGTGGTGGAGGTCTTCAACGCGCGCCTCCATCCGGGACGGCTGAACGCGCCGGCGCTCGACCTCGCCGAGCGGCACGGGAGCCTGCACGGGGCGGGCTCGGACGCGCATACGCTCGGCGAGCTCGGAGGGGCCTGGGTCGAGGTGCTGCCGCACGCCAACGAGCCGGCGGACTTCCTGAGGGCAATGTCCTCGGCCCACGTACACGGCCGGACGGCCTCGAACCTCGTGCATCTCGCCTCGACGTGGGCCAAGCTTCGTAAGCGTCTGCCCGGCGGCTCCTACTCCCGCGGAACGTGACGCGGGGGCGTTTCGCGATGGACCCTTCCGATTCTCGTGGGGTCCTGTAGCGAGCGTCCCCTGCAAGGAAGTATGTTCTCGCAGCGGTCGGTTTGTTCGCGTCGCTGCCCGCGCTTCGCAATTCCCCGAGGGTCAGGAGTCGTTGTTGAGCTACCGGACGCCCGCGGCGCGGGTGCCAGCGGTAAAGGCGGTCAGGAACGCCCTCCTGGCAGCACGTCGCGCCGTGCTGACGACCCACCTCAACGCCGACGGCGACGGGGCGGGATCCGAAGCCGCGCTGCTCTCCTGGATGCGCGCGAACGGCAGCGAGGCCTGGATCGTCAACCCGACGCCGTTCCCCGATAGCTATCGGTTCCTCGTAGAGGACGAGAGCTGGATCCTGGAGGCCGGCTCGAGGGGGGCGCGTGACGCTTGCGACGAGGCGGACCTGGCCGTGGTGCTCGACACCGGCGAGGTGCCCCGAATCGGACGCGTGCGATCGCTCATCCGCGAGCTCTCCACGGCCGTGATCGACCATCATCAGCCGAGCGACCAGCCGATCGGGGGCGTGTCCCTGAGAGACCCGGAGGCCTGTGCCACGGGCGAGCTCGTCTACGATATCCTCACCGCCACGAACGGGCCCTGGACGCGGGCGGCGCTGGAAGGCATGTACATCGCGATTCTCACCGACACGGGGTCGTTCCGCTTCACGAACGCCACACCCGGCAGCCATCGCGTGATCGCCGATCTGATCGAGCGCGGGGTCGATCCGGAGGCCATGTACGCCGCGGCGTACGGTGCGTCTCCGCTCCGGAAGCTCCGGCTCATGGAGCGCGCGCTGGCCACGCTGGAGCTCGATGAAGAGGCTGGCGTCGCCTGGATGATCGTCCCGAGCGAGGCCATGGAGGAGCTGGGCGCGACGCCCGAGGACCTCGAGGGGATGGTGGACGTCCCGCGCGGCGTGGCGGGCGTCCAGGTGGGACTCCTGTTCCGGCTGATGACGACGGGCGACGTCAAGGTTTCCCTCCGCTCCAACGGTCCGGTCGACGTCAACGAGTTGGCCCGCCGCTTCGGCGGAGGTGGCCACATCAAGGCCTCGGGCGCAGTGGTCGCGGGCCCGATGAAGGAGGCGGTGCGCAAGGTGGTCGAGGCGACACGCGGTGCGGCGCTGCGCGCGCTCGACGCGGCGGCAAGGGAACCCGTGTGACGCCGTCACGTACTGTAGATCCGGATGCGGATCCGGGGGTGCCGGAGGCGCTGCCGAGGACGCTCGTCCATGTGAAGGCGCGCTTCGGCGTAGAGGCGCTGGATCGGCTCTGGATCTTTCCTCCCAGACGGCGAGGGCGACGGGAGCAGGGCCTGGTGGCCGTGAGCGTCTTCCTGGATGGCCAGGAGCGGCGGGCCTTGTACACCGTGTCCTACCGGGCCGAGCGCACGGGCCGGTCCTTGACGGTGGAGCCGGTGTTCACGCCCGAGGGCGATGCGCCACCGGAGTCGCTACCCCGGGTCATGGAGGGCGTCGTGCGGCGAAGTGGTGAGACGGAGGATCCGCGCGAAGTGCCCATCGAAGGATCGGAGGACTCCTTCGACGTCTTGATGGCGGAGTTCGATCCTGGATTGCTGGAGGTGGAGCAGGCGTGAAGAACACCTCGGTCGCCGTGCCGTTCATCCGACTCTTTGGACGGTATCTGCGCGAGCAGGGGCTTCCGGTGACGCAGCAGCGTGAGGCGGTCGCGGAGGTCGTGTTCACGGCCACCGAGCACCTCTCGGTCGACGACATCGAGCACGAGCTCCGCAAGCGAGGCGAGCGCATCGGCAAAGCCACGATCTACCGGAGCCTCGATCTGCTCGTGCGCAGCCGCCTCGTGGAGGAGCATGACTTCGGCGAGGGATTCAAGCGGTACGAGCACCGACTCTCCCAACAACCGATCCACGAGCATCTCATCTGCACGGAGTGTGGGAAGGTCATCGAGTTCCAGAGTACGGAAGTGCAACGCATCGAGGCGCGCGTGCAGTTGGAGCAGGGCTTCATCCCCGTCCGGCATCGGCTCGAGATCTACGGTCTATGCCGCGAATGTCGTGACGCCGGAGCGGACGTTCCCGACACAGGGTTGACCTGCCCCATCGAAACCGTCTAGTTTCGCGCGCTTTCAGTCCGACATGGCCGGCCTAGACCGGGTCCCTTCTCCTCTCGCCTTCGGGAGGCGTCGCAATGCCCCAGGGCAACCAGTATGTGCCCCAGAAGATGTTCTTCACGAAGGGCGTCGGTATCCATCGCGAGAAACTCACGAGCTTCGAGATGGCGCTCCGCGACGCCCATATCGCCCAACACAACATCGTGCGTATATCCTCCATCTTTCCGCCCTACTGCGAGATGGTCGAGCGGGAGGAAGGGCTCAAGCTCCTGCGTCCCGGCCAGGTCGTCTTCTGCGTCCTGTCGGAGGCATCCACGAACGAGCCCAGTCGCCGCGTGGGCGCCACGGTCGGCGTCGCGATGCCGGCTGACCGGTCCCAGTACGGCTACATCTCGGAGCACCACGCCTTCGGACAGTCCGAAAAGGTGATGGGCGACTACGCCGAGGACCTCGCCGCCCAGATGCTCGCGACCGTGCTCGGCGCCCCGTTCGATCCCGATCAAGCCTGGGACGAGCGCAAGGAGCACTGGCGTCTGTCGGGCCACGTGGTCAACACGATGAACCACACCGTCGTGGCCGAAGCACCCGAGGACGGATACTGGGTGACCGCGATCAGCGCGGCGGTGGCGTGCGGCTGAGCGAGGGCCTCGCACTGTAGCGAGGCCTCGCGCGGCTTGATCGCCGCAGGGGGTCGGCCGACCTTTCGAAGAGACACGATCCGCCCGCGGCCCCTCCAGACGACCCGATGCCCGACGCTTCCGATCGCCACCCTGTACACGTGCCTCTGTCGAGGCGCGCGGACGAGTTGGGCCATGCGGCTCCCGGTGCCCGCGAGGCGTTCCCGCACCACGAGGTGGAGCGGGTGACGGGCTCGGTCACGATCCCCGGGAATCGGATCCGGCTCCAGTTCGAGGGCTCGAGCACGTTCGAGGCGTGGCTCGACGCGATCGACGCGGCGCAGCGCTTCGTGTACTTCGAGAACTACGTCGTGCGCGACGATCGCGTCGGACGGGCATTCCGCGAGGCGCTCATCGCCAAGGCGCGCCAGGGCATTCCGGTCCACGTCGTCCACGACTGGATCGGCTGCTGGGCGACGCCCCGGCGCTACTGGAAGCCGTTCCACCAGGCGGGCGTGAAGGTGCGTGCATTCAACCGGCCTTCCGTGCGCGATCCCTTCGGGGTGCTGCAGCGCGACCACCGCAAACTGGTCGTCGTGGACGGTGAGGTCGCATTCGTCGGCGGCTTCTGCGTGGGCGACGAATGGGCGGGTGCGGGTGCGGAAGCGCCCTGGCGTGACACGGGCGCGGAGATCCAGGGGCCGGCCGCCAAGGCGGCGGCGCTGGCGTTCGAGCGCATCTGGGGCCAGATGGGCGAGCCGTCGTTCCTCGCGGCGACACTGCCTGACCCACCCGAGGCCGGCCCCACACCGGTCTGGCTCATCGAGGGTGAGCCCGGCCGCGCGCGCGTCTACCGGACGCTACACCTCGCGGCCGCGCGTGCCCAGCGCAGCATCTGGGTCACGGATGCCTACTTCGTGGCACCGAAGCCGATCTCCGAAGCGCTCGCGGCGGCGGCGCATCAGGGCGTAGATGTCCGTATCCTCATGCCGACCAACAACAACTGGCCGTGGGTGGGCAGCCTGTCGCGCGGCGGGTACCGCTTCCTGCTGGAGAACGGCGTGCGCCTGTTCGAGTGGCAGGGACCGATGATCCACGCCAAGACTTCGGTCGTGGACGGGCTCTGGTGCCGCGTCGGGTCGAGCAACCTGAACTCGGCCAGCCTCATGGGGAACTGGGAGCTCGACGTGGGCGTTCTGGACGAGAGCCTGGCGTCTCAGCTCGAGGGGCTCTTCCTGGCCGACATGGCGTCGTCCGTGGAGATCACCCTTCCACGCCGCCGCGTGCCGGGGGCGGCGTGGCCGGAGGGCGAGACGCCCAAGGCTCCGTTGGACCCGGAGGGGACGCTTCCACAGCGCCTGGAGCAACAGCTCCGCACGCTGGGTACTGGAAGGCACATGCGCATGGCACCGCTGGTTCGTGCCGGAGTCGCGCTCGGCGACGCCCTGGCCGGCGACCGCCCCCTGGGGCGGGAGGACCGCACCATGCTCGGGACGCTGTCCGGCGCGATCCTGACGTTGGCTGGTCTGGCGGCCTTCTTTCCGGATCTGGTCGGGTGGGTCGTCGCGGTGGTGGCGGCGTGGTTTGGGGTGGTCATCGGTGTGCGCGCCTACACGCAGGCGCGCCGAGCTCGAATCGAAGAACGGTCGACGGGGGAGAGGACTCGCGTGCCCGACGATCCACCAAGTGAGAAGACATCGTGAACAACGTAGGCATCATGATTGCCCTGACCGCGGGGATTCTCTCGTTCCTGTCCCCGTGCGTGCTGCCCCTGGTTCCCAGCTACCTGACGTTCGTCACGGGCATGAGCCTGGAGGATCTGCAGGAGGGCGTGGACCGCCGGACGACGCTCATCCATTCGCTGCTCTTCGTGGTCGGCTTCTCGCTCGTCTTCATCCTGCTCGGGGCGTCCGCGTCGTTTCTGGGGCAGTTCTTCCGGGTGTACCAGGTCTGGATCACGCGTATCGGCGGGCTCGTCATCATCGTGCTGGGGCTCCACCTGACCGGCGTGCTGAAGCTCACGCCGCTCATGCGCGAGAAGCGCGTCCAGCTCAACGACAAGCCGGCCGGCTACCTCGGCACGGTCGGCGTGGGCGCCGCGTTCGCCGCCGGCTGGACCCCGTGCATCGGGCCCGTTCTCGGGGCGATCCTGACCTACGGGTTCTCGCAGCAGACCATGTGGGCGGGGGTGGGCCTGCTGACGGTCTACTCGATCGGGCTGGCGATTCCCTTCCTGCTGTCCGCACTCCTGCTCGACTGGTTCCTCCAGACCTTCAAGCGCTTCCGCAAGTACATGCACGCCGTGGAGATCCTCTCCGGGGTCCTGCTCGTCTTCCTCGGGCTGTTGCTCATGACTGGATCGTTCACGTTGCTGAGCGGGTGGCTGGCGAGGTTCGAGCCGGCGTTCATCATGAACCGGACCTGACCGCCGGGGTGGGTCCGGGGAGGTGCTCCCCTCTCCGCGCTCACCTGAATCGGGGTCGTCCTCGCCGCTGTTCGTCCGCGGATGTTCTGGCCTCGCCCAAGTCCTCGCCGCCTACGCCCTCACCTCCCCATGCAACCCCGCCTCGGCGTGGCGGCATTCGCGGGCCACGGTTCGCGCTGCGAGGGGAGCGCCTCCCCGACCCGATCCCGCTTCGTTGCTCCTCGGGGGGCTGGTCGGGGACGCTCCAGGCCTGATGGCGTCGGCGGTTCTGCCGAAGCCGCGTCAGGCGGGGGCGGGCTCCCCAGCTGCAGACGCCAATCTCTCCTCCAGCATCTGCCGCCGCAGCAACCTCGCGTACGTTCCGTTCGCCGCGATGAGCTCCGGGTGCGTCCCGCGCTCCACGATGCGCCCGTCCTCGAGCACGAGGATCTGGTCGGCGTTCATGACCGCCGACACGCGGTGGCTGATGATGAAGGAGGTCCGGCCCGCCATCACCTGGCGCAGATCCTCCAGGATGCGAGCCTCGGTGTGCGTGTCCACCGCGCTCAGCGCGTCGTCGAGGACCAGGATCACCGGGTCTCGCGCGATCGCGCGGGCGAGTGTGGCGCGCTGCTTCTGCCCTCCGGAAAGATTGATCCCGCGCTCCCCGAGGAGCGTCTCATAGCGATCGGGAAATTCCTCGATCTGCTCGTCGAGCTGCGCGATGCGCGCGGCGCCCACCACGGGATCCGCCGCCTCCTCCTCGAGGAAAGGTGGCTCGGCGCCGTCGAGGCCCAGGCCGATGTTGGCCCGGATCGTGTCGGAGAACAGGAACGAGTCCTGGGGCACCATGCCGACGTGCCGGCGGATCTCCGCAGGATCGACCCGAGTGAGTGGCACCCCGTCGACGAGGACCTCCCCGGACGTCGGATCATAGAGCCGTGCGATGAGCGCGATGAGCGTGCTCTTCCCGGATCCCGTTGGGCCGACGACGGCGACGGTCTGGCCGGGCCGGGCGACGAAGCTGACGCCGGACAGCACGGGGCGGTCGGTGCCCGGGTAGGCGAACGAGACGTCGTGGAACTCCACTTCTCCCCGTACCTGATCGAGCGCGTGATGTCCCTCCGGCAGCGACAGGGCGGGCACCGTCCCGAGAATCTTGTTGAGGCGCCCCATCGACGCGGCCCCGCGCTGGAAGAGATTCACCACCCACCCGAGGGCGATCATGGGCCAGGTCAGCAGCGCCAGGTAGAAGCCGAACGCGACGAACTCCCCGACGGTGATCTGGCCGCCGATGACCTCGAGTCCACCCAGCCAGAGCACGATCACCATCGCGAACCCGGCGATGAGCATGAGCAGCGGATGGAACGCGCCCACGGAAATCGCGAGCCGCATGTTGCGGCTGCGGTATTCGTTGTTCAACTCGTCGAACTGACGGGCCTGCTCGGCCTCCTGCGTGTACGCTCTCACGATGCGCACGCCGGTGAGGTTCTCCTGCACCATGGTGGAGAGCGTGGAGAACTGCTCCTGGATCGCCTCGAAGCGACGGTGGATCACCTTGCCGAACCCGAGCACGATCGGCGGCAGGATCACCATCGGGACCATGGCGTAGAGCGTGAGCCGCGGGCTGATCAGGAGCATCAGCGTGAGCGCGAAGACGAAGCCCACGGTCGTGTTGACCGCGTACATGACGGCAGGCCCCACGGCCTGGCGCACGGCCAGCGTGTCGTTCGTGGCGCGGCTCATGAGGTCGCCGGTGCGCCATGAGCCGTAGAACGTGGGATCGAGGCGCAGGAGATGGCGGAAGAAGTCGTTGCGCAGATCGACTTCGATCCTCCGGCTGATCCCGTTGAGGAGTTGTCGCATCCCGAACCGCGCAGCGCCGCCGAAGAACGTGGCGACCACGATCAGGAGCCCGAGCATCCCGATGCGGCCTGCGGTCACGTTCGGGTCGCCGAGCCCGTCGATCGCCATCTTGATGAGCCAGGGCCCCGCCGTCTGGAAGAGATTGGCCAGCACGACGCACACCATGCCGAGGAGGAAGCCCCGGCGGTACGGCTTGAAGTAGGGCAGGGTGGAGCGAAGTGCGTTCATCGGACGGTCAGGGGCGGATTCATGGGGCCGAAGCGCCGGTGCGCGCGGCGAGCGGGTGCTCGAGGAGCGCGACGGCGCCCCGCGCCAGGAGCGCGGCGCACAGCGGCAGCACGCGCTCGTCGATGTCGAAGCGCGGAGAGTGGTGCTCCCTCGGTTCGGGAAGCGCGGCGCCGACCCAGAAGAACACCCCCGGCGCCTCGCGCGCGAGGTAGGCGAAGTCCTCGGCCGCCATGGAGGGATGGCCCACGACGAGCGAATCTTCCCCGACCACGTCGCGAACGGCCTCCCGGACCACCCCCACGGCGGCGGCATCGTTCACGGTGGGCGGGTAGCCAGGGCCGATCTTCACGCGCACACGGGCCCCGAGGCGCTCGAGCATCCCGAACGAGGCCTCCACGGTGTCGACGAGGCGTCGGCGCACGTCGGGGTCGAAGTAGCGGAGCGTGCCTTGGAGGACCACACGCTCCGCGAGCACGTTGAGCGCGGTCCCCCCGTGGATGGTCCCGAACGTCACGACCCCGCTCTCCATCGGGTTGATGCGGCGCGACACGGCTTGCTGCACGGCGAGCACGCCCTGCGCCGCCAGGACCACGGAGTCCACGCCCGCCTCGGGATAGGCCGCGTGGGCGCTCTTGCCCTCGACCTCGACCTCGATCTCCTCGGAGCCGGCCATCACCGCCCCGTCGTCCAGATAGATCTTGCCGCTGGACAGGTGCCCACCCACGTGGAGGCCGAGGACGGAGTCCACGCCTTCCATCGCGCCCGCCTCGATCATGCGCTGCGCGCCGCTCATCCCCTCGGCGTCCGAGCCCTCTTCCGACGGCTGGAAGAGAAGGCGAATCGTTCCCTGGGGAAGGCGTCCCTCGTCCTTCAGCTCGGCGAGCAGGTGCGCCGCGCCGACGAGAGCGCTCGTATGCGCGTCGTGGCCGCACGCGTGCATGATGCCCGGATGCTCGGAGGCGTAGTCGTGGTCCGCCCGCTCCTGGATCGGGAGCGCGTCCATGTCCGCCCGCACCGCGACCACCGGACCCTCGCCGTGGGCCAGCTCGGCGACGACACCCGTGATCCCCACGCCCGTGCGCACGTCGAAGCCGAGCGCACGCATCGCGTGGGCGACCAGGCCCGCCGTGCGGGTCTCCTGGAAGCCCAGCTCCGGGTGCCGGTGCAGGTCCCTGCGCAGGGTCACGAGATCGTCGCGAAGAGCCCGCGCGCGCTTCAGCAGGTCCATGTCCGTCGTTGCCGCCTCCCATCGCCTCGGGTAACGTAGGTCGCCCGACAAACCTAAGGGAGCCCCGCGCAAGCATGGTACCCGGAGCTCCTTCGAGTCCCTTGAAAGCCCCAAAGGCGCATGCAGGATCCACGTCTCACCGAGCAGAGCAATCCTCGCTCCGTGCGCATCGACCAGCTCGATGTGCTGGGGATCGTCGACCTCATCAACGCGGAGGACCGCATGGTGGCGGCCGCCGTGGGCGAGGAGCGTGAGGCGATCGCGCGGGCTGTGGAGTTCGCCGAGGCGGCGTTCCGCGCCGGCGGGCGGCTCGTGTACGTGGGCGCGGGCACCTCGGGCCGACTCGGCGTTCTCGACGCCGCGGAGATGCCGCCGACGTACGGCACGGATCCGGAGATGGTGCGGGGCATCATCGCCGGAGGCTACCCGGCACTCGTGCGTGCCCAGGAGGGTGCCGAGGACCGGGCCCAGGACGGCGCCGCGGCCATCGACGAGCTCCGCGTGGGTCCCACCGACTTCGTCCTCGGGATCGCGACCTCCGGCACCACCGCGTATGTGCACGGCGCGCTCGACCGGGCACGGGAGCTCGGCGCGCGTACGGGTTTCCTCCTGTGCACGTACCCGTCCCCGGAGCTGGTGGCCCGCCACGACGTGGTCATCGCGCCTCTCGTGGGCCCCGAGGTGATCACGGGCTCGACCCGCATGAAGGCGGGGACCGCCACGAAGCTCGTGCTCAACACGATCACGACGGGCGCCATGGTCCGACTGGGTAAGGTCTACGGGAACCTCATGGTCGATCTCCAGGTGACGTGCGCCAAGCTCCGCGACCGCGGGGAACGAATCCTGCAAGAGGGGCTCGCGATCGACCGCGCCGCGGCCGGGGAGCTGCTGGGCCGCTCGGGTGGGCACGTGAAGACGGCCCTGGTCATGGGCCGCCTGGGCGTCGACGCCGACGAAGCCCGGCGGCTCCTCGACGAGGCGGGCGGTATGGTCTCGCAGGTGCTGGGCGACCTGAGCCGGGAGCCGTCGTGAGCGCGAGACGTGGGGAGCGACCGAAGGGCGGCCCCCGGGCCGCTCCACGGAAGGGGGCGGAAGCGACGCCTTCGCCGCGGCTCACACCCGATCTGCTCCGTTGGATCCTGTTGGCCGTCGTGGTCGTCGTCTCCGCCGCGGTCGTGATCGTGGCCTTCAACCCGGCGCCGCACAGCGGAGGAGACAACGCCGGGTACGTGACGCTCGCGTACTCGCTCGTCGCCCATCACTCGTACACGGAGCTGTGGGATCCGGCGCACCTTCCGCACACCAAGTATCCGCCGGTCTTTCCGGCGCTGCTGGCGATCCTTCTCCTCCTGGGCGCCCGCACCTGGACGGCCCTCAAGACCGTGGCGGCCGCCTCCACGATCGTGGCCGTGGCGTTCACGTATCTGTGGGCGGAGCGGCGCCTGGGCGCGGCGCGGGCCGTGGGCGTGGCGTTGGCGCTCGCGCTGTCGTCCTCCGTGGTGTACTACAGCCACTGGGTCCTCTCCGACCCGACCTTCCTCGCGTTCACGATGGTGAGCTTGTGGGCGTTGGATCGCGCCGACGAGCAGGATGCGCGGATCGGTTGGCTCGCGGTGGGTGCGGCTGCCGCGGGGCTGGCGTACTTCACACGCTCTGCGGGTCTCCCGCTGATGGTCGCGCTCGCCGGGTGGCTGGCGCTGCGGAGGCGGTGGCGCGCGCTCGTCGTCGTCGCCATAGGGCTGGGCGTTCCGGTCTTCCTCTGGTGGCTGAGGGCGCACCTCGTCGGCAAGATCGAGTACGCCTCGGAATTCTGGATGGTCGACCCGTACAATCCTTCGTTGGGACACCTGGGACTGGGCGGGCTCATCGCCCGGGTGGTGGGGAACGCGAAGGGCTATGTGGGCACCTACCTGCCTGGCGGCATCGTCGGGCGGGGCGGTGGAGTCGCGATCGTCTCGCTCGGAGTGGCGCTGGTCGGGCTGGGACTGGTGGGGTGGGCGCGCAGGGGAGCGCGCCGGATCGGGGTGGTGGAGCTGTTCGTCCCGCTCTACGCGGGCGTCATCCTCCTCTGGCCCCAGGTCTGGTCGGGAGACCGCTTCGCGCTCCCGCTCCTGCCCGTCCTTTTCGTCTTCGCGTTGGAGGCGCTCTGGGACGGAGCGCGGGTGCTCGGCGAGATCTGGGCCACGACCGCCGGCGTCGTCGCCCTTCTCCTGGTGCTCCTGCCCGCGTTTGGGAGTTGGCTCACCGCGGCGGGGCAGGCCTCCGCGTGCGGCTCGCTGATCCAGGCCGGTGGCGCGTTCGCCTGCTACGGGTCGGGATTCGAGCAGTTCGCGGAGGCGGCTACCTGGTCCGGGTCGAACCTTCCTCCCGGATCGGTGGTCCTGAGCCGCAAGCCCCGCATCTTCTACGTGCTGAGCGGGGTCCCGAGCCGCACGTTCCCGTTCGAGACCGATCCGGCCTCCCATCTCGCGTTGGCCGACTCGGTGGGTGCCCGCTACGAGCTGCTCGACATGGTGGACGGGCTCTCGGGCCGGTATGTGGCGAGCGCGATCCGGCAGCGCCCCGGGGCCTACTGCGCCCTGAGGGCGTTCGGCCAGGGGGCGGGGGTGGGCACCCGCATGTTCGGTGTGTTGCCGCCCGACCAGCGCGGTCCCGAGGGGACGACCGCGCCGGGGCGGTCGGTGCGCATCGCGGGATGTCCTCAGTCCTACCTGCGCAGCCCCGCGGGCGCTGCGGGCTACGCCTCGCCGCCGCCTTCCTCCAGGATTCCGTTGCTCGACGGGCTCGACCCGTAGAGCAGCGCGAGCGCAACCGCGAACGTCACGTGCTCCACGAAGCTCCTGTCCCGAGGCGGCAGATCCTCCAGCAGGCGAGCGATCGCCGGAATGCGCCCGAGGGGCGTTCGCGAGCCCAGCAGGCGGGACAGGCCCCCGAGCGGATCGGCCATGTACTCGGCCGTCCCGTACACGGTGCCTTTGACGAGGGGAGATCCGGGGACGAGGGGCTCGACGGCCGCGCCGTAGACCACGCCCTGGCCGGCGCCCACGAGGAGGCGCTCGCCGAGCTCTCCGTCGAGGGACGGCATCATCCATCTTCCCTCGAGGAGTGGGCGCACAAGCTCTACGAGCAGCGCACCGCCCGCGCCGGCCGCCCCCGCCCGCAGCAGTCGCAGCACGCCGCCACGCTTTCGCGGACGCCACGCGCCCAGGACTCGGGCCGCGACGGTCGCGATGCCGGACGCCACGAGCTGGTCGGTGTCCGGCCAGGCGCGCTTGTCTTCGCGCGCCCGGACGTCCCGGCGGTGCGCCTGGACGCGCTCGCGCAAGCCGGGAAGCTTGCGCTTCTCGGGCGAGAGGGGGCGGGCGCGCTCGAGCGCGAACCCGACGCGGTACCAGAAGCTCTTGGTGGGAGGCATGGGTGATGAGGTCCGAAGGAGGGAGGCTCCAAGGAACGGTGGCGACGCGAAGCGGCTTTTTCAAGGCGGCCTCCCGCGCGCTTGCGCGCGCGGCGGCCAGGCTCGCCGTCCTCGCGGTCCTGGGCGGTGTCTGCGCCCCCGCGGCGTTCGCCCAGGTCGCGCCCGACCAGGCCTGGCGTACCCTCACGACGCCGCATTTCCGGGTGACGTTCCCGCGGGGCGACGAGGCGCTCGGGAGGCGTGCGGCGGCGCGAGCCGAGCGCGCCTACGGAGAGCTCTCCAGGGCATTCATCTCCCCTCCCAGCGGGCGCATCGACCTGCTCGTGACCGACGACACGGACTTCTCCAACGGGCTCACGATCGTGTCGCCGTCGAACCGCATCACGGTGACCGCGCGTCCTCCGGTCGACGATCCCGACCTGGGCTTCTTCGATGATTGGATGCAGCTCGTCGTCACGCACGAGCTGACGCACGTCTTCCACCTGGACCGGACCGGCGGGTTCGGCTCGCTGCTCCGGCCGATCTTCGGGCGCGTGCCGGGCACGTGGCCGTACTTCCCCAACGAGGCGCTGCCGCGCTGGGCCACGGAGGGGACGGCGGTCTGGTACGAGTCGTTCCTCACCCACTCGGGGCGCCTCAAGGGGACGTACCACGACATGGTGGTGCGCACGGCCGTGCTCGAGGGACGCTTCGAGAGCCTGGACCAGGCAGGGGCCGACTCGCCCGTGTGGCCCGGCGGCAACCGGTACTACGTGTACGGGTCGCTCTTCTTCCAGCATCTCCTGGACGAGCACGGGCCCCAGAAGATGGGAGCCTTCGCCCGAGCGGTCGCGGGGCAGTGGATCCCGTTCCGCCTGGACGCGGCGAGCCACAAAGCGTTCGGCACCTCGTTCTCCGACGAGTGGAGCGCCTGGGGGAGGGAGCTGAAGACCGAGTACGCGGGCCTCGACGCGAAGCTGGCCGAGCAAGGGCCCGTGACGCACGCCGAGCGCCTGACGCCTGGAGGACGGCTCGACTTCTACCCCCGCGTCTCCCGGGACGGGAAGCGCCTCGCGTACGCCCGCTCGGACGGCCGTAGCGACCCACAGATCCGCGTGGCGGGACTGGACGCGAAGCACGGGCGCGAGCTCGTGCGCACGAACGGGATGTCGACCTTCGACTGGCTCCCCGACGGGGGACTCGTGTTCGCCCAGGGTGAGTACGAGGGGCCGTACCGGACGTTCGAGGATCTCTACCGGATGAGCCCCTCCGGCAGGGTGCGCCGACTCACGCACGCGGCTCGCCTCGAGTGGCCGTCCGCGGGGCCCGACGGGACGTGGGCCGTCGCCGTGCAGGACGGCGGAGGGACGAACCGGCTCGTGCGCGTCGATCTCGGCACCGGCTCGATCGTGCCCCTCACGGACCGGAGTCTCGATACGCTCTGGACGCAGCCGTCCGTGTCCCCCGACGGCCGCTGGATCGCCGCCTCGCGCTGGACGCCGGGAGCTCACCTGGACGTGGTCGTCCTCGACGCTTCGGGCGCGCTCGTCGCGCGGGTCACGGACGACCGCGCCATGGACATGGCTCCGACGTGGAGCCCCGACGGCCGCTACCTCCTGTGGAGCTCCGACCGCACCGGGATCCCGAACATCCTCGGCGCCGCCATCGACTCCGCCACGGGGCGGGCGGGTCCGGTGCGCCTCGTGACCAACGTCGAGACCGGGGCCGCCTACCCCTCGATCGATCCGTCCGGTCGCTGGATCTATTACTCGGGCTACCACGCGGTCGGGTGGGACGTGGAGCGCATCCCGTTCGCGCCCGGCACCTGGTCGCTCGCGCCCGCGGAGCGCGCGAGCTTCCACGCCCCGCCGCGTCCCGATTCGATCCAGGACGCCGAGGCCTCCGGGCCCGTGAAGCCGTATTCGGCCTTCCCCACGTTCCTGCCGACCTACTGGGAGCCGCTGTACCGCGAGCCGGTGCGGACGCCGGCCGTGCGCGCCGGCAACGTCCAGATCCGGGGTCGCGAGGTGCTCGGTGCGGGGCTCGGCTTCCAGACAGGATCGCGCGACCTGGTCGGGCGCAATCTGATGACGGCGTACGGAAGGGTGTTCACGAAGGGGGGGAAGGCCGAGGGCGGCTTCACGTACTCCTACGCCGGTCTGGGCAGCCCGATCCTGTCGCTCGGGGTGGACCAGTCCTGGAACCAGGACGGCGCCCGGCTCGGGCAGCGGCAGTCGGGTGCGCCGCCCGATACGCTGTTCGCGCTCGTGCGGGACCGCACGCTCAGCGGTTCGGCGTCGTTCTACCGCACTCGCTGGAGGGGAAGCGCCTCGCTCACGCTGAGCGGCGGGCTCACGTGGGAGCACCACGAACTGCTCGACAACGACCTCAGACCGTCGACCCTCTACCGGGTGGCCCGGCCGGACCGCCGTCTGGGCGACTTCGCGCTCGCCCTCGCGTACTCGACGGCGCGCACGCATGCCTTCCAACTCGGAGCAGCGCAGGGCCTGGCCGCGTTCGTGCGCGGCAGCGTGCGGCGTGAGCTGTCCCTTCCCGACACGCTCGCGGGCGTGGCGGGCTACGACGGAACGGTCGACGACGTGCTCGGGCAGGTGACCGCGTTCACGTCGCTCCACGGGCCCGGATACGCCGCCCACGTGATCGCGCTCCGGGTGAGCGGCGGGTACGCTCGCGGACCGGGCGCCAACGAGGGGTACTTCGACGTGGGGGGCGCGTCGGGCAGCCCCGAAAGCGTGGGCGGCCTCACCCTCTTCGGAGGGAATCCTCTGCTCTTCCCGGTGCGCGGCTACGCGAGCGGTGACCGGTACGGCCGCGTCGCCTGGTCCGCTTCCGCCGAGTACCGGGTCCCGCTCATGATGGTGGATCGGGGCCTGGGCGCCTGGCCGCTCTCGGTGGACCGCATCCAGGGGACTCTGTTCGGCGACGCCGGAAACGCCTGGGGGCCGGAGCTCGGGTTCGCCGGCTTCCAGAACCCGCGTCGCTCCACGCTGGCCTCGGTCGGCGCGGAGATCACCACGGACGTGCTCACGTTCTGGACCAACGCGCTCCTGCTGCGCGGAGGGGTGGCCTTCCCCCTCGTCGAGCGCAGCGGCGCGCAGTTCTACTTCAGGGTGGGCCTCTCGTTCTGAGCGCGGCTACCGCTCGTCGCCTTCTTCCTCTCGGCGCTCGCGTCCGGCTGCCCGTACCATGCGATCCACCGCCGTGTGCATGGACGCGACCACCTGCGCCCGCTCCGTCTCCTCCCCGGCCAGGGCCGGGGTAGCCGACGACCGGTTCAGGCGCCGCACGAGCGCTACGAAGCCGTCCACCTCCTCGCGGAGCGCGTGGTAGCGGCGTTCGTTGGGCAGGAACGGGTTCGAGTGTTTCCACCCCGCCACCTCGATGAGCACCACGCCGATGAGCACCAGCGTCAGATGCGGGCGCAGCCCGGAACCGGTCGTGGGAATGATGAGCACGGCGGCGACGAGGATGGCGATGCCCAGGGCGGTCAGGGCGACGACGATGGCCGTGCGGATCGCTCTCACGGGGCTGGCTCCTTCCCGAATAGACACCGAAACATAGGGCCTCCGACGGTGTAGCAATATACGTCGCCTGGACGAATTCGGCGCCCCGTAAGCCCGCGGGCCGGGGCGCGGGGGCGACGTCCGGAGACGATGCTTGACCCCTACATGCGGGGCCCCTAATATGGTTCCGCCGCAATATTCAGTGGTCCTCATCGGGCCTTTCCACAGATAGATCGTCGGCGGAAGAAGCTTTCCGCCGCTTTTCGACTGCGTATACACGCGCTTTCCACAGCTTTCTCCACAGGAGCACCGTCCCATGCCGCGTGTCCATCAGCCCCGTTCCGTGCCCGATCCGGTGATCTTCGACGATGTGGTGCCCGCTGACCTGCCGGTGCCCGATCTGACGGAGAACGCCCGCATCGTGCTCGAACGGCGGTATCTGAAGAAGGACGCCGAGGGCAGACCGACGGAGGAGCCCCGCACGATGTTCTGGCGGGTGGCGCGTACGATTGCCGAGGTGGACGCGGCGTACGGGGCATCGGACGCGGCCGTCGAAGAAGTGGCCCGCCAGTTCTACGACCTCATGATCCAGGGCAAGTTCGAGCCGAACTCGCCCACGCTGATGAACGCAGGCCGGCCGCTCGGCCAGCTCTCCGCGTGCTTCGTGCTGCCCGTCGACGACGCGCTCTCGAACGGGCGGAGCGGCATCTACGACACGCTCAAGGCGATGGCGCTCGTGCACCAGTCGGGCGGGGGGACGGGGTTCTCGTTCTCACGTCTGCGGCCGGAGGGCGACCCGGTGCGTTCCACGATGGGCGTGGCGTCGGGTCCCGTGTCGTTCATGAAGCTGTATGACGCCAGCACGGAGGTCGTGAAGCAGGGGGGCACGCGGCGCGGCGCGAACATGGGCATCCTGCGCGTCGACCATCCCGACATCCGGCGCTTCATCAACTGCAAGGACGACACCACGCAGGTGACGAACTTCAACATCTCCGTGGCGCTCACCGACGCATTCATGGAGGCTGTGCGCGAGGGCGAGAGCTACGATCTCGTCACCCCGCGCAACGGCAAGGTCGTGGGGCAGGAGGACGCCCGTGAGATCTTCGACCTGATCATCCACGGGGCGTGGCTCACCGGTGAGCCGGGGACGTTCTTCATCGACCGTGCGAACGAATACAACCCGGTGCCGGCCCTGGGGAGCTACGAGGCGACGAATCCATGCGGCGAGCAGCCCTTGCTGGCCTACGACGTCTGCAACCTGGGAAGCATCAACCTCGGTCGGTTCGTGAAGTCCGACGCGCGCCTCGGCGCCGATCCCGACGAGGCCGTCGACTGGGACGCGCTCCGTCAGGTCGTGCACCTGTCGACGCACTTCCTCGACAACGTCATCGACGCCAACCGCTATCCGCTCCAGGAGATCCACGATCTGGCCCAGAGGATCCGCCGGGTGGGGCTCGGTGTGATGGGCTGGGCGGACATGCTGGTGCGCCTGGGTATCGCGTACGACTCGCCCGAGGGCGTGGAGATGGGCCACCGGGTGATGGAGTTCGTCAACGAGGAAGCGCGCAACGCCTCGGAGCGGTTGGCCGAGACGCGGGGCCTCTTTCCGGCGTGGGAGGAGTCCATCTGGGGTCCCGACGCGTCGGCCGCGACGCGCCCCGACGGGAGCCGGGTCCGTCCGGAGCGCGCGCTGCGCAACTGCAACCTGACGACCGTCGCCCCGACCGGCACGATCTCGATCTTCGCGGGGTGCTCGGGCGGCATCGAGCCGCTCTTCGCGGTCGCGTTCATGCGCAACCAGGCCGGCGTGATGATGCCCGACGTGAACCCCGACTTCGTGCGCCTCGCCGAAGAGCAGGGATGGTACTCCGCCGAGCTCATGGAGCGGATCGCGGAGGAGGGCCACATCCACTTCCCCGAGGTGCCCGAGGACCTGCAGCGCATCTTCCGCACCGCGCACGACATCACGCCGGAGTGGCACGTGCGCATGCAGGCGGCCTTCCAGGCGCACACGGACAGCGCGATCTCGAAGACGACCAATTTCGCGAACGAGGCCACCGAGGACGACGTGCGCGAGATCTACCAGCTCGCATTCGATCTCGGCTGCAAGGGCGTGACGGTCTACCGCGACGGCTCCCGCCAGGGGCAGGTGCTCTCGACAGGGAAGACCGGCAAGGGCGCCCTCGGCGAAGCGGAGCCCGGGAAGGTGTCGGAGCTCGAGCAGCAGCTCGCCGACGCCCGCGAGGAGGCGCACAACCTGCGCGTTCAGATCGAGCAGGAGCGGCGCAGAACCGAGGAGGCGGACGTCACGGCGAAGGCGGCGCGCCACAAGCGGCGTCGCCCGCAGGTGCTGCGCGGCCACACCATGAAAATGATGTCGCCGCTCGGGGACATGTACGTCACGATCAACGAGGACGACCAGAGCCGTCCTTTCGAGGTGTTCTGCACGCTGGGCAAGGCGGGCGGGGCCGCCATGGCGGACGCCGAGGCGCTGGGTCGGCTGATCTCGCTCGCGCTCCGCTCGGGGATCCCGATCGCGGAGGTGAGGGACCAGCTGCGCGGCATCTCGTGTGATCGCGCGGTGGGCGTCGGTCCGAACAAGGTGCTGTCCGCGCCCGACGCGATCGGCCAGGCGATCGAACGCTACCTCGAGGAGAAGAGTGGCGTCCAGGAGGCGCTCCCGCTCGCCATGGCGCCTCTGTCGAGCGCGGGCGAGGGTGCGCAGCCCAAGCCGAACGCCTTCCACACGAGCCGCTCCGAGAGCTTCCTCGGCGCGTGCCCCGAGTGCGGTGCCGGTCAGCTCTCCTACGAGGAGGGGTGCATGAAGTGCCACGTGTGCGGATACAGCGAGTGCGGATGAAGACGGCCTCCGGAGGAGTCATCGTCTTCTAGCCGGAGGTGCACAGGGGGCTCCTGTGCGCTGCCGCACGACGTCGCAGGTCCCGAGCCGGAGGGGACCTGCACTCCCGGGTGAACCCCACGGCCGCCTCGTCCGACTCCAGTATGGAATTCGATGATCGGACGAACGATCACCGGACGCGATCGGGCGATGCTGCACACGTGATCCGGAGGGTGCCGTGCCGGAGCGACAGGGGGAGAGGACTGCGGATGCGGTTCTGGACGAGTACCTCGTCGTCCGGTGCCAGCTCGGCGACGCTCAGGCGCTCGGCCACCTCGTCCGCCGCTGGCAGCACAGGATCGTGCGCCACGCCCACCACTACACGAACGATCCCGAAGCCGCCCAGGACGTGGCACAGGAGAGCTGGATGGCCATCGTCCGTGGCCTCCGGTCGCTTCGCGATCCCGCCCGCTTTCCGGCCTGGGCGCTGCGCATCGTCGCCAACAAGTCGCGCGATTGGGTGCGCCGGGAGGGCGCGAGGCGCAGGGCGGTGGGCCGGGTGGACGCGGACGACCCGCCGGCTCCGGACGATGCTCGGGCGGCGGCCGTCGCTCGGGTCCGCGCGGCCCTGTCCGAGCTGGAGCCCGGGCGACGAGCTCTCCTTCGCTCGTTCTATCTGGAAGGGATGAGCGTCGCCCGGATCGCCGAGGATCTGGGGATCCCCGAGGGCACCGTGAAATCCAGACTCTCCAACGCCAGAGCCGCGCTGCGCGCGCGCCTCGAGGAGACATGATGCACACATCCGACGACGAAGCCGACAAGATCATCCGCGAAGCCCTGGCGGGCGCGGAGGGGGCGGAGAGCCTGGACGATCCGGGCCTGATCGGCCTGCTCCTTCAGACGTTCCGCGGCAGAAACCGCTTTCTGACCATCGGCGGCGTGGTGGTGAACCTCCTCCTGGTCGTGGTGGCGGTCGTCGCGCTGAGCCGGTTCTCGGGAGCGCAGGACGTCCGGGAGATGCTCTTGTGGGGAGGCACCGCGCTGCTGGCCATCGGACTCATCCTCGCCGTGAAGATCTGGTTCTGGATGGAGATGCTCCGCCTCGATCTCATCCGCGAGGTGAAGCGCGTCGAGGTGCAGGTGGCGCGACTGTGGGAGCGCATGGGGCCGCCTCCCGCGTGAGCGGAGGGAGCCGCCGCGGGCGGGACCGGGGCGACACCGTTGCCCCGTCCCCCGCGGGCGGTGACATTCGGGGATTCGATCCCTCGTCGCCTTTCACATCCTCCGCATGCGCACCCTCCGCCCCCTCGCCGCCTTCCCTCTGTCCACCCTGGCTCTGGCCCTCCTGTGGGCCGCCGCCTGCACTCCCGGCGCCGAGAATGGTCCCACGCCCGGCGAGCCCACGTTCGATGGCCCGAAGGCCATGGCACTCGTGGACACGCAGGTCGCGTTCGGTCCCCGCGTGCCGGGCACCAAGCCCCACGAGGAGCAGGCAGCGTGGATGATCGCGCGGCTCGACTCGCTCGCCGACACGGTCGTGGTCGACCATTTCACGGACTCGCTGCCCGGCGTCGGGCCGCTCCCCCTCACGAACGTGCTCGCGAAGTTCCGGCCGCACGACACGAGACGCATCCTCCTGCTCACGCACTGGGACACGCGCCCGCACGCGGACCAGAGCCCCGACTCGGCCGACCGCGCCAAGCCGATCCCGGGCGCCAACGACGGGGGGTCGGGAACAGCCGTGCTCCTCGAGTTGGCGAGCTTGCTGAAGAAGGACCCGCCGCCCATGGGCATCGACCTGCTCTTCGTGGACGGGGAGGACTACGGCCCGGGCACGAACGAGATGTTCCTGGGCGCCACCCGTTACGCGAAGTCGCTGGACCCGAATCACCGTCCGATCTACGGGGTGCTCCTGGACATGGTCGGAGACGCTGATCCCGACTTTCCGGTGGAGGCCAACTCGGCGTCGGCGGCGCCCGTGGTCGTGCACAAGGTCTGGCAGGCCGCCGCCCGGCTCGGATACCAGAAGTACTTCCCCGAGACCGTGGGCCCCTCGCTCTACGACGACCACATCCCGCTCAACCAGGCGGGCCTCCCGACCGTCGACGTCATCGACTTCCAGTACGGCCCGGGCAACCGGTACTGGCACACCCTCCAGGACACCCCGGCGCACATGAGCGCGAAAACGCTGGCCATGGTCGGTCAGGTGATGGTCGAGCTCATCTACTCGGGAGGCTGACGAAGCCCGTGCCCGGCCGGCTCGAAGCCTTGGAGGACCCGCCAGGGAGCGGTCGCGCGGCGCTCTCCCGCATGTGGCCCTATCTCCTTCTCGGGGCGGCGCTCCTCGCGGTGGGCGTGTCGGCCTGGCAGCCCATCCCGGCGGGCGTGTGGCACGACGACGGCGTCTACATGCTCGTGTCCAAGTCGCTCGCCGAGGGCGGCGGCCTGCGCTACACGGGCGTCCCCGGCCACCCTCCGGCCGTCAAGTTCCCACCGCTCTATCCGGGCGTCCTGGCCGTGCTGTGGCTCGTGCTCGGCTCGATCGGACCGGTCACGCTGGTCGCGGAGCTCCTGAACCTCGCGCTGCTCGCCCTGGCGGGCACGCTGTTCGCTTGGGCTCTGGCGCGCGCGGGCGTCGTCTCGCGGACCCGGGCGATCGTCGTCGCGGCGCTCGCGTTCGTCTCGGCCGACCTCTGGCGCATCGCGTTGATCCCGCTCTCGGAGGCGCTCTTCGTGGCCCTCGCGGCGTGCGCTCTGGTCGCCTGGGGACCCGCCCTCGACGAGCGTCGCAGGTGGGGATGGGTGCCGCTCTCGCTCTCGCTCGTGGCCCTCGTCCTCACGCGCTCGGCGGGCGTCGCCTTCGTCGTCGGCTTCGCCGTCGCGCTCCTCGTGCACCGCCGGGTGCGCAGAGCCACGCTCGTGGTGGCGCCGGCCGTCCTCACCATGGTCGTGTGGGGGGCGTGGGCGGCGCACGAGGCGAGCCTCATCCCGCCCAGCCTGCGCGACCTGCTCGGGCCGTACGGAGGATGGCTCGCAGCGGAGACGATCGGTGCGCCGGCCGCGTTCGTTGCGGGCCTTCCGCACCAGATCTCCGGGGTCCTGGGCGAGGTGGCCTCCTTCCTGGTTCCCGGCCTCATCGGACCGATCGTGTGGCTCGCCGCGCTCCCGCTGGCCGTGGCCGCCCTGTGGGGTGCCGTGCGCCTGGGAAGGTCCTTCGCTCCCATCCCCTGGATCGTAGGCGCGTATCTGGGGATGCTCGTCGTATGGCCGTACCTCGACCGGCGCCTCGCCGTGCCGGTGCATCCGCTCGTCGTGGTGCTGCTGGCCGTCGGTGGCCTCGACCTCATCCGGCGGTGGCGGCGTCCGTGGGCACGCGCCCTCGTCGTGGCCGTCGCGCTCACGTGGGTCGTCGGGTACGCCGGGATGTCGGCCGAGCGAGTCACCACAGGATGGGCTGCGGCCCCCTATCGACTGCGCGCACGCCGGCTGGCCACGGCCGTAGAGGCGCTCGATCGAACCACACCCCCGAACGCCGTGGTGGGCGCGCCGGAGTTCTGGGCGGCGCTCCATCTGCACGGAGGATGGCAGGTGGTGCCGAGCGCGCGCTTCGCGCCCCTGGCCGAGGGGGGAGAGGCGCCCGTGTGGGGCACGCCCATGCAGCAGCTTCAGACCTGGTGGGCCACGGGGGTCGACCACGTCCTGCTCGAGCAGGGAGGGGAGATCCACGGGGCCGCGCTCGATCTTCTGGAGGCGCGCTGTCCCGGCTCCGTGCACATCCTGGCGCGGATGCCGCCGCAGCTCCTCGTGAGGCTCGACTGGGACGCGCGCTGCGCCGCGGCGGTGGGCCTGAAGAGGCGGGAGCCCTAGGAGCTCGCCTTCCCTCGTCCCGGCGCGCCGCCTCGGTCCAGCGCCGTCCCATCCCTCACCAGTCGATCGTTCCCTGCTGGCTCGTGTCGACCTGCTCCGCGTCTCCGCCGCCGAGCAGGACCTGCTCGATCTGGGCGTAAAGGAACTCCCGCGCCTTCGCCTCGCGCGGATCGAGCCCGTAGTGGTTGATCAGCAGGGTCTGGTGCTGTAGCCAATCCTTCCAGCAGCCCGCGCAGATCTCCCCCTGGATGCGCTCTCCCAGCTCGTTGCGGAAGGGGGGCTTGGCGAGACGAGGGGCGTCGCTCCCGCACCGCCGGCAATGGATCGTCTCGTCGCTCATGATATCTTTCCTCTGACTATGCGCCCTTGGGGGTCGGCCGAACCGGGACCGGTTCGGCCGGCATGTACCCGAGGGCACTCTCCCGGATCCGACCTGACCCGGTCGATTCGATCCGCAGGTCCGGCGGGGCCGCTGGGACATCCCGGCCGGCGAGCCTCGAGCGACCTGCCCAGCGCCGGAGGTCCCGTGCCACGCAGCCTCATCGCAGGAACCGGCTTCTACGTTCCCGACCGCGTCGTGACCAACGAGGAGCTCACGCACCTCATGGATACGTCCGATGCCTGGATCGTCGAGCGCACAGGGATCCGCGAGCGCCACTGGGTCGAAGAGGGGATGAGCGGCGCCGAGATGGCGAAGCGCGCCGGCGAGGCAGCGCTCACCGAGGCGGGCCTCGAACCTTCCGCGATCGACGCGATCGTGCTCGCGACGCTGAGCCCCGACCACTTCTTCCCGGGTACCGGCGTCTTCCTCCAGCGCGAGCTGGGGGTGACCGACATTCCAGCCATCGACGTGCGGGCTCAGTGCTCCGGGTTCCTCTACGGCCTCTCCATCGCCGATGCGTTCATTCGCTCCGGCCAGTACCGGACGATCCTCCTGGTCGGCGTCGAGATCCACTCGACCGGGCTCGACCTGTCCACCCGAGGGCGCGACCTCGCGGTCCTGTTCGGAGACGGCGCGGGTGCGGCGGTTCTCACCGCTACCGAGGAGGAGGGGCGGGGCGTGCTCTCGACACACCTGCACGCCGACGGCCGATACGCCGAGCTCCTGTGGGCCGAGTTCGAGTCCAGCGCGCATCATCCCCGTCTCGAGCACTGGATGCTCGAGGAGGGACGCCACTATCCGACCATGCAGGGCAAGGAGGTGTTCAAGAACGCGGTGGTGCGCATGCCCGAGGTGGTCGACGAAGCCCTCGTCGCGAACGGGCTGGGCAGGGGAGACATCGACCTTCTCATTCCCCACCAGGCCAACCACAGGATCTCGGAGATGGTGCGCCGGAGGCTCGAGCTGCCGGAAGAGAGGCTCGTGGACAACATCGACCGATACGGAAACACCACGGCCGCGACGATCCCGATCGCGCTCGCAGAGGCGGTGCGCGATGGGCGCCTGCACCGGGGCGATTTGCTCTGTCTGGTCGCGTTCGGTTCGGGGTTCACCTGGGCATCGGCGCTCGTACGGTGGTGAGCGCGAGACGTCGCTCGGGCGGCACGCGATGGCACCCCGCCCGTTGCCCGTCCAAGCGTTTACGTCCGCTTTCACAACGATTAACTTTCTCGGCTGTGACGAACCCACGCTCGTGAGAGGCAGATGGCGCTGACCAAGAAGCAACTGGCCCACATCGAGAAGCGATTGCTCACCGAGAGGTCCCGCGCGCTCAAGGCGCTCGGACTGTTCGATGAGATGACGAAGGCCGATCGCGAGTCCGGAGACTCGGACCTCTCGGTATACACGGACCACATGGCCGACCAGGGCACCGAGGCCATGGAGCGGGAGAAGGCCGCCGCGTTCGCTACGAAGGAGGGCCGTTACCTGTACAGGCTCGAGGAAGCCCTCCGGCGCCTCTACAACGATCCGGCCACGTTCGGGCAGTGCCAGACGTGCGGCTCGGACGTGGGCATGGACCGGCTGGACGCGCTTCCCCACGCGCGGTACTGCATCAA
Source organism: uncultured Gemmatimonadaceae bacterium (assembly GCA_964519125.1). Lineage (GTDB taxonomy): Bacteria > Gemmatimonadota > Gemmatimonadetes > Longimicrobiales > Gaopeijiaceae > SZUA-318. The sequence goes on along the minus strand of CAZFIS010000014.1, from coordinate 4,238 downwards.
CTGCAAGCGGAAGGAAGAGGACGTGGCCTGAGGGCCCGATCGCTCTGCTTCCCGCCAGACGAGAGGGGCCCGGCGCCGCGGCGCCGGGCCCCTCTGCGTTCGGGCGATACTCAGATGGCGCGCCGGATCAGCTCCAGGAGCTCCTCGCCCATGACCTCCACCTGCCAGCGGCGCATGCCGGGCACCGCGGCGAGCGCCTCGAGCTCGGTGGGGTGCTCGACCGCCGTGGCCAGGAGAACCGCGTTGGAGGGGAGAACGCTCCGGTCCAGACCGAGCTCGCTCGCGCGGCGATTGCGCACGCCCTTGAGGCGGTCCGCGAGTGCCTCCACCTCCGGCGGGGGACGGCCCGGCCCTCGCTTCCTCGGGCGGGGGTAGGGGAGGAGCTCCTCGTCGGGCAGGCCCGCCACCCGCCCGAGCCGCTCCATCAACTCCGCTCCGTCGGACTGCGCGAGGCCGGTGGGAAAGCCCTTGATGTCGGCGAGGTCGCGCACGCTCCCGGGGCCTCGCGCCACCGCGTCGATGAGTGCCTGATCGCCGACCACACGGAAGGGGGCGCGGTCGCGCGCGCGCGCGATCGCGTCACGCCACTCCAGCGCTTCCCGGAGCGCCGTCACCTGGCGCGCCGAGAGATCCCGCGCTCCCTTCACCCGCACCACCAGATCCCGGGCCTCGGGATCGGTGCCGTTGTCCGAGAACGTTGCGGTGCGCTCGAGGAGGTGGAACTCCTCTTCCGCCCAATCGGCGCGCCCGGACGCGTCGAGCCTCTCACGGAGAATGTCCGCCAGCGGCATGAGGTGGCGTGTGTCGGAGGCCGCGTAGTCGAGCATGTCCTCGTTCAGCGGACGCTGCGCCCAGTCGGCACGCTGATACTTCTTGGAGACCCGGACCCCCATGTGTGCCTCGAGCAGCGCGGCCAGCCCCAGCCCCGGCTCTCCGATGAGGGCGGCGACGATCTGCGTGTCGAACAGGCCGGCCATCCGGATGCCCAGGTCGCGGTCCAGGAGGCGCAGGTCGTAGTCGCTCCCGTGCATGACCACCTCGACCTCGGGATCCTCGATCGGGAGGCGGAGCATCTCGGAGGCATCGAACGCCAGAGGATCGAGAATCCACGTGCCCGAAGGCGTCGTGAGCTGAATCAGGCAGAGGCGGTCGGAGTATCGGTGGAATCCCGCCGCCTCGAGGTCGAGGGCGAAGCGGCGGACCTCGGAGAGCTCGCGTCGCAGAGGCTCGGCGGCGCGCTCGTCCTGGATATGCGTGTAGGGCATCGGTGGGAAACGCTTCTCCTTCTTCATGGACGGATGTCCCGGGCCGAAAAGAATCCACCTTGACCCGCGAGCGCCAGGGGTAGGCGCTTGCCCCCCCCCTCCGCGCGCGCGACAATTCGTTGTCACGGCGCCGGCGATCCGCGCCCGTCCCCCGTCTCGCCATCTCAGCTACGACTCGATGCTTCGAACCAAGATTGTCTGCACGCTCGGCCCCGCGAGCTCCTCTCCCCCGATGGTCCTGGCGATGGTCCGCGCGGGCATGGACGTCGCTCGCATCAACATGTCCCACGGCGTGATCGAAGACCACCGCGCGACCATCGAGGCCGTGCGGGCCGCCTCCCGGGAGGTCGGCAGGCCGGTGGCGGTGCTGGTGGACCTGTGCGGCCCGAAGATCCGGGTCGGGAACCTCGCCGAGCCTCGGGTGCTCGAGGAAAAGAGCCGGGTGGTGATGGCACCGGAGGCCTCCGCGGGTCCGGACGAGATCCCCACCACGTACGCCACGCTGGCCGAGGAGATCGAGGTCGGCAAGACGGTCCTGTTGGACGATGGGCTCCTCGAGCTCCGGTGCGTGGGCGTGGAAGGCGATCGCACCCTCCTGGACGTGGTGCGCGGGGGGCTTCTCAGGAGCCGCAAGGGGATCAACCTCCCGGACGTCAACGTGCGGGCGCCGTCGCTCACGGAGAAGGATCTCCGTGACCTCGAATTCGCTCTGGACGTGGGCCCCGAGTACATCGCCCTCTCGTTCGTACGGCGCCCCGAAGACGTCACCGACCTCAAGAAGCGGATCCAGGGACGCGCGCTGGTCGTCGCCAAGATCGAGAAAGTGCAGGCCCTTCACGCCATCCAGGAGATCATCGCGGAGACCGACGCCGTCATGGTGGCGCGCGGCGACCTGGGCGTGGAGCTCCCGTTCGAGCGAGTTCCCCTGGCGCAGAAGCGCATCATCCAGTTGGCGAACTACTACGGCCGGCCCGTCATCACGGCGACGCAGATGCTCGAGTCGATGATCGAGCACCCGCGACCGACCCGCGCGGAGGCGTCGGACGTGGCCAACGCGATCCTCGACGGCTCGGACGCGGTCATGCTTTCGGGCGAGACGGCGACGGGCAAGTATCCTCTCGAGGCTGTCGGCGCGATGGTGCGCATCGGGACCGAGATCGAGCGGAGCGGCGTGCTCGAGCGCGGGCCCCGCTACCTCACCCGGGCCGGGCTCAATGCGCGGGGCGGTGCTTCGCCGCGGGAGCACGCGGTGGCCAAGGCGACGGTCGACGCCGCGCGCCAGCTCAATGCGCCGGCCATCGTCGTCATCACCCGCTCCGGGTTCTCGGCGCGCCTGGTGTCGAGCTACCGGCCGCCCCAGCCGGTCTTCGCCATCACCACCGACCCGCTCACGCACGGCCAGATGGCTGCGGTCTGGGGCGTGCGCTCCGTGCTTGTTGCCGAGGGCGAGGAGGTGAGCTACGAGCATCTCACGGACGTCGGTCGGCGCACCGTGCTGGAGAGCGGGGTGGGCGAGTCCGGCGCTTCGATCGTCGTCACCGCCGGATATCCCTTCCACACGTCGGGAACGACGAACACGATGCGTCTCGAACGACTCTGAGCGTGAAGCTCACGTTTCTCGGTACCGGCACCTCCTTCGGCATCCCGGTCATCGGGTGCGACTGCGCGGCGTGCACGTCGAATGATCCGCGCGACCGCAGGACCCGTCACGGGGCGGTGGTCGAGACCGAGCGAGGGCGACTGCTCGTCGATGCGCCGCCCGAGCTTCGCCTCCAGCTCCTGAGCGCGGGGGTCGACCGCGTCGACGCCGTCTGGTTCACGCACGCCCACGCGGACCACATCCACGGCATCGACGACCTGCGCGTGTTCACGGTCCGCTACGGGGATCTGCCCGCCTGGGCGGCGGCCGAGTACCACCAGGCGCTGGTATGCCGCTTTCCCTACATCTTCGACGACAGCTACGAACCGGCCGAGGGAAGCTCGAAGCCCCGCCTGCGCCTGCACGACTTCCGGGCGGGAGAGCCCGTGGGCATCGTCGGACGCGACTTCGTGCCGGTGGCGGTGCCCCATGGGCCCTCGACCGTGTACGGCTTCCGGGTGGGGAGCCTCGGCTACGTGACGGACGGCAAGAGCCTCCCCCCGGAGGCCCGCGAAGTGCTCCGCGGCGTTCGGGTCCTCGTGCTGAACGCGCTCTGGTTCGGCAAGCCGCACCCGTCACACTTCAACGTCGAGGAGGCGGTGGAGGCGGCGCGCAGCGTGGAGGCCGAGCGGACGTACCTGACCCATCTGACTCATCGCGTCACGCACGCCGAGCTTCTCGAGCGGTTGCCCGAGGGCGTGGAGCCGGCCTACGACGGGCTCGTCGTGGATGTGGAGGAGGAATGACATGACGTCACTGCGGATGGACTTCAGCAACGTGCTCGACCCGCACGTGGAGGGCGGCCTCTCGCCGGACCGCCTGACGGGCGACCTGGCGGAGCGCTTCAAGGCCGCGCACGCGGCCGTCCAGAAGCGGCGCACCGCGGGCGAGCTCGGATTCCTCGACCTACCGTACGCGGCGGACACACTGGAGCGGGTGCGGGAGCTCGCCGACGGCTTCGGCCAGTGGTTCGAGGACGTGGTGGTCCTCGGGATCGGCGGCTCCGGCCTCGGCGCGGTCGCCCTGCGCGATGCGCTGCTGGGGCCGTTCTGGAACGAGCGCTCGGACGAGGGACGCGAGCACTTTCCCCGGCTGCACGTGCTCGACAATCCGGATCCGGTCACGTTCCGTGCGCTGCTCGGCCATGTCGATCCGGCGCGTACCCTCTTCAACGTCGTGAGCAAGTCGGGTGCGACCGCCGAGACGATGGCGCAGTACCTGATCGTCCGTGAGCTCGTCGAGGCGGCGGTGGGCGCGGAGCACGCGCGCGGCCATTTCCTCTTCACCACCGACCCGGCCGTCGGGGCGCTCCGCCAGATTGCCGAGGCCGAGGG
>CAZFIS010000013.1:34231-39480 GCA_964519125.1 uncultured Gemmatimonadaceae bacterium | reverse complement strand
CCGGCTCGTCCGGCTCCTCCTCCACCGCCTCCTCGACGGCCTGGGGCTCGTCGGCTTCAGGCTCGAGCGTGTGCAGGCGCTCCAAAGCCTCGCCGGCCCCGCGCTCGTCGCCCGAGGCGGTGAGCGCGTCGGCGAGGGTACGCAACGCCCAGACGTTCTCCGGGTCCAGATCCAGCGCCGTGTGCGCCGCCAGCGCGGCCTCCTCGACCAGCCGGGCTTCAAGATGGACCCGGGCCGAGACGGCATGCCCGGTGGCGAACGTCGGGAGACGACCCAGCCCGTCGGCCACGAGCTCGAGCGCCTGGCGGTAATCACCGGCACGCCGGTACGCATCGGCCAGGGGCGCAAAGCCCCGGCCGTCCGGGTCGCGCTCGGACCAGAAGAGAGCACGGAGATCCCGGATCTCCCGTTCGAGGGATTCGGTCACCTGGCGGCTCCGGGGAGCAGGGGGGTGGGATTTCTCAGCGAGGGGGGCCGGGTCGCAAGATAGGGATTGGCGCGAAAAAGTGTCAACGAGGCTGGTCGGCGCGGAGCGCGAAACATTCCCCCAGCCATCCGAATATCAAGTTGAGGGTGGGTGGGTGAGCCGTTAGACTACCTGGTCTTGTCACAAGCGTTCTGAACCTGGTAAAGGTCGCGGGAGACGCCAGTCTATGATGATGCGTCAAATGCGGGAAGCCACCAAGCCGATCATGATCCTGGCGGCGGCGGCATTCGTGGGCCTGATGGTGTTCCAGTGGGGCTTGGACATCTCCGGCCGCAGCTCGGGGGGCCGCGGGGAGGTCGGTAAGGTCAACGGGACGCCCGTGACGTACAACGACTACATGTCGGCGTACCGCAACCTCTACGACCAAGCGCAGAAGTCGGCGCAGTCGACGATCACGGAGGAGCAGAACAAACAGATCGAGGACGCCGCCTTCAACCAGGTGGTCAACCAGATCCTCATCAAGCAGGAGCTGGATCGCCGCGGGATCACGGTCACCAACCAGGAGATCGAGGAGGCGGCCAAGTACAGCCCGCCACCCGACCTGCGCCAGCAGTTCACGGACAGCGCCGGGAACTTCGACCTCAAGGCGTGGCAGACGGCGCTCTCCGAGGCCCCCCAGGATCAACTCCTCCTGCTGGAGTCCTACTACCGCGACGTGATCCCGCGGGGCAAGCTGCTGCGCCAGGTGTCCTCGGGCATCTTCCCCTCGGATGCTCAGCTCTGGCACATCTGGAAGGACCAGCACGAGCAGGTCGAGATCCGCTATGTGCCGTTCGACCCCGGCACGCGCTATCCGGACGATTCGGTGCACGTGTCCGACGCGGAGGTGGAGGCCTACTATCAGGCGCATCAGGACAGCTTCAAGGTACCCGCGAAGGCGACGTTGAAGGCCGTGGTGCTGCCCAAGACGCCCACACCGGCGGATACGGCCGCCGCGCTCCAGAAGGCGCGCGACGTGCTCAAGCAGATCCGCGACGGAGCCGCCTTCGCCGAGGTGGCCAAGAAGGAATCGTCGGACTCCGCATCCGCCGTGCGTGGCGGCGATCTCGGGGTCGTGACCCGGGGCCAGACGGTCGGCCCGTTCGACTCGGCCATGTTCGCGGCGCCGATCGGCAAGGTGGTCGGACCGGTCAAGACGGGCTACGGCTTCCACATCATGGAAGTCCACAAGCGGTGGGGGAAGGACAGCGCGCAGGTGAGCCACATCCTCATTCCCATCGTCCGGACCGACTCGAGCGAGATGAACCTCCTCAACGAGGCCGACTCCCTCGAGACGCTGGGCTCGGAAATGTCGCTCGACAAGGCGGCCTCGAACCTGGGCCTCAGCGTGGAGTCCGCAACGGTCACGTCCACCTTCCCGTTCCTGGCCGGTGCCGGTCGGATCGCGGAGGGCTCCGACTGGGTCTTCAACACGGCCTCGCCCGGCGACGTGAGCCAGGTCTTCGAGAATGCCCAGGCATTCTACTGCCTCCAGGTCGAGTCCAGCTCGCCGGCCGGCGTGCTCCCGCTCGACCAGGCGAAGAGCACGATCCTGTCGAGGCTCCGTTTCCAGAAGAAGATGGCGCTGGCCGAGGTCGAGGGTCAGAAGGTGCTGGACAAGGTCAAGGCGGGTGAGCCGCTGGTGAAGGTGGCCTCCGACCTGGGCCTCGAGGTGCGCCACGCGGGGCCGTTCAGCCGTGATGACTTCGTGCCCGGGATCGGTCGGGAGAACAAGGCCATCGGCGCCGCGTTCGGTCTCAAGCCCAATCAGGTCAGCGGCCTCGTGAACACGGGCTCGAACCTCTTCATCATCGAGGACATCAAGCGGATTCCCGCCGACTCCACGGCCTGGGCGGACCAGAAGGTGCAGCAGCGCCAGGCGTGGGTGAGCAACGAGCAGCAGCAGAGGCTCCAGGAGTGGATCAAAGCCCTGCGCTCGGCCGCGACGATCGTCGACAACCGGGCCAAGGTCCTTCAACAGTCCGACACGACCAAGACGACGGCACCGACGGGGACCAACTCCTCACCCTTCTGAGCCGAACGCGGACCGTCGAGGAAGAGAAGACGCGGCACAACGAGGAAGGGGGGGCGCCCGGCCGGGCGCCCCCCCTTCCTTCTGCGTTCGTCTCTTCGAATCAGGCCGCGCCGTCGCTCAGCTTACGGGGCTCACCTTCGTCCTGCGTTTCCTTGGGCTGGGACGGAGGCGGCACCTGTTGCCGCGTCTGCTCGTCCATCGTCTTGAACTCGCCCTGGATCTCGGTCATCGAACTCTTGAACTCACGGATCCCCTTGCCGAGTGACGATCCGATCTCCGGCAGCCGCTTGGCACCGAACAGCAGCAGCACGACCAGGAAGATGAGAATCATCTCCCCTGTACCGAGTCCTCCGAACATTGCTTCTCCCCTCCGTTCCGGGCCCCCGCCGGGTCCCCGGATTTCTAATGTGTCAGACTCGACTCAGATCAACGATCGGGCGATGAGAGCCACGATCCCGATGCCGACCAGTGTCAACACGTTCAACGTGACTGTAATCGGCCCGAGGGTCAGTGCCACCGCAACCAGATCGATGGACAGAGGACCCAAGGACGCATGAACCGACGTCGTCAGGAAGTCCCTGGCTGCACTGTCGGGCAGGAAGCCTTCGGCAAGCGTCGTGAGAAGGCCTCCGAGAAACAGCCCCAACACCATCGTCCAACCGAGCCGGACGAGGCTCCTTCGTCGGGTATCGACTAGCATACTGGTACACCCGAGCCGAAGTTCCGATTCTCGGCCATCATCATCCTGACCCCGCTCCTCCCCCTCATCGGCTGCGGCCCACGGCGTACGACACGGCGTCGCGCAGCACGTCCACGGCGGGATCGTCGACGAGGCCGCTCAGCGCCACGTCCGCCTCCTCCGCATAGGCCGCGGCACGGTCGCGCGCGTAATCGAGGCCGCCCAGCTCGGCGACGATGCCGATGATGCGCTCGATCTCCTCGTCCGAGGGGTTCACCAGGGTGAAGAACCTGCGGATGTCGCGCTCGGCGGACTCCGACGCGTGGGCGAGCGCGCCCACGAGCGGAAGCGTCACCTTGCGCTCTCGCAGATCGTGCCCCGACGGCTTGCCCGTGACGGCGACGTCGCCGGTGTAATCGAGGAGGTCGTCCGCGATCTGGAAGGCCATGCCGAGAGCGTGGCCGAAGGTGGCCAGGGCCTTCCGGTTCGCCCGGACGCCCGCCAGAGAGCCCATCTCGCAAGCCGCCGACATGAGCGAAGCGGTCTTGGCCGCGATGAGCCGGTAGTAGTCGTCCTCGGAGAAGTCGAGCGCGTCGTACGAGGTGAGCTGGCGCATCTCGCCGACACTCATCTCGTTGGCGGCGCGCGCGAGCACGCCCAGCGCTTCCACGTCGCCCAGGCGCGTGAGCTCGGTCACCCCACGTGAATACAGGTAGTCGCCCATGATGATGGCGACCTGGTGGGTCCAGAGCGCATTGACCGTGGGGAGTCCGCGCCGCAGCACGGAATGGTCCACGGCGTCGTCGTGGACGAGCGTCGCCAGGTGGACCAACTCCACGACCGCCGCGAGGGTCACCACCGCGTCGCTCGGCTCCCCACCCACCCTGCTCGACAGGAGGAGGAGCGTGGGCCGGAAGAGCTTGCCCTTCATGAAGAGAAGGTGCTCGTTGACCTCCTCGATCGTGCCCAGGTCGGACAGGATGATGCGCCGGATCTCCTCGCCGACGCGGTCCAGCTCACTGCGGACCGGGGCCTGGAGCGATGCGAGCCGTGGCGGGGCACCTCGAACGGCCTGGGTCACAGGCGGATCCACGGGGGCGGGTTGGGGCACGTGTCTCGGGTCGCCGTCGTAGGCGAAGCCATGAGGTCCAGGAATGTCCGTCACCGGAGCGCGCGCAGGCGCTCGGTCACGTCGGCGAAGTTGATGTCGAGGGAGAACACTTGGTCATAGTACTCTACCGCGGCTTCCTTGTTGCCGACCAACTCGTACGCCCTGGCGAGGTAGTAGTAGATGCCCACGAGCTCGTCCTCGACCTCGAAGGGAACCTCCAGCGCCCGCTTCAGGGAGCGCACCGCGGCGTCACCGTTGCCCATCTCGAGGAAGGTCTGTCCCATGATCTCGTACGTGGGGAGGTGATCGGCCGCAGCTCGTAACGCCTGCTGGAACTCGGCGATGGCTTCGTCCAGCAGCCCCATCTCCTTGTACGCCGTGCCGAGGTCGTAGTGGGCCCGCACGTCGTCCGCGTCGAGGTTCTCGGAGACCTTCTCCTTGAACTGGCTCAGCATCTTGGCGAAGTCGGCCTGTTCGTCTCCCGACGGTTCCTCGTACGCCACGACGAAGCGCGTCGTCTTCTCGCCCTCGTCACCCAGGATCATCGAGCCCAGGTCGACGTAGTCCTCCGAAGACGCCACCTCGCGCGCGGGCCTCGACGTCGGCCGCTTCCGGCCCAGAGCCGCACGCGCGGCCTCGTTGTCCGGATCGACGTCGAGCACCTGCTGATACGCGGCCTTGGCGCGGGTCTTCTGGCCCGCGCGATCGAGCGCGCCTGCAAGTCCGAGATAGGCCTCCGCGAGGTCGCTCTCGTCGCCCTGGCGGTACGCCAGCTCCACCATACGCTGGCGCAGCGTGATGTCCTCGGGTCGGGTCGAGATCTCGGCGCGTACGCCGTCCAGGGTCACCTCACGGCTCGGTTCGGCAGCCTCCTCCTCGCCCAGATCGAGCGTAGGCAGCGGCGTGGCCTCTTCCTCTTCCGCCTCCTCGTCCTCCAGGCCGAAGGTCGGCAGCGGCG
>CAZFIS010000013.1:0-34131 GCA_964519125.1 uncultured Gemmatimonadaceae bacterium | reverse complement strand
GCGACCTCTTCCTCTTCCGCCTCCTCGTCCTCCAGGCCGAAGGTCGGCAGCGGCGCGACCTCTTCCTGATCGGCACCCTCCGACGCGGGCGCACCGCCGAAGGAGATCGCGAAGTCCTCCGTCGCCGGCTCCTCGACCGCCTCTTCCTCTTCTCCCTCTTCCTCCTCGGGCTCCGAGGCGCCGAACGAGATCTCCCCGAACGACCCGACGATCTCGCCGTCGTCCGCGAGGCTGCTGCCCCTCAGAACCGTATCGTCTCCGCCGGGCTGCGGTGGCGCGGCGGAGAGATCCGCGTCGGGGTTCAGAGCGCGGATCCTGGCCTCGATCTCGGAGGCCTGCGCGCCGTCGCCCTTGAGCATCAGTGCCCGGTAGGCGACGGAAAGCTGCGCGACGGCCTCGTCGGTCCGCTCGTTGGACGCCATCTGCTCGGCGACCGCCACGCGGATCTCCACGTCCTCGGGTGCCAGATCCGCGAACTCGACCAGCGCGCGGAACGACTCGTCCAGGTCGCCCGCCCGCTGCATGCGCTCGGCGTAGGTGAGGAAGTTCGTCCGGGCATCCGGCAGGAAACCCTGCTGCGCCCGCACCTGCCCCATCTTGAGGTAGATGGAGTGCCGGTCCGGCAGATTGCGAATGACCTTCTTACAGATCGCGATCGCGTTGTTCGGGAGCTCGGCCTCGACGTAGAGGTCGACCGCCTGCTCGTAGTGCTCGACCGCGCGCTCGACGTCGCCGATCCGCACGCACAGGTCACCGGCCCGATTGTACAGGCCGATGTCCGGTTGATCCTCTGCGGCCAGCTTGGCGATGGCCTTACCGTAGAGGGCCAGCGCCTTCTGCCACTCCTCCTTCTGTTCGTGGCGTCGGGCCTGTTCTTTGAGCGATTCGATGCTCATGCGGCGTCGTCCAGGGTCTTCGTTCCCCGCTCACGTCCCCCTTCCCCGGCCGGGGGCGCCCGGCGGGTCGAGCGAGTGGCATAGCCAGGGCCTAGAAGGAAGGTCTAATCTGCCCCCCCGCGCCGGAAGCACAAGGGTGACGCGCGTTACCGTCTCCTCTGCACGAGCATACGCCTTCCGAGCCCCGCCTTGCGATAGGAGCATGTGCGGAGGGAGGCGCACTCCGGACCGCGTGGCGGATCAGGGCGTGGTGAACACGACCCTTCCGGCCGGTGCCAGGCTCGGGTTGCCAGGCTGGAGCTGATACGCCCAGTCGAAGACCATGAGCGCGTTGCCGGTCTGGTCGAACCCCAACATGTCCACGCGGATCACGGCGTAGTGGCTCTTCCCGTCGTCGCCCTGCACGCGGAGTGCATACGAGGTCTGGCTCGTGAGCGCGACCTTCTGCTGCGTGTATCCGCTCGTGGGCGCGACCGGCAGGTCGACGCACGACGCATCGGCACCGACGCCGCAGCGCAGCGCGGTCGTGGTGAAGCCGGTGGGATACACCACCGCCAGGGACGACGGCACCAGCCACCACCCGGACGCGTCGACCTCGAGCCGGAAGTCGCGGTCCGCGGACGTTCCGGACACGATGGGATCGGTGCTCTCGTCGTTCTGGAAGCGGAACCCGGACAGGCTCGGCTGATCCGAATACGCGTAGACCCACTCCCCGTGGTAGTCCGGGCGCGACGTGGCCGAAGCCTCCGCGCTTGCGGCGCTCTCGTTGCCCTGGTCGTCCACCGCGGTCACGTAGTACGTGGACGTCACGCCGTTGACGGCCCGCGTGTCCAGGAACCCCTCCGAGTCGGAGTTGCCGAGCAGATACTGCGTGCCGTCGGGCGCGTCGAGATAGACCCGGTAGAAGGAGAAGTCGCTCGCGCTGCGTGCGTTATCGGACCAGCGCAGGTAGTTCACGCCGTCGAGCCCGATCGCTTCCAGGCCCGTAGGAATCGGCGGGGGCACGGGCTGGGGCACCGACACCTCCACCGATTGGTCGCTCGCGGTCTCCGCTCCCGTGCTCGGATCCACGGAGGCCACATAGTAGTCGTAGGTCTGCCCGGCCAGGATGTTGCGATCCTCGTAGGCGCACGTCCCCTCGGCGCAACTCGACACCTCTGCGATGAGGAGGTAGTCGCGATCCGTGGCACGCTTGGCGTAGACGCGGAACGACTCGCCGTTCCAGTCGGCGGCCAGGTCCCAGGTGACGGTCACGACGCCACCGTAGTAGCTGGCATTGACGTTCTGGGGAGCGGCGGGCCCGTTCACCCCCACCAGCCCGTTGCTCGAGTTGCACGACGCCAGCGCGAGCGATACGAGCACCGCACCCAAAGCCACACGTCTCATCGTTCCTCCTCGTCGGAGCCGCCTGGTTCCGACCAGGCTGCGAGCATGGGACGTGCCGCAAGCTCAACGTATTTCATATCAACGATTTACGCGATTCGAGCAGCGCCTGTCCGTCCCCGTGGGGAGACACCTGGACGTAGGCGGATAGACACAGGGAGGTCCCCACAGGTTCGGACGTAGGGGCCGCTCGGCTCAGCGACCGCCGGTCTGCTGTCCGAAGTCGAGGCTGTTCTGGCTGTAGTTGAACTTCAGGTCCCGGTTGTCGATGAGCGAGACCTCGAAGCGGAACGTCCAGTTGCCGGTCGCCGTCTGGAAGAAGTCGAAGTTGGCCCGCCAGCGGTGCAGGTCCCGGGTGAGCGAGATCGTGTGGTCGTTGAACTTCCCGCGCTCCAGGTCGTACGAGGTGCGCCAGCGCATGTCCCAGTGCTGCGTGGGCTTCATGCTCAGCGAGATCTGGAGCATCTGGCTCTTCTGGCTGGCGGTCGCTCCCCTGGGACGTTGAAGCGCGTACGAGAGCTGGGCGCGCCATCCGCCTGTGCTTCCGCCCATGAGAGCCGGGCGCGTGCGCTGAGAGGTCGGGATGACCGACGCCTGGTTGGAGAGCGCTTCCGACGCGATGGGGGTGGTGTCTTGCTGCGGCTCGGCCGCGGCCGTGGTGTCCGCGCCCTTATTCCCGTGGCTGAGGAAGCCGAGCCACCTGAAGATCGAAGACTGCGATCCGAGTGAGAACGACAGGTTCATCGACGACAGGTGCGGGCTGAACTTCCGGCTCACGAGCTGCCCCTGGGCGTTCTTCGTGTCCTTGAACAGGTCGTGGCTGATCGAGATGTTCAGCCCCCTGAGGAAGTCCGACGAGATCTGGTTCTGGAGCTGCGTCGTCGTGAACCCGGCCGAGAAGAAGCCCAGCGAGTCGGCCTGCATGAAGTCGTAGTTGACCACGCTCGTGCTGAGCGCGAGCAGCGTGGTGATGGGCGCCTTCGGCTCGCTCGCGGGCTCCTCTCCCAGCCCCCCGGCCCCTGCCCCGGTGGTGTCGGCCGCCGCCTTCGTCGAATCCTTCGGCGCCTTCCCCTTCGCCTCGAACGTCTGGCGCAGCGTGATCGCCACGGTCTTCTGCGCGCGGCTCCCCTGAGAGTGGAAGATCTGACTCTGGAGCGACGTCGGCGTGACCTGGGGGCTCCAACTGAAGCTGAACGAGGGCGACAGTTTGTGGCGGATCGCCTGATAGCTCCCGAAGCCGGGATAGAAGCCGTACAGGTCGGTGTTGAGGGACACGCCGACGCTGAGGCGCGACGGAGCGGACACGTAGCTCCCGGCCAGGCTCGACGTGTCGGAGCGGAACATCTGTCCGGAGAACGACAGGCTCGGCGTCACCGTCGTGGACCCGATGAGATGCTGCTGATAGCCGAGCGACGTGCTCCAGTTGACCGTGGCGTCCGTGACGTCACGGCTGGGGGCGCCGCGCAGGAGGGAGTCGGCCGGGGCGGTGTCGCCCAGGGCGATGTACGCGTCCGGCATCGCCCGGATCGTCTTCTGGTCGAGCTGGATGTTCTGGCTGAGAGTCAGGTTGCCCATGCTCAGGTTGCTCGACGCGCTCGCCCTGCGGTCCGCCGTGCTCGCCGAGGACAACGAGAATGTGTCCGGCGCGAGACGGTCCACGGTCGAGCGGGTCGCGCTGGCGTGTCCCGACCAGGTCATGTTGTTCCAGAAGTGCGCTTGGCTCGGCGCGGCCTTGAAGAGCGTGATCGTCGACAGGCTGAGGTCGGCCGAGGGCAGCGTCCACTCGACGCGGTTGTCGGAGAGGTACTGCCGGCGGTTTGCGGAGAGCGAGAGCGTTCCCCAGTCGAAGCGACGGTTGATGCCTCCCTGCGAGCTGATCGACTGGGTCACTTCCTGGGGGTCGAACGTATTCTGTCGGACGAAGTTGGCGCTGGAGGCGTACTGCCCGGAGATGCGCACCTGGGTCCGCTCGTCCGGCGCCCAGGAGTTGGAGGTGCTCAACGAGAGCTGGCGCGAGCCGCTGGCCTGCCAGTACCGACGCAGGTTCAGGTTCCCGCTCAGGAACTGCTTGTTGACCTTGTAGCGGAAGTCACCCGTCAGCGAGAGCCAATTGCCGCTGAACCAATCCAGGGCCACGCTCGCGTCCGAGTACTGACTCATCGCCCAGTAGTAGCCGATGTTGCTGATGCGGCGGTGATAGCCCGAGGAGGTCCGCACGATGTCGTTGACGCTGAACAGCGGCGTCAGGATGCCGCTGGCGCGCCCGCGCGACAGGCTCTGGGCGATGAACGGGAGCCACGCGACCGGCACGTCGGCGAAGTAGAGCCGCACGGGCCGAGCCACGAGGATCTTGCCCGCGACGATCTTGATCTGGTCGGTCTCGAAGTGATAGTGCGGCGGCGTGAGGTCGCACGACGTGAAATCCGCCGGCGAGATGAAGCTCGAGTCCGCCGACGCCAGCGGCATGTCACCCGAGACGATCCAACTCGCACCGCCTCCCATCTGCTGCTTGTAGGTCGTCTTGGCGTTCAACGCCGTGCCGTAGCCCTTCTTCGTGTCGAAGATCAGCGCGGACGAGGTCAGCGGATCACCCTGGCCCGGCGGCGGGGTCGTGGTCACGCCGCCGTGGGTCTCGAGCATCCCGGTGTTCTCGTAGTACACGATCGACGAGTCGGCCTTCATCTCCTGGCCGCCCGGCTGCGTCACCGACGCCTGGCTCTGGCCTCCCTGTCCCTTGAGGCGGAGGATGCGGTCCCGGGCGTCGTAGGAAGCGGACGAGCCCTGATACTCGGTGAGCGAATAGCCGGGCATCCTGGAGAGCGCGAGGACCGTGGAGTCGACGTGGGCGCCCCCGCCCGGCATGCCCGGTCGTCGCTGCAGGCGCTGGGCCTTCGCGATCGAGTCCTGGAGGTAGAGCAGGCTGTCGGCGCCCGGTGGCCGGGCGAGGCTCTTCAGGAGGTTCTGGGCCTCGATCTTGGTCGAATCCACCTGCTGCGCCTGCGTTCCCTGCTGTTGCTGGGCGACGAGAGGCCGTGGCCCCGCGGCCAGGGTCGCCAGAGCGACCGACACAATCCACCCCCACGTCGTCCGCGCCCGCCTCATGCGTCGCCGCTCGCCTCCGTGCTCATGCGTCGTCTTCCCCCTGCGCACCCATGGGGGCCTCCTCCTCCCGCGGAACCGACCCCGCAGGCGTCTCGCCCGAGGGCTTCAACGCCTCTTCGAGCCTCTGCTCCCTGCGCCGGTGGATGCCGGCCGAGAGGAAGATGCTCAATTCGTACAGAAGCGTGAGCGGCAACATCAGGGCCAGCGTCAACGTGACCGCGTCGCCCGGCGTGATGATGGCTGCCACCGCCGTGATCAACACGATGGCGTGCCGCCGCTTCTGGCGCAGGAACCGGGGCGTCACCAGGCCCAGCGCCGTCAGAATCATGATGACGATGGGCAGCTCGAAGAGGAACCCGAAGGCCAGCAACATCTTCGTGATGAACGCCAGCGTGTTGCCCACCTCGAGGTTGGCTTCGAGGGCCTCCTGCTGGAAGCTGTCGAAGAACTTCAGCGTGATCGGCAGGGCGAAGTAGGCCATCGCCACGCCGCACATGAAGAGGAAGAGGCCGAAATAGAGCGACGGGATGATGGCCTTCTTCTCGTGTTGCTCGAGCGCGGGAGCGAGGAACGACCACGCCTGGTACACGACGATCGGAAAAGCCAGCAGGAGCCCGACGACCAGCGCGAGCTTCAGTGTGACGAAGAACGGGTCGGTCGGCGACAGGTAGACGAGCTTGAGGTTCGGATCGGTGCTCGCGTCGCGGACCGGCGCGAGCAGGAGGCCCATGACGTTGAAGCGGTAGCACAGGGCGAGCCCGATGAGCGTGCCGACGGTCACGGCGATGAGAGACCACAGGATCCGCCACCGGAGCTCCTCGAGGTGCTCGAGGAAGGGCATCTCGGCGCGGGGATTCCGAGCGGCCATGGCTCAGGGGGACCTTCGTTCGGGGGATCGCTGCGTCGGAGACCGGTGCGTCAGAACGGCATCTCCACCTGGTTGCGGCGGAGCGCCTCCTGTTCCTGACGGGCGGTCATCTGGTCGACGAATTCCTGGAACTCACCCACGTCCTGGAAGTTCCGGTACACCGAAGCGTAGCGCACGAAAGCCACACGGTCCAACGGATTGAGCCGCTCCATGACCATCTCCCCGAGCTTCTCGCTCGGGATCTCGAGGCCCGCCCCGCGGGACAGGACGTCCTCGATCTCGTCCACCAGCACCTCCATCCGAGAGGCGGAGACGGGCCGCTTGGCGCAGGCGATCTTGACGCTCGCGAAGAGCTTGTTCCGGTCGAAGTCCTCCATCGCGCCCGACCGCTTCAGCACCTGGATCGGCTGCTCCTCGACGTACTCGTAGGTCGTGAAACGGGATCCGCACACCGTGCATTCCCGCCGGCGGCGCACGGCGCGCCCGCCCCGGCTGGCGCGGGTATCGACCACGCGGTTCTCGGTCGCGTCACACTTCGGGCAGCGCACGGGTCACAACTCCATGACTCGGACGGACGCCCATGTCAGCCACCCAGCTTGTCGAGCTCCGCTTTCGCGAGCTTGGCGGCGTCCGTCCCAGGGTACGTGTTCACGATCCGCTGGAGCATAGCCTTCGCATCCTTCGTGTGCTTCCGGGCGAGGTCGACCCTCGCGATCCGGTACATCGCGTCGGGAGCCTGGTCCGCAGTGGGGAAGTTCGACGGGATGACCTTGAATTGCGCGAGCGCCCCCGTCGTGTCTCCCTGCTGCTCGAGGATGTCCCCCAGATCGAAGTGCACTTCGGGCGCGAGCGCGTGATTCGGGTACGTATCCAGGAAGTTCTGGAACGCGGACTGCGCCGTGGACAGCATCCCCTGGTTGTACTGCTGGACGGCCGCGTTGTACATCGCCTCGGCCCCGCCGGTGGGGCTCTCGGCGCCGGGCGCGCCCGCCCCGGTCACAACACCGGCGCCGGAGTCCGGCGCCGTCACGGAGCCCGCCCTCGAGCCGGGCACGCTACGCATGTTGGCGAGCTGATCCCGGATGCCCGCCATGGTCATCTGATTCTGCCCCGAGAGCGCCTCCAGCCGCGACAGGCTCTCGGAGATGTTCTGGAGCTGGTGCGAGATCTCGCCCCGGAAATCGACGATCTGGTTCGACTGGCCCCGCAGGGTGTCCTGCGTGAGGCGAGACTGGGCGCGCAGCTCCGCGATCAGCGAGTCCTGACGCATCGCCAGGTCCTGGATCGCCGAGTTCAGGTCGCGCACGTCCCTCTTGGTCGCGCAACCGCTCACCAGCAGCGCGGCGGCCACGATCACCAGGACCCGGGCCGCCCCCCACCCATCTCTGCTCATCGTCATGGATGCGCGCCCCCTCCGGCGCTACCCGCGCCGGAGGGGACCCGATTCGAGGGTACGATCAATCGTTGGGCGGGTTGATGGCATCCGCCCCCGCCGTGATCACGAACTGGTCGCGGCGGTTCTGGGCCCACGCCTGCTCGTTGTGGGCGGGGTCGATGGGCCGCTCCTCGCCGTACGAGAAGACCGTGAAGCGGGAGGCAGCCAGCCCGTAGCCGGTCAGGAAGTCACGCACGGCTTCGGCGCGGCGCTCCCCGAGGGCGAGGTTGTACTCAGTGGATCCACGCTCGTCGGCAAAGCCCTCGATGCGGATCTGCACCTGCGGGCTCGCCCGAAGGATATCGACCTTCTGGCGCAGGATCGCCGCCGCGTCGTCCCGGATGTCGGACTTGTCGAAGTCGAAGTGGACCATCTCCTCGAGCGTGGCCTTGGCGGCCGCGACGGCCTTCTCATGGGCCGCGGCGGCTTCGGCCTTGGCACGCGCCTCGGCGGCGGCGCGCTCCTGCTCCCTCACCTTGGCGATCGAATCGGCACGCTGCTTGGCGATCTGCTCGGCCGTCGGGCCGGTCGGTGCCGGTGGGGGGGGTACATGCTTCTTGCACGCGACCACGAGGACAGTCATGGCAAGAACCGGTGCGACGAAACGGCGGACTCTCATCCCTGCTCCACGGTTGAGCGAACAATGTGTGCTGCCACATCCTCCGTTCGAGGGCATGACAACGACGCCCCGAACCTAACGACCTTCGTCGGTGGGAAAAGGGCTCCTGCCATATATCCCAAAACCCCCTCGCGCGCAACGTGTCGAGCGTAACTGTCATGCACCCGACTGGGGGTCGGCCGACGGCCCTCCGGCCCCGTCGTGAGCGGCACCGTCAGCTCGGTCCGAGCGCGGGAGACCAGTCCGGAACCCCGACCTTTCGGCCCGACAGCACCACCCGGATCCTGCCCGTGGCGACGTCCACGACGAAGAGGCCGAAACCCCAGTTGCGCTCTCCCCAGAACGCCAGGTGGCGCCCGTCCGGGGCCCACGTAGGATCCTCGTTGTCCCCCTCCCAGGTGAGCTGGCGGAGGCGGCGCCCTCCGTTCTTCAGATCCGCCACGAGGATCTGGAAGTTGCCGCCGTTGATCTGGCCGTGGAACGCCACCAGGTCGCCCGTCGGCGACCAGTCCGGGGCCGCGTATGCGCCTCCGGTCCCGTAGGCGAGCGGCGAGAGCGTCTGGGCATCGCCTCCACCGGCCGGCATGATCATCACCTGGGGCACGGACGTCCCGAACCGGTCGGTGGTGAACGCCATCTGGCGCCCGTCCGGCGAATACGTCGGGGAGAGGTCCTTCCACGACCCCCCCGTGACGCGCTTCAGGCAGCAGTCGCGCACCACGTTGTAGGAGTAGATGCCGTCGCTCTTGCTGCCGAGCACCCCGAACGCCAGCGTCTGACCGTCGGGCGCGTAGGCCGGCGTGACGTACTGGCCGAGCGGCAGGGGGCTGAACGTCTTCATCTGGCCGCTCGCCATGTCCATCTGGTAGATGTGGCGATCGCCCGGCTTGAGCGTCGTGAAGGCGAGCTTCGTGCCGTCCATGGACCAGGCTGGAGACATGGCGATGCTGCCGAGACTCGTCACCCGGCGGAGGTCCTCCCCGTCGGAGTCGATGACGTAGATCTCCTTGGTGGTGTCGGACGTCGGCATCGTGAAGGCGATCCGGCTGGCGGCCATCCCCGGGTCGCCCGTGGCCCACTTCACCACCTGGTCGGAGATGCGGTGCACGGCCATGCGGAAACCCTCCGACGACGGATCGGGCACCTGGAACTGCCCGCGCTCCTTCACCTTGCCGTACACCACGTCGTGCAGCTCGAGCACGACCACGTAGCCGTCGCCGGCGCCCTCCACCTGCCCGGTCACGAGCCAGACGGCTCCGAGCTTGTCCCACAGAGCGTAGTCGACTCCGGAGCCTATGAGTCCGGCGGGCAGCGAGTCGAGCACCTGGAAGCGGTCGGAGTTGCGGAGGTCGCGGCCGATGATCGCCTCGACCTGAGGCGCTACCCCCGCCCCGCCGAAGCGACCGGTGAACGGCTTGATGCCCAGCGCGGGCTGGTAGGACGACTCGTAGACCATCCCGAGCGTCACCCCGGGGATGGAGTCGCGCTGCTGAGCGCCGAGCCCCGGTGCGGCGACGGCGAGAAGCAGCGCTGACAACGCGAGCCCCTTCCACCCCACCACCCTCATCGTCCGCTCCTTGGAAGGGATCCTCACGGGTGCTCAGCCTCCTGGTTGGTGTCGGGGGGACCGCCGCCCCCGCCGCTCGGGGTGAAGCGGAAGCGCACGGGCAGCAGGTCGTACGGCAGGTCCTTCGGGAGCGAGTCCAGACGCCCCTTGCCCGCGCACTCGGCGGCCCCCATGGCCTGGATGTCGAAGACGGGGTTCCCCGACGGGTCGGCCACCTTGATGTTCGTGACGCTGCCGTCGCGGTGGATCACGAAGTCGATGACCGTCGACCAGCTTCCACCCTGCTGCCAACGAAAACATCGTGCCATCTGCACGATGATGTTGTTGTAGTAGGCCGGATAGTCGCGGCGGAGCCCCTCCATCTTCACGCGGATGTCCTCGCCGGACTGCTTGCTCTTTGCGGAGACCTTCTCGGTCGTCGTCGCCTTCTCGTTGGTCTTGCCCGTCTTCTCGGTCGGCTTCGACTCGGGCGCGGGTTTCTTCGCGGCGGGCTTCTTCGTCTCCGGCGCCGTGACGGGCGCGGCCTTCTTCTCCTCGGGCTTCGGCTGGGGCTGGGGCCGCTCGACCACCAGCTTCTTCTGGGCCTGGGTCACGACGTCCGCGTGGATCGCGGGCGGCGGCGAAACCAGGTCGATCTTGTACGTGACGAACTGGGCCGGCCGCGGGGTGCTGGTGGCGCTCCACCACGCCACGAAGATCGCGAGGCCGTGGACCCCGACCGATCCGGCCACGGAGATCGGGTCGCGGCGCGGGGGCCTGCGCCTCATTGCGATCGGGTCCCGGCGTACGGCTCGCCGACCAGCGACCAGGTCACGCCGCTCTTGGCCAGCGTCGCGATGACCTTGAGCACCGGGCCGTACAGGGCCATGGAGTCGGCCCTCAGGTAGACGTGCTTCAGGTGTCCGGCCTTCGCCATCTGCGGAAAGCTCTTCTCGAACTCCGACGCGGTCGTGGCGGTCTTCTCGATGTAGACCGTGTTCGCCGAGGTCACGGTCACGTAGAACGGGTTGTCGGACGCGGTGAGCGGCTTGACCTCCGCCGTGGGAACCGCCACGTCGATGCCTCCCTGCAGGACCGGGGCCGTGATGATGAAGATGACCAGCAGCGTGAACGCCACATCGACCAGGCTGGTGACGTTGATCTCCGCGTTGAGCGGCAGGTCGGACCGGGCGCGGCCCCGCCTGCCCGAGCCGAGTCCGTTCACACGCGACCTTCCCGCGCCAGCGTCCCGATGAACTCGCTGGAGAAGCCCTCGAGCTCCCCGCTCACGAGGTTGAGACGGCCGACGAAGTAGTTGTACCCGATCACCGCGGGGATGGCCACGAAGAGCCCGGCCACGGTCGTGATCAGGGCCTCCCCGACGCCCGGCGCGACGGCGCTCAGGTTCGCGGAGCCGGACGCCGCGATTCCGAAGAAGGTGTTCATGATCCCGACCACCGTGCCGAGCAGCCCGAGCAGCGGGGAGACCGACCCGATGACCGCCAGCCACGTGAGGCCCTGGGCCAGGTCGTCGCGTTCCTCCGCCTCCTCGGTCTCCAACACCATCCGGAGTGCCTGGAGCTGCGTGAGCGAGAGCCCGTCCGGCTTGCCTCCCTCGCGCAGCGCCCCCGGCTTGAGCTCTGTGAAGAAGTTCACGCCCTGCCGGAAGACCCGCCCGTACGGCGACTCGGGAAGCGAGAGGATCGCCTTGTAGGCGTCCTCGAGGCGCTGGGCCCGCTCCATCTGCTCGAGGAAGCGGTCACCCTGTTGGCGAACCCAGCGGAACTGACGCCACTTGTGGAAGATCAGCCACCACGAGGTGAGCGAGAACGCCGCGAGCACGGTGAGGATGAACTTGGTCGGAAGCGTGCTGGCCGATACCATGCCCAGCACGGTCTGGGGGGCCCTGGACTGAACCAGGAGCGCGGTCAGGATCATTCAGGGGTCTCCGCCCGCTGGGATCGAATGAACTCGTAGGTCTCCCGGAGGCCTTCCTCCAGCGAGACGCTCGGCGCCCACCCGCACGCGCGCAGCCGGGTGCAGTCCAGCGTGCTGTGGCGGAGCTCTCCCGGACGCTCCGGCCGGTGCCCGCGGCCCGTGGACCGGCCCGCCACCTTCTCGATCACCTCGGCGAGACGCAGGACGCTGGTACCCTCGCCCGTGCCCACGTTGAAGGCGAAATCGTCGAGCCCACTGCCCCCTTCCAGGGCCAGATCGGAGACCGTCAGGTTGGCGGACACCACGTCATGCACGAACACGTAGTCCCGGGTCTGCTTGCCGTCACCGAAGATGGTCAGGGGCTCGCCGTCCAACAGGCGGGCGGAGAAGATCGCTACTACACCCGCCTCTCCATGGGGGTCCTGGCGCGGCCCGAAGACGTTGGAGTAGCGCAACACGAGGCATTCCAGGCCGTGAACGCGGCGATAGTAGTGGAGATAGAGCTCCCCGGCCAGCTTCGTCACGCCGTAGGGCGAGAGCGGCAGCTTCGGGACGGCCCTCTCGGGCGTCGGGATCTGCTCGGGCTCTCCGTAGACGACCCCGCCGCTGCTCACGAAGACGACGCGGCGCGTCCCCACCTCGCGTGCCCCTTCCAACACGTTCAGGAGCCCGAGGATGTTCGTACGCGCATCGCGCATGGGATCCGCCACGGAGACCCGCACGTCGATCTGCGCCGCGTGATGGTTCACGAGGTCGAAGCGCACGTCCCGGAAGAGATCCCGCAGCGCGGGATCGCCGACGTCCATCTGCACGAATTCGGCCTCGGCCGGCACGTTCTCCCGGCGACCCGACGAAAGGTCGTCGACAACCCACACCCGATCTCCCCGTGCCACGTAGGCGTCGGCGAGGTGGCTCGCGATGAAGCCCGCACCCCCCGTCACCAGGACCTTGCGTCGCGTGTCGTTCATGTTCTCGACCTATCAAGAAAAGGGCCGGAGCACCGGCGAGGTGCCCCGGCCGTCTACGGAGCGAGTTCCCATCGAGCACCGGGCAGGAAGAGTGCCCGGCGTCGGAGAGCTAGTCCATCTTCTTGGCCAGACGGACGACCACACCCTGCTTGAACACGTCGTCCTTCAGATACACGACGCGCGCGGACGACGTCTGCGGCCTGACGCCCACGACCTGGAGCGTACCCTCCAGAAGATGACCTCCCTGGCTCCAGTTGCGAACCTGGAACTCGTCTCCGAGCGCGATTCCGTCATCCGAGCCCAGGTCCAGGAAGACGACCTGTCCGAGCCCGGCGAGTTGGGCCGCGTCCGCGAGTCCCATGACCATGGCTTCGGGTCCGTTCGCGACGTCCTGGCCCGTCTGACCCGGCTTGAGCGTGTACGCCGGCAGAGGCCCCACGAAGTCGCCCTTGCGCACGTGCCCGTACTCCTCCGTCACGACCGCGATCACCTTGTCCCCATCGACGTTGGTCACCGTCACGAGGCCCGTGGGCGTCACGACCTGACCGACCCCGGGGATGTTGCGCCCGAGGTGGTAGGTGAGGAAGCGGTCGCCGACACCCGGTGCCGTTCCCTGCATATCGAGGCGGACGAGGTCGAAGGTGATCAACGTCTCCGACGGCGTGGCCGGTCCGGCGTGGTCCACCAGAGTGCCCAGGTGCGCAGGCTCCTGGTCGTCGTGAAGCAGCCAGGGCGCGGCGTAGACCCGACCCCGAGCGACCGGCGGGATCATGTCCTGCAGGGAACTCAGCCTTCCGGCCGCGTTGGTGCTCGTATCCTTGTAGAAGATCGTGTGCTCATGAGCCATGTCGCTCGCCGACGGCGGCGCGGGAGCCGGCTGCCGCACAGGCTGTCCGGCCGGCTTCGGCTCCACCTTCAAGCCCGTCACCTTGGCCTCGGTTCCGGCCCCGGGGATGGTCAGCGTCTGGCCAGGGTAGATCAGGTTCGGGTCACCGATGCTGTCCTTGTTCGCCTCCCAGATCCTCCGCCACTGGTACGGATTGCCGTAGAAGTGCTCCGCCAGGTTCCACAGGCAGTCCCCGTCCACGACTTTGTGCGTGGTGGGCGTAGCCTGCTGGGCAGCGAGAAAACCCGGCAGAATCAGGACGGCCAAAAAGGACGCGGCCGAGCGAACCATAGGGGCTCCTTCGGCAAGGGAGACGGGGCTTTTCACCCACTGGACACTTTTCGAAGATACGCCTCACCCGAGAGACGGTCAACGCGTTTTTTTCGAATTGAAGTCAAATGTTTCCCCTTCCTGGGCGAGCGACGTGTACCCGCCGTCGCCCACGATGACGTGGTCCAGCACGGGAATTCCGAGGGAGCGGCCTGCCTCGGCGAGCTGGCGCGTTACGGCGCGATCCTCGGCCGACGGCGTGGGGTCTCCCGAGGGGTGGTTGTGCACGAGGATCACTCCGGCGGCGCTTTCGACCACCGCGGGCCGGAAGACCTCGCGCGGGTGGATGAGCGACGCGTCCAGGATCCCGCGGGTGACGGCGACCTCCCGCACGATCCGGTGGCGGGTGTTGAGGAGCAGGGCGTGGAACTCCTCCTGGGGGAGGTCCCGCAGACGTGGCCCCATGCGCCGGAAGACGTCCGCGGGGCCCCGCACCGGCTCGTCGCGCCCGAGCCCCTCCGCGGCGGCCCGCCGTCCGAGTTCGAGCGCCGCCAGCACGCGGGAGGCCGTCGCCGAGCCCACCCCGGCCACGCGCTCCAACCGCCGGACGTCCATCGAGCCGAGCTCGCGGAGCACTCCCGCGCCTTCCGCGAGCAGGCGGTCGGCGACCGCGAAGGCGGAGCCGCGGCGGCCCCCGCTCCCCACCAGCAGGGTCACGAGCTCCCTCGTCGAGAGGTGGCGCGCACCCACCGAACGCAAGCGCTCGCGGGGACGGTCCTGCAGCGTCCAGGTGCGGATCGGATCCGAACTCATGCCCAACGTTGGTGACCCACGCCGGGCGGGAGGATGGATGGACGGGACGGAGGGGGAAGGACGCCGACGGGGCGTCATTGCGACAACGCGAAGAGCGGAGGCGTCGTCCCTCGGCGCCCTCCTTCCCCGGGGCCCCCCTACTTCCCGAGGCTCGCCCGCATGAGCACCGCGTCCTCGCGGGGCGAGTCGTAGTAGTTGCGCCGGAGCCCGATGTTCTCGAACCCGAAGCGGCGGTAGAGCTCGGCCGCCTTCTCGTTGGAGACGCGCACCTCCAGGTAGAGCGACGCGACGCCGCGCTCCCGGGCGATGCCCATCATGGTGGAGAGCAATCGCGCGCCGAGCCCGCGGCCCCGATGTGCGTCGGCGATGGCGATGTTGGCGAGCTCCCCCTCGTCGAGGATGCACCAGAGCACGGCGTACCCGATGATGCCGTCGTCTTCGTCCTCGAGCACCCACAGCTCCGCGCCGGGGCGCGCCAGGAGCGTGCGGAACGTGCTCGCCTTCCACGGGCTGGTGAACGACTCGGCCTCGATCGCCGCCACCCGGGTCACGTCGGCGGACGTCATCCTCCGGACACTGGAGGTCTCTACGCTCGCCATTCCCGCTCCGCGTTCGAGGCCCGCAGGTAGCGCGGCTCCCACGTCTCCAGGGAAGCCACCGGCCCGCCGCCGTCCGACAGCGAAAGATAGCGCACCAGCGCCTCGGCTCGAGGCTGTCCGGCCGGAGAGCCTTCCACCGTGAAGCCGGCGCCCTGGATCGCCCCGCGATGCCGCTCGGCCCCTTCGCCCACGAAGACCGCCCCGGGCGGCACCTCGCCCGACAGCACGTCGCGGATCCGCCCCGCGTGCGGCGCCACGAGGGTCTCCAGGCCCGCCGCTCCGATCCCGTAGCAGGCCCCGTACACCCGGTCACCGCGCGCGTCGAAGAGGACGTAATGCACCCTGGGCCGCGTCCACTCCTCCCCGGCCAGCGCCGCGGCGGCGAGGCTGGACGCCGCCCACAGGGAGAGGCCGAGCGCGTGCGCGAGCCCCTTGGCGGTCGCGCCCGCCACACGAACCCCGGTGAACGAGCCCGGCCCCTCACCGACCACGATGGCGTCCAGCCCCGAGGGCTCGATGCGGGCCTCCCCCAGTACCTCGGCGATCGCGGGAACGAGCTCCGACGCATGGGCCGCCCTGCGCTGGAGGATCCGGCTCGCGATCGGCTCCGCACCACGGGTCACGGCCACGCTGCCCACCGGCCCCGAAGTCTCGAGGGCCAGGTAGAGCCCGGCCGAATCGAAGGCCGGGGCGCTCACCGGCCCGGTCCCGACACCGACATGGGAAAGCCCGCCAGCTCGGGGGGCGACCCGACCCGGGTCACGGACACGTCGCGCAGAAGCGGCTTTCCCGGGGGTATGGACAGATCGATCCTCCAACCGTCGTACGGCAGCAGGTCGCCCGCGCGCTCCGCCCACTCGACGAGGACGATCTCGTTGGAGGCCCCCAGCTCTTCCCATCCCAGCTCCCACAACTCGTCCGGCGACTCGATGCGATACAGGTCCAGGTGCACCACTTCGAGTCCGAGGCGCGCGGGGTAGCGGAAGAGCAGCGTGAACGAGGGCGACGGCATGGCCTGGCGCACCCCGGCCCCCTGCCCCACCGCCCGGGCGAGCACCGACTTGCCGGCACCCAACGGGCCGCTCAAGAAGAGGAACACGGGCGTGTCCACCGTCTCGCCGACGCGATTACCCCATCGCACCAGACCCGCCTCGTCGAGCCTCATGAACCGTCCCGGAGCCAGGCGACCGTGCGGGCCAGCCCCTCCTCGAGGCCGACCGCGCCCTCGTAGCCGAGGCGGTCCCGGATCCGGGTCAGGTCCGCGAGCGAGTCGCGCACGTCACCGGGACGGGCGGGCCCGTGCCGTGCGTCGACGTCCGAGCCCGTGAGGGAGCGGATGATCGTCCACAGGCGGTTCACGCTGATGCGCTCCCCACACCCCACGTTGAACACCTCCCCGACGACCCCTTCCGCCGACGCGGTGCATGCCCGCAGGTTCGCCTCCACCACGTTGGCGACGTAGGTGAAATCCCGCGTCTGCTCCCCTTCGCCGTCGATCGTCGGCGCGCGGCCCTCGAGCGCGCCGATGATGAAGAGGGGAATCACGGCCGAGTACGGCGACGTGGGATCCTGCCTCGGCCCAAACACGTTGAAGTAGCGCAGCACCACGGTTTCCAGTCCGAACAGCGCCGGGAAGACCTGCGCGTAGTGCTCGCCCGTGAGCTTGGCCACGGCGTAAGGCGAGCGAGGACGGACCGGCATGTCCTCGCGCTTGGGCAGCGTCGGAGTGTCTCCGTACGCCGACGACGAGCCGGCGTACACGAAGCGGCGCACGCCGGCCGCCGCGGCCGCCCTGAGGAGCTCGAGCGTGCCGGTGGCGCACGCCTCGTGCGTCGCGGCCGGGTCCGCCACGGATCGCGCGACGGACGGAAGCGCGGCCTCGTGCAGCACGAAGGTCGCGCCCCGGCAGGCGCGGGCGCACGCTTCCGCGTCGGCCACGGAGGCTTCAATCACCTCGATCACGTCGAGGAAGGGAGCCAGGTTCTCACGCGACCCCGTGGAGAAGTCGTCGAGCACACGCACGCGCGCGCCCTCGGAGAGGAGCCGCTCGACGAGGTGTGAGCCGATGAAGCCCGCGCCCCCCGTGACGAGTACGGTGTGTCCCTTGAATGACATAGTGGAGCACCTACTTTCGGTAGAGCCCTTCCCGCTCGATGATGGCGAGGACGCCCGCGGGAACCAACTCCCTCGCCGACCCTCCGCCGGCCACCACCTCGCGCACCAGCGTCGACGACACGTCGACCCTCGTGACCGAGGAGAAGACCGCCCGCTCCGCGCCGGGAATGCCCGGCACGGCGTGGCGCGGCTCCTCCCCACCCCGGTCCATCACCACGAGCGTCGCATGCTCGAGGATCTCCGCCGGCCGGCACCACTCCGCGAAATGACGGTACTGGTCCACCCCCAGGATGAGGAAGAGGGCCGCCCCCGCATGCGCCTCGGCCAGGGCGACCAACGTGTCGACCATGTACGACGGGCCGCTCCGGCGGACCTCCACATCGCTCGCCTCGAAGCGGGACTCGTCCGCGACGGCCGCCCGCGTCATCTCGAGCCGCAGGCGCGCCTCCGTCAGGCCGTTACCGATCTTGTGCGGAGGGACCCCTGCCGGAATCCAGAGGACGCGATCGAGCTCGAGCAGCTCGGCCACGTCGGTGGCGACGACGAGGTGCCCGTTGTGCGGTGGATCGAACGTCCCGCCGAAGACCCCGAGCCGCAGCCCGGACGGCTCGTCCTCAGCCCTTCGAGCCATTCGCCGAGAGCGACTTGGCCTCCTGGGAGTCCGGATAGGAGTTGATGAGCCGCTCCTTCGCCTCGTTCGCCAGATCGTCGTATCCGATCACCTTGTTGGCCTTGTAGACCTCGAGGAGCGCCTTGGGCGCCCAGTCGCTGTGCGGGTAGTCGTCGACGACGAAGCCGAAGTACTTGATGGCCGAATCGGTCAGGTGGCGGCGCAGATAGAACTCGGCGTCCAGGTACTCCTTGTGCGCCAGCTTGTCGCGCATCTTCGAGACGACCTGCGACGCCTGCTGCGCCTGGGCCGTGCCGGCATAGTCCGAGACGACGTTGGCGCAGGCGCCGATGGCCTCATGCGTGTACGTCTGGTCACGCTCCGCGATCGGCGACATGGCTGCGAGCGCCTGGCACCTTCCCAGCGCCGCGTCGGGCGCGCGGGCATCGCCCGGATAGCGCTGGAGGAACGTCTGGAAGTCGGCGTTCGCCGTCAGGTACTCCTTGTTGCCGACGTCCGACTTCGCGAGCAGCATCTGGGCATCGGGGAGGAGCTTGGAGTTGCCGAAATTCAGCGTGAGATAGTTGAGGACGCGGATGGCGTGATTGTAGTCGCCCTTCTTGTACTGCTGCGTGGCCAGAGCGTAGAGCTGCTGGTCCGACATCCCCTTGTAGGGATCGGAGGACTGGCACGCCCCGAGGGTGAGGAGAACGGCGGCCAGAGCCGCGAATCGTCGCGTCGTTGAATACATCCCCATCGTTACCCTGGCCGCTGTCTAGGGTTTCGGCCCCGCTTCATCGACACTTGCCGCCACGCAGAGACTGCAGGCCCTGTCCGAACCGGATCTCGTCGAACCGGTTCTGCGCCCGGTCGACGAGCGAGCCCGACCCGTCGGCGAAGCGGACCTGATTATACGCGTCCATCGCCTGCTGGCACTGCCCGAGATCCGACAGCACCTCTCCCTTCTCGAACCAGACCTGCGCCTGGATGTTGCGCGGCACCCCGACCGCCAGCGTCCGGTTCACGAGCTGGAGCGCCTGGTCGAGATCCTGCTCGGTCGCGTCCGAACGGCTCCGGATCTCCTTGGCGAGGTTGAATGCGCACGTGCCGATGTACCAGTCGACCTCACCGCGGTCCCGGGGTCGCACCATCTTGCGGAAGCGCTCGAAGAACACAAGGGCGTGTTCACAATCGCCGATCTGGTCGTAGACCTTTCCGACCTCGAAGACGATGTCCGGGACCGAGTCGTCGGGCACCGTCGCCATCGCCTTCAGGTAGAACGGGAGGGCCCGGCCGAACTCGCCGTTCTTGTAGTAGTGCCGGGCGAGCGGGAGGGCCAGGTCTCCGACCCCGATGCCGGGCCGAAGCTTCAGCGCGCCCTCGACGGCCGAGGCCATCGCGAAATCGTCTCCATCCTTCAGCGACACGCGGGCCAGGTGCATGAGGTCGGCGACGGCCAGGTCCGTGATGCTCGAGTCCTTCTGGACCGCCTGCTCATAGAAGGTCGCCACCTGGTCGACACGGCCCATCATCGCATACGTCTGGGCCACGCGCGCCAGCGTCATGGCGTCGTTCCCGCCCTGGCGCACGGCCAGCCGGTACTCGGCCAGCGCCTGGTCGTACCTCTGCTCCGCGAACGCCTCGTCACCGCGCTGCACCGCGCTCTCCTCGGCTGTGCTGCTGTGACAGCCTCCCACGGCCGCGAGCGCGGCAGAGGCGAGGAGGAGGAGGGAGCGTCGAGACTGCGTTCGCATGAAGCGGAAGTTGAGGGCGGTCGGATCACCGGGCGCCCGGTGGGACGTCGGCACCCAATATAGCAGCAAGGATCGGGCCGGCAGGGGGCGTGCCTACTCCGTCTCGTCTCCGTCGCGAGGGCGAGGAAGCGGGAACGTCACCCCCACCGATGCGAGGTAGGCGCGCGGACGCATGTCGTCGGGGTCATCGGCGGCGCAGCGCGTCCACTCGCGCACAGCCCCCTCGTCGTCGCCCAGCCGGTGGAGCACCACACCCAGCCGGACACGCGCACCCACGAAGCTCGAACGCACCTCCAGAATCGCCTCCAACTCGTCGCGCGCCCGCTCCAGGTCGCCCAACTCGATGAGCGACTCGGCGAACTTGCTACGGATGTCCATGAAGCGCGGGCGCACGGCCAGAGCCGCCTCGTAATGGCGGGCCGCCTCCTGCGCATGGTTCGCCACCAGGTAGAGGTCGCCGAGCTGGGCGTGCGTCACCGCGATCCGATTGCCCACGTCGGAGGGGAAGGCACGCGAGTCGCGCGTGTCGATCTCGCCGGCCCGTCGAAACGCCTGCTGCGCCTCGTCGTGGCGGCCGAGCTCGTTCAGGATGATGCCCCGGTTGAGGTGCGCCTCGGCGTACGACGCGTTCAGCTCCAACGCCGCGTCGAATTGGTCGAGCGCCTCGGCCGGTCGGTCGAGCATCGCCAGGCAGAGCCCTGCCTTGTTGTGGACGTCCGCGAAATCCGGATGCTCCGCCAGGACGTCGACGAACACCTCGAGCGCCGACTCGAAGTCGTCGCGCTCCCAAGCGCTCAGGCCTCTCGAGATGACTTCGTGGACCTGCGATCGATCGCGATTCATGGAGAAAGGGTGGCCACCTCGGGCCCGTAGGGCAATGGGGTTATCCCACCTTCATGGGAGCGTGCGGGCCGTCGCGCCGTCGCGCTCCAACAGACGCCGGAACCACGGGATCGTACGGCGGATGCCCTCGCGAAGTTGCACGACGGGCTCCCACCCCAGCACCTCACGCGCCACGGTGATGTCGGGCCGGCGCACCTTGGGATCGTCGGGCGGAAGCGGCAGGGTGCGCAGATCCGAGCGGCTGCCCGTCTCCTCGCGCACGACGTCGGCCAGCTCGCGGATCGTGAACTCGTTCGGGTTCCCCACGTTCGTCGGATCGGAGCGCTCCGAGCCGAAGAGCCGCCAGATCCCGTCCACCTCGTCCGACACGTAGCAGAAGGAGCGCGTCTGACTCCCGTCGCCGTAGATGCTCAGCGGCTCGCCCCTCAGCGCCTGCACGATGAAGTTCGAGACCACGCGTCCGTCGGCGGGCCGCATCCGGGGGCCGTACGTGTTGAAGATCCTCACGATCCTCGTGTCCACCCCGTGGTAGCGGTGGTAGGCCATCGTCATCGCCTCGGCAAAGCGCTTCGCCTCGTCGTAGACGCCGCGCACGCCGATCGGGTTCACGTTGCCCCAGTAGCCCTCCGGCTGGGGGTGGACGAGAGGGTCGCCGTACACCTCGGACGTGGACGCGAGCAGGAAACGCGCGCCCTTGGCGAGCGCGATGCCGAGGCAGTGGTGCGTGCCGCGACTCCCCACCTTGAGCGTCTGGATCGGGAGCTCCAGGTAATCCACCGGGCTGGCCGGCGAGGCGAAGTGGAAGATGCCACCCAGCGCGCCCGCGATCTCGATCGGGTTCGAGATGTCGTGCTCGATGAAGTCGAAGCCGTCGAACGACTCGAGCGGCTCGAGGTTCTCCCGGGAGCCGGTGACGAAGTTGTCGAGACCGATGACCTCGTGCCCCTCCTGGAGAATCCGCTCCGCCAGGTGTGAGCCCAGGAATCCCGCCGCTCCCGTGACGAGGATGCGCATCAGGCGCCGACCCCCACCGGGCGGCGTCCCACCGAGTAGTACTCGAAGCCCATCGCCGCCATGCGCGTCGGGTCGTACAGGTTGCGCCCGTCGAAGACCAGCGGCGTCCTGAGCGCCGCCTTGATGCGCTCGAAGTCCGGCCGCCGGTAGGGAAGCCACTCGGTGTGGATGACGAGCGCGTCGGCGCCCTCGAGCGCGTCGTAGTCGGACTCGGCGTACCCGATGCGGTCCCCGAACTGGCGGCGCGCCTCCTCCACGGCCACGGGATCGTGCGCCACCACGCGGGCACCGCGCGCGAGCAGCCCCTCGATCGTCACGAGGCTCGGCGCCTCTCGCATGTCGTCGGTGTTCGGCTTGAAGGCGAGGCCCCACACGGCGACGGTCCGGCCCGACAGGTCCTCACCCAGGCGCGCCACGAGGCGATCGAGCAGCAGGCGCTTCTGTGCCTCGTTGATCCCCTCCACCGCCTCCAGGATCGAGGCGTCGGCGCCGAGCTCCCTCATCGTGCGCGCGAGGGCTTTGACGTCTTTGGGAAAGCAGCTCCCCCCGTACCCCACCCCGGGAAAGAGGAAGCTGTGGCCGATGCGCTCGTCGCTACCGACGCCGCGGCGCACGGCGTCCACGTCCGCGCCGGTCTTCTCGCAGAGCTGCGCGACGGCGTTCATGAAGCTGATGCGCGTGGCGAGCATCGCGTTGGCCGCGTACTTCGTGATCTCGGCCGCGGGCACGTCCATCGCCAGGATCTGGGCGCCCGAACGTACGAACGGCGCGTACAGCTCGTTCAGCACCTCGCGGGCGAAGTCCGAGTCCACGCCGAGCACCACGCGGTCGGGCTTCATGAAGTCGTCGACGGCCGCGCCCTCCTTCAGGAACTCGGGGTTCGAGCAGACGTGCACCTTGCAGTCGGTGCGACTCTCGATCTCCTGGCGCACCAGCCGGGCCGTCCCCACGGGCACGGTGCTCTTGGTGATGACGATCTTCTCTCCCTGCATGGACTCGCCGATCGTGCGAGCCACGGAGAGCACGTGCTGGAGGTCCGCCGAGCCGTCCTCTCCGGGCGGCGTGCCGACGGCGATGAAGATGATGTCGGAAGCGCGCACGGCGTTCGCCACGTCGGTCGTGAAGGTGAGGCGCTCGGCGGCGACGTTGCGCTCGATGATCGTCTCGAGGCCGGGCTCGAAGATCGGCACCTCACCGCGGTTCAGACGCGCAATCTTGTCCTCGAGGATGTCGGCACAGACGACTTCGTTGCCCGTCTCGGCGAGACAGGCGCCCACCACCAGGCCCACGTATCCGGTTCCTACGACGGCGACCTTCATGGGATCTCGTCCGTAAGGGGATTCCTAAGCGTAGAAGCCGCGCACGGCCTCCGCGACCCGGGCCTGGCGGTCCTCACCGAGCTCCGGGAAGATGGGCAGGCTGAGCACCTCCTCGCAGAGCCGCTCGCTCACCGGAAAGTCTCCGCGGCCGTAGCCCAGCGACGCGAAGCACGGCTGGAGGTGGAGCGGCACCGGGTAGTAGACGCCCGAACCGATGGCGCGCTCGCCCAGCCAGCTTTTCAACTCGTCGCGGCGCTCCGCGCGCACCGTGTACTGGTTGTAGACGTGGAAGGCGCCCTCCGCCAGCGCGGGCACGCGGACAGCGGCCACGTCGGCCAGCATGCCCTCGTAGCGACAGGCGTTCTCGCGCCGCGCCGCCGTCCAGGCGTCGAGGTGCTTGAGCTTCACGCGCAGCACCGCGGCCTGGAGCGCGTCGAGGCGGGAGTTCGTCCCCACCATCTCGTGCTCGTACATCTGCCGTCCACCATGCACCCTCAGCTTGCCGACCCGCTCGGCCAGCGCCGCGTCGTTCGTGGCGATGAGGCCGCCGTCGCCGAACCCGCCCAGGTTCTTCGTGGGGAAGAAGCTGAACGCGCCGGCGTCGCCGACCGTGCCCGCCACCCCGTCCACGGACTTCGCGCCGATCGCCTGGGCCGCGTCCTCCAGGACGAACGCGCCCCTCCGCTCCGCGAGCGCCCGGATCTCCTGCATGGGGGCCATCTGCCCGAACAGGTGCACGGGCACGACCGCGACCGTCCGGTCCGTCCAGGCGGCGTCGAGCGTGGCGGCCGTGACGTTGAACGTGTCGGCGTCGACGTCGCAGAAGACGGGCCGGAAGCCGGCGTTCCAGACCGCACCCGCCGTGGCGAAGAACGTGAACGTCGGCACGATCACGTCCGAGCCGGGCTCGGCGTCCAGCGCCTTGAGCACCAGAAGGAGCGCGTCGGTACCGCTCGCGCACCCGACCGCGTGCTCGACACCGAGGTACGCGGCCAACTCCGTCTCCAGGGCCTCGACCTCCGGGCCCAGCACGAAGCGCTGGCTCTGAACGACGCTGTGCACGACCTCGTCGAGCTCGTCCTGGATCGAGGCGTACTGCGCCGTCAGGTCGAGAAGTGGGACCCCCGCAAGCTCCTGCGCCAACGCTCACCTCCGTGTGTGCGTGAAAGGTCCCTCAAAGCTCGACATTGGGGGGGGCCGGTCAATTCTCGGCCGCGCTCGCCGTCTCGTCCGACACCGCCAACTTCACCGTCTTCCCCTTCCTCGCCGCCGCCTTCAGCTCGAACAACTCGTCCCTCAGCAGCGCGGCACGCTCGAAGTCGAGCGCCTCCGCCGCCTCGGTCATCTCCTTCTCGAGGATCTTCACGTACTCCTCGCGGTCGATCTCGTCCGCGTAGGTCGTGGGCGCCTCCGCCACCTTGGCGGGTACCATGCGGGCGTCGGCCACGCGCGTGCTGAACTCGATCTCCTCCACGCTCTTGAGAATGCTCGCGGGCGTGATGCCGTGCTCGATGTTGAACGCCATCTGGACCGCACGTCTCCGATTCGTCTCGTCGATGCAGAAGCTCATGGACCGGGTGACCCGGTCCGCGTACATGATGGCGCGCCCCCGCACGTTGCGCGCCGCCCGCCCGATCGTCTGGATGAGCGAGCGGCCGTCACGCAGGAACCCCTCCTTGTCGGCGTCCAGGATCGCGACCAGCGAGACCTCGGGCAGGTCGAGCCCTTCGCGCAGGAGGTTGATCCCCACGAGCACGTCGATCCTGCCCAGCCGGAGCGAGCGGATGATGGTCATGCGCTCGATGGAGTCGACCTCGGAGTGCATGTAACGCACACGCACGCCCACCGATTGCAGGTACTCGGAGAGGTCCTCGGCCATGCGCTTGGTGAGCGTGGTCACCAGAACCCGCTCCTGGCGCTTCTCACGGTCCCTGATCTCGGCGAGCAGGTCGTCCACCTGCCCCTTGATGGGGCGAACGTCGATCTCGGGATCGACCAGGCCGGTCGGGCGGATGATCTGCTCGACCACGACGCCGCCGGCGCGCTCGAGCTCCCAGTCGCCGGGCGTGGCCGAGGCGAAGACGGTGGGCCCCACCACCCGGGTCCACTCGTCGAACTTGAGGGGCCGGTTGTCGAGCGCGCTCGGGAGGCGGAACCCGTGCTCGATGAGCGTGAGCTTCCGGGAGCGGTCTCCGTTGTACATCCCGTTGATCTGGGGGATGGAGGCGTGGCTCTCGTCGACGACCGTGAGGAAGTCGGCCGGGAAGTAGTCGAGCAGGCAGGCGGGGCGCTCGCCCGTGCGGCGTCGGCTCGTATAGAGCGAGTAGTTCTCGATGCCCGGGCAGGTGCCGATCTCCTTCATCATCTCGAGATCGAAGTTGGTGCGCTGCTCCAGACGCTGTGCCTCCAGGAGCTTGCCGTCTTCGCGGAAGCGCTCCAGTTGCTCCTTCAGCTCCGCGCGGATGAGCGGCACCATCTCGTCGATCGTGCGCCGGTTCGTCACGTAGTGCGTGGCCGGATAGATCGCCGTGCGCTCCATCTGCGTGATGACGTCGCCCGTGAGCGGGTCGAAGCGGCTGATGCGCTCGACCTCGTCGCCCCACAGCTCGATCCGCACGGCCTGGTCCTCGTAGGCCGGGAAGACCTCGACGGTGTCGCCCCGCACGCGGAACGTGCCGCGCTCGAAGACGTAGTCGTTGCGCTTGTACTGGATGTCGACCAGCGCGCGCAGGATCTGCTTGCGCGGCCGCTCGTCGCCCACGTTCAGGTGGAGCATGAGCGAGCGGTAGTCGGACGGGTTGCCCAGGCCGTAGATCGACGACACCGATGCCACCACGATCACGTCGTCGCGCTCCATGAGCGAGGAGGTCGCCCGCAGGCGCAGGCGCTCGATGTCCTCGTTGATGGAGGCATCCTTCTCGATGTAGGTGTCGGTGGCCGGGACGTAGGCCTCGGGCTGGTAGTAGTCGTAGTACGAGATGAAGTACTCGACCGCGTTGTGCGGGAAGAGCGACTTGAGCTCGCCGTAGAGCTGGGCGGCGAGCGTCTTGTTGTGGCTCATCACCAGGGTCGGCCGGCCCCAACGCGCGATCACGTGGGCGAACGTGAACGTCTTGCCCGTGCCCGTGGCACCCAGCAGGACCTGGCTCCCCTGGCCGCGCTCCAGCCCGTCGACCAGCTCTTCGATCGCCCGGGGCTGGTCGCCGGCAGGCTCATGGGGTGAGACGAGCTCGAAGGTAGCCACTCAGGCCCAGCCCAGGTCCTCGTCATCGAAGTGCTCGCGCCGCTCCACGGTCATGACGCCCTTCACCCGGCCGATCGCCTTGCGGACCTTCTCGAGATGCGCGAGATCGTGCACCTCGACCACGAACTCGCCCGTCATCCCGGCGTTCGCCGTGCGCACGTCGGCGTGCTGGATGTTCGTGCTCGTGTCGGCGATCGCCTTGGCCACGTCCGAGAGGAGCCCGCGGCGGTCCGTGCCCCTCATGTAGAGCTTCACGTAGAAGCGATCGCCCTTCTCGGCCGCCCACTCGATCTCGACGCGCCGGTCCGGATCACGCGACAGCGAGAGAAGGTTCGGGCAGTCGGTCCGGTGGATCGAGACCCCTCTGCCCCGCGTCACGTAGCCGATCACGTCGTCGCCCGGCACCGGCTGGCAGCAGCGGGAGTAGCGGACCATGAGGTTGTCGATCCCCTGGATCCGCACGCCCCGCCCCGAGATCCGCAGCCGCTCTGCGAGGCGGGAGAACGTGCTGGACGGCCGTTCGGCCGCCGCCACGGGATCGTGCTCCGGGTGGAGCTGCTTGATGACCGAGGAGGGGCCGAGATCGCCGCGGCCGAGCGCCGCGTAGACGTGGTCGAAGTCCCGCTGGCCGAGCTCCTTGGCGGCCGCGTCGAGCTCCCTGGCCCCGTCCGGGAGCGGGAGGCGGGCCTTCTTCATCTCCCGGTCCAGGAACTCCTTGCCGAGCTTGTGCGCCGAGTCGAACTCCTCCTTGCGGATCCACTGGCGGATACGCTGGCGCGCCCGGCTCGTCTTCACGAACCCGAGCCAGTCGCGTGTGGGCCTCTGGCGGGTGCTCGTGATGATATCGACCGTGTCGCCATTGCGGAGCTCGCGAGACAGCGGAGCGATTCGTCCGTTGACCCTGGCACCCACGCAGTGCAGCCCGATCTCCGTGTGCACGCTGAACGCGAAGTCGATGGGGCTCGCGCCGGTCGGGAGCGCCTTCACCTCGCCCTTCGGCGTGAACACGAAGATCTCGCCCTGGAAGAGGTCCATCCGGAGGAACTCCATGAACTCCTCCGGCTCGCGCGTGTCCTGCTGCCACTCGAGCACCTGTCGGAACCAGGTGAGCGCCTCGTCGACCTCGTCGACGCCGCCCCTGCCGCCGTCGCCCTCCTTGTAGCGCCAGTGCGCCGCGATCCCGTATTCCGCCGTGCGGTGCATCTCGTGCGTGCGGATCTGGATCTCGTAGCGCCGCCCGCTCGGCCCGAACACGGTCGTGTGCAGCGAGCTGTACATGTTCGACTTGGGCGTGGCGATGTAGTCGTGGAAGCGCTCGGGCACGGGGGTCCACTTGGAGTGGATGATGCCCATGGCGGCGTAACAGTTCTGCACGCTGTCGGTCAGGACGCGCATCGCCATGAGGTCGTAGATCTCCTCGTACGGCTTGGCGCGCCGGACCATCTTCTGGTGGATGGACCACAGGTGCTTGGGCCGTCCGCTCACCTCGACCGGGATGCCCGCCTCCTCCAGGGCCTCCTGGAGCGGGCGCTCCATCTCCAGGACCTGGCGCTCACGCTCCTTGCGCCGTTGGCGGACCTTCTTGCTCAGCGCCTCGTAGGCTTCGGGCTCGAGGAACTTGAAGGCGAGGTCCTCGAGCTCCCACCGGATCGCCGCCATCCCGAGCCGGTGCGCGAGCGGGGCGTAGATCTCGCGGGTCTCGAGCGCGATGCGGCGGCGCTTGAGCTCGGGCAGGTGCTCGAGGGTGCGCATGTTGTGCAGGCGGTCGGCGAGCTTGACCAGGATGACGCGCGCGTCGTCCGCCATGGACAGGAGCAGCTTGCGGTAGTTCTCGACCTGCTGCTCGGTGTGCGTGCGGAACTCGACGCGCCCCAGCTTGGTGACCCCGTCGACGATCGTGGCCAGATCGGGCCCGAAGCGCCGCTCGAGGTCGGCCAGCGTGAGGGCCGTGTCCTCCACCGTGTCGTGCACGAGGCCGGCGACGATCGACGCCGTATCGAGGCGGAGGGTGGCCAGGATCGTGGCCACCTCGACCGTGTGGCTGACGTACTGATCCCCCGAGGCGCGCCGCTGTCCGGCATGCGCGTCGACCGCGACGGCGTAAGCGTCGCGGATCTTTTCGACGTCCAGTCGATCCGCATACGCCTCCAGCGCGCGCGCCAGCGGGCGGGGGAGACCTCGGATCGTGGGCGTCGACCGGGAGGTGGAGGTGGCCGTCGCCATGGTGTCCATAAAGTACTAATGTTGCAGGCCTTTCACGACCGTCTTACACCACCCGTCCCCGTGTGAGCCCCTTGATGCACCATACGTCGGAGCATCGCGTCGTGCCGCCCCCCGGCAGGCGCCCGTGAGCTGGCAGGCGTGGCTCACGCTCGGCGTCATCGCCGTGGTGGTATGGGCAATGGCGCGCGACCGGGTCTCTCCGCAGGTCGGGCTCCTGTCCGGCGTCATCGTGCTCCTCGTGGCCGGCGTGCTCACGCCGGAGCAGGCGTTCCAGGGGTTCAGCAACTCCGCGCCGATCACGGTCGCGGCGCTCTTCGTGCTCGCCCGCGCCGTGGAGAAGAGCGGCCTGCTGCAGCCGGTCGTGAGCGGCGTCATGGGGCGCGATGGCAGCACGAGAGGGGCGCTCGCCCGCCTCAGCGTGCCCGTGGCCGCCGCCTCGGCGTTCCTCAACAACACGCCGATCGTGGCGATGCTGGTGCCCCAGGTGACGGACTGGGCGGAACGGAACGGCCGCTCGCCCTCGCGCTACCTGATGCCGCTCTCGTTCGCCGCGATCCTTGGCGGCGTCGTGACGCTCATCGGCACCTCCACGAACCTGGTCGTCTCGGGGTTGCTCCAGGCGCACGGGCTCGAGCCGCTCGGGATGTTCGAGATGACGCGGCTCGGACTTCCCGTGGCCGTCGGCGGGCTCGCGCTCGTGATCCTCCTCGCTCCGGTGCTGCTGCCCGAGCGGCGGGCCGCCCGGGAGCAGGCGACGGCCGGGGCCCGCGAGTTCTCCGTGCAGATGCGGGTCGTACGGGGCGGAACGCTGGACGGGAAACGGGTGGAGGAAGGCGGCCTCCGGCACCTCCAGGGCGTCTACCTCATCGAGATCGAGCGCGACGGTCAGACGATCGCGCCGGTTCCACCCGACACGGAGCTGGCCGCCGCCGACCGGCTCACGTTCGTCGGGCGGGTGGACACGGTGGTCGACCTCCAGACGATGGGCGGACTCACGTCCGCGGAGGAGGCGCACTTCCTGGAGTTCGACGGGCCACGGCACACGTTCTTCGAGGCGGTGGTGGGCGGTGGCTCTCCGTTGGCGGGAAAGACCCTCAAGGAGCTGGAGTTCCGGTCGCGCTACCAGGCCGCCGTGGTGGCGATCCACCGCTCCGGCGAGTTGGTGCGAGCCAAGCTGGGACAGGTGCGGCTGAGAGCCGGTGACGCGCTGCTCCTCATCGCCGACGAGGCATTCCTCGATCGGTGGCGCGACCGGTCGGACTTCCTGCTGGTGTCGCGGTTCGGCGGTACGCCGCCCGCCGTGCCGAGGAAGCGCGCGATCGTCGGGATGGTCACCGTGGCCATCATCCTGGGGGCGGCGTTCGGGGTGCTCCCCATCCTGAAGCTCTCGCTGCTGGGCGCGCTCGTGCTCGTGGTCTCGGGAGCGCTCACGCCCACCGAGGCGCGCCACGCGGTGAACATCGAGGTGATCGTCGCGATCGCCGCGGCGTTCGGGCTGGCCGCCGCGCTCGACACCTCGGGCCTCGCGCACGGGCTGGCCACCGTGATCGTCGACACCTTCGGCCGTCTCGGACCCCACGGGGTGCTCGCGGGACTTCTGCTCCTGACGCTCGCGCTCACGGCCGTGGTGACGAACAACGCCGCCGCGGCGCTCATGCTCCCGGTCGCGTTGTCGACCGCCGAAACGTTCGGGCTCGCCGTCCGTCCCGTGGTGATCGCCATCACCGTGGTGGCGTCCGCATCGTTCCTGACCCCGATCGCCTACCAGACGAACCTCATGGTCTACGGCCCCGGCGGGTACAAGTTCGGCGACTACGCGCGGCTCGGGATTCCGCTGACGGCGCTCGTGGTGGCGGTGGTGTTGGCGCTGACGTGAGGGAGCGGCGCGCCGAGCGGCGCGCTCAGTGCGTCCGGTCGCGGGCGGTGCGCTCGGACGTGAGGCCATGGCCGAGCGCGGCGACGCGGCGGTAGACAGCCCGGACGTGGTTGGCGACGTGGTCCTCGACGTGCAGGAGCTCCGTGTGGACCTTTCCGAGCTCGGTGCGGACCTCCTTCATTTCCGCACGCAGCCTCGCGACCTCTTCGGGCAGCCCACGCAGGCCGGCGACCTCCTCCCGCAGGCCACCGAGCTCCCGCCGCACCCTCTCCATCTCACCCGAGAAGAACGCTCTCAGGTCGCGATCCGCCTCAGGGCTCAACCGTCACCTCCGGAAACGACACGGCCATCGCTCTCACGCCAACCTACCGATGGAGCCCGGGCGTGCCCATGTCTGGATCGGCCAGGTTGGACCACCACCACGACACGTCGCGCGCCTTCCCCTGCCCGCCTCTCCTGCTAACTTGCAGGCTCCGAATCCGTTGGCGCACACCGTCGATCCGGCCCTCGCAACCCTGACTGATCCTGCCATGACCGACCACCTGATCGCGCCCCACGGCGGCGCTCTGCTCGACCTCCTCGCCTCGGACGACCGCGCCCGGGAGCTCAAGGAAGCTTCGCGCGATTGGCCGTCCTGGGACCTCACCGAGCGCCAGATCTGCGACCTGGAGCTCCTGGTCAACGGCGGATTCAGTCCGCTCTCGGGCTTCATGCGCCGCGCGGACTACGAGGGCGTGGTCGAGAAGATGCGCCTCGCGGACGGCACGCTCTGGCCGATCCCGATCACGTTGGACGTGACGGAGGCGACGGCCGAGAAGCTCGCGGAGGGCGGGATGCTCGCGCTGCGCGATCCCGAGGGGGTCATGCTGGCGGCGCTCCACGTCGAGGAGATCTGGAGGCCGGACCTGCGTCACGAGGCCGAGGCCGTGTTCGGGAGCTCGACCGGAGCGAAGATCGAGGAGCATCCGGGTGCGCGGTATCTGCTGGAGCAGTCGCATCCCGTCTACGTCGGTGGCCGCATCGAGGGGACGCATCCGCCCATCCACTACGACTTCGCCACGCTCCGCTCCACGCCCGCCGAGCTGCGCGCGCAGTTCGCCAAGCTCGGGTGGGAGAAGGTCGTCGCGTTCCAGACGCGCAACCCGATGCACCGGGCGCACCAGGAGCTGACGCTACGGGCGGCGAAGGAAGTCGAGGCGAGCCTGCTCATCCACCCGGTCGTGGGGATGACGAAGCCGGGCGACGTCGACCACTACACGCGCGTGCGCTGCTACCAGGCGCTCCTGCCGACGTATCCGACGAGCACGGCGATGCTCTCACTCCTGCCGCTCGCCATGCGCATGGGCGGGCCACGGGAGGCGGTGTGGCACGCGATCATCCGCAAGAACCACGGCTGCACGCACCTCATCGTCGGGCGCGACCACGCGGGTCCGGGCCAGGACTCGAGCGGCACCCCGTTCTACGGTCCCTACGACGCGCAGGAGCTCCTCCAGAAGCACGAGGCGGAGCTCGGGATCTCGATGGTGCCGTTCAAGCTCATGGTCTACGCCCCCGAGCACGGCACGT
This sequence comes from uncultured Gemmatimonadaceae bacterium, assembly GCA_964519125.1. Classification (GTDB taxonomy): domain Bacteria; phylum Gemmatimonadota; class Gemmatimonadetes; order Longimicrobiales; family Gaopeijiaceae; genus SZUA-318. Next base: position 2,244 of record CAZFIS010000013.1, on the reverse strand, counting down.
ACTATCCGGCCGACGAGGTCCCCGAGGGCGTGGATACCGTCAACATCTCCGGCACCGAGCAGCGCCGCCGGCTCCAACTCGGGATCGAGCTGCCCGAGTGGTTCACGTTCCCCGACGTGGAGGCGGAGCTCAGGAAGTCGTCGCCGCCCAGGCACCGGCAGGGCTTCACGGTCTTCCTCACGGGGCTCTCCGGCGCGGGCAAGAGCACGATCGCCAACGCGCTCATGGTCAAGCTCCTGGAGATGGGGGGCCGGCCGGTCACGCTCCTCGACGGCGATCTGGTGCGCAAGCACCTCTCCAGCGAGCTCGGGTTCAGCAAGGAGCACCGCGACATCAACATCCGCCGCATCGGATTCGTCGCGAGCGAGATCACGAAGAACGGCGGAATCGCGGTGTGCGCGCCGATCGCCCCCTACGACGCGGTGCGCAAGGAGGTGCGCGCGATGGCGGAGGCCGGCGGCGGGTTCGTGCTCGTGCACGTCGCGACGCCCATCGACGTGTGCGAGGAGCGCGACCGCAAGGGACTCTACGCCAAGGCGCGCGCCGGCATCATCAAGGAGTTCACGGGCATCAGCGATCCCTACGAGGAGCCCGACGACGCCGAGCTGGTGATCGACACGACCGACCTCAGCCCCGAGGAAGCCGCGCACCGGATCATCCTGCACCTCGAGAAGGAAGGGTTCATCGGCGACGGGGAGTAGGCTACCACCTCCATCCCATCTGAACCTGCGCCATCGCGTCGTTGCGGGCGCGGTGGGTGAAGTTGAACCGCGTGACGTGCTCGACCCCGAGCCGTAGGCGCGTGAACAGGCCCCTCACATCGGGCTCGTGCGTCCAGTCGAGCGTGCCCCGCAGACGCATCTCGTCGGGATTGTCGGCGAGGACACGCCATGCCCAGTTCGAGTTCCCGATCGGGCCAACCCAGAGCTGGTCGTCCCGATAGTGCTCCCACGCACCCGCGATCGACACGACATCGTCCTTCGCATTCCAGTCCAGCCCCGCCCGGAATCCCGCAGAACCCGGTCCCATGGCGTCGCCCATCACCCTGCGGTCCAAGGTCAAGCCGCTCGTGAACTGTCCGTGCGTGTACGCCTCGACGCCGATGCGGCGCGCCTCGGCCCAGACGTCCAAGCGCCCCTGAGAACCCAAACCGCGAAAGGCGAGGCCGCCAACCCAGGCCGCGTCCTCGCCGAGACCGCTCGCGCGCTGCTGGAACCAGTGGCGATCGTCCGTGGTCATGCCGTCGACGTACACCTCCATCTTCCACGCAGGCACGCTGACACGCAGATCAGCCCCGATCGCCTTGTCGGAGAAGTTGTAGCCCTTGCCGATGAACGGGAGGAAGAGATCCTCCAGACGCTTCTTCAAGCTCGCCCTGGGGGCGCCTCTGCCACCAAAGTGGTTGAGGTACTCGAGCCCGAACTCGACGTGGGGGGTGGGACGCGCGCTGAGCCGCATCACCATCACGCGGCTCCCCGGGATGTCACGGTTGTTGCCCAACCGCGCGAAGAGGACGGACGGCCGCGTCAGGCCCAACACTGGAACCCGTAGGGGGCGCTCCACGCTCAGGCGCGCCATGTCCAGTCCACGCGGGTTGTCCGACAGCATCGGGCCGCCCCCGCGGGCAAAGCCGTCTTCGATGTGGTTGCGGCCGACCTCGACAGAGGCATCGCCGAGCACAGCACGCACATACCCCTCCAGCAGGGTGGCATCGGCACGCGAGGCGCCGCCGCGCGGGCTCGCACTCCATGCGCGGGGATGGATCTGCGCGACGACGTGGCTCCCCAGCCGTACGTCCATCAGGCCCTCCACACCCACGGTACCCCCGCTGACGAGGATCCTACCCTGATTGCCCTGAAGAAGCGGGTCGAGCTCGGCGTCGATTCGGCTCCGCTGCGGTTGATCGCCCACCGTATAGTCGGTGGGAATGGGCCGGGCCGGGCTTCGGGCCCAGGTGAGGTCGGTCGACACCTCACGTACACGCACCGCATGGAGTGTCGAGCCTGGTGCCTCACCACCCGCCCCGAAGCGGGCCAGGAGCCGGTCGAGCGCCTCGCGGATCCGAGGTGGAAGCGGCCCGGAAGGGTGAGCGGCGAGCCGCGCCTTGGCATCCTTCGCCAGTCTACCGAACAGCGCGCGGGAGTATGGCCTCTCCCCTACGACGACGTCCCTCACCAGCCCCACCGCGACCAGCGCGTCGAGATCCCGGTAGGCGGGATCGAGGTTCGGCACGTATGTCGTTGC
>CAZFIS010000012.1:0-40915 GCA_964519125.1 uncultured Gemmatimonadaceae bacterium | reverse complement strand
CGCACACCATGATGAGCGCTTCGGCCATCACCGGGTTGACCTTCCCGGGCATGATGGACGAGCCGGGCTGCACGGTCGGCAGACGGATCTCGTAGATACCCGAGGTGGGACCGCTCCCCAGCCAGCGGAAGTCGTCCGCGATCTTGATGAGCCCGGTGGCGGCTGCGTTCAGCGCGCCCGACGCGCTCACGGCGGCATCCTTGGCGCCCTGCGCCTCGAAGTGGTTCTCGGCCTCCCGGAAGGTGAGCCCGGTCTGCTCGGAGATCCGCTCGATGGCCTTGGCCGCGAAGTCCGGACGGGTGTTGATGCCCGTGCCTGTCGCGGTTCCACCGAGGGCCAGCTCCGCCAACTCTTCCGAGGCCCGGCGCGCGCGCTCGGCCGCCTTACCGACCTGCGCCGCATATCCGCCGAACTCCTGACCGAGCCGTACGGGAGTGGCATCCATCAGGTGGGTGCGTCCGGACTTCACGATGTCGTCGAAGTCGACGGCCTTCTTCCCTAGCGCGGACTGGAGGTGCTCGAGCGCGGGAATCAGCTCGTGCTCGATCGCCACGCGCGCGGCCACGTAGATGGCCGTCGGGATCACGTCGTTGGACGACTGCCCGAAGTTCACGTGGTCGTTGGGGTGCACCCGAGCGCCGGTACCGAGCAGCTCGGTGGCCCGGTGGGCGATGACCTCGTTGGCGTTCATGTTCGTCGAGGTGCCGGAGCCCGTCTGGTAGATGTCCAGCACGAACTGATCGTCCCACTTGCCTTCAATGACCTCGGTCGCGGCGCTCACGATCGCGTCCGCCACCGGCCGGTCGACGTCTCCCACCTCCGCGTTGGTGAGCGCGGCGGCCTTCTTGATGATCCCGAGGGCTTCGATGAAGCGCCGGCCGAAGCGCTGGCCGCTGATGGGAAAATTCTCCAGAGCGCGCTGGGTCTGGGCTCCGTAGAGCGCTGCCACGGGGACCTTCATCTCCCCCAACGAGTCCTTCTCGATACGATATTCGTCCGCCATGATCGGCGTGTCTCCCGGAGGGTCACGACAAGGAACACGGGCCGGCGGCGAGCGAGCCGCCGGGCGACGTCTGGAATCTAGGCAAGGGTTCGGACGGGTAAAGCCGGCGGCGCCACCGCCGCCGGAACCGCCTCGGGGCGCTCAGACCGCCTGTCGGCCCTCGGCGATCCAATCCCGCAGGGAGGCCTCGTGCGCGCGCGTAGTGATGAGCGTGAGCTCGTCGCCCGGCTCGACCTTGGTGAACCCTCGTGGGACGACCACGCGGTCCCCGCGTCGCAGCAGCGCGATGAGCGCGTGCTCGGGGACCCGGATGTCGCGCAGAGCGTGGTTGCAGATGTGGCGGTACTCCGGGGTCACCTGGAGCTCCATCTGCACCGACTCGAGGCTGCGCTCCCGGGGAAGTGCCCCGGTGCGCTCCAGCAGCCGCTGGTGCTCCTCCGAGAGCTCCCTGAACGCCCACATCATCTCCGTGCGCCTGAGCACGCCCTGGATCTCGCCCGGCCGCTCCGGATCGACCACGGGAATCTGGAAGACGTCGCGTTCGCTGAACCGCCGGAACGCGTGACGGAGCGTCTCGCCGGGCTCGCACGTCACGAGCGCGGTGGTCATGACGTCCTCGACCGTGCGACTCCCCAGATCGCCGTCCACGATCGCGCGCTCCAGATCCGTAACCGCAACGATGCCGCGCAGCCCCTGCTCGTCGTCGAAGACGATCCAGCTCCGGTGATGCTCCTCGCGGGCACGGTCCGCCAACTCGGTGAGCGGAAGGGTGGCCGACACCCAGGGGATCTCCTCGCTCATCGCGTCCGCGACCAGCAGGAGGTCGAGCGTCTCCGGCTCCTTGCGTGGGCCGCCCATGCCTCCGAGCCGCCGAAGCTTCGTTGTGTAGATCGAGTCCGGGTTGATCCGCGACGCGATGAGCTGGGCCAGCACGACGCACAGCATCAGGGGGAGGATGATCCGGTAGTTCCCGGTCATCTCGAAGAGGATGATGATCGCCGTCATGGGTGCGTGCGCCGCAGCAGCGAAGACCGCCGCAGCGCCGACCAGCGCGTAGGCGCCCGGCGAAGCCGCCATGGACGGGAAGAGCGCATCCACCCCCCGTCCGAACACGCCGCCCGTCATCGCCCCGATGAAGAGCGCCGGGGCGAAGATCCCCCCGGATCCTCCCCCCGCCAGCGTCACCGAGGTGGCGAAGATCTTCATGAAGATCAGGCCGGCCATGAGTCCGGTGCTGATCCCCCCGGCCAGCGCCAACTCGACCCCCTCGTGGCCGATGCCGAAGAGTTCCTCGCTGCCGAACGTCCCAAGGACACCCAGGATGAGCCCCGCCGTCAGCGCCTTGAGCCAGACTGCGCCCTTCCACCGCTCGAACTGGTCCTCCAGTCCGTAGACGACGTACACATACAGAAGCCCGACGAGGCCCGTCACGATGCCGAGCAGCAGGTAGAAGCCGAGCTCCCAGTCGCTCACGAGCTGGAACTGCTCGACCAACCGGAAGGCGGGCTGGGTCCCCAGCACCGCCTGGGCGACCGCCGTCGCGCTCACGGAGGCGACCACGACCAGCCCGAACGAGCGGGCCGCGAAGCTGCCCAGGATCACCTCGAGCGCGAAGAGCACGCCGGCGATCGGCGCGTTGAACGTGGCACTGATGGCCCCGGCCGATCCCGCGGCGACGAGGAGCTTCACGTCCTCGGCGCCGAGCCCTACGACCTGGCCCAAGACGCTGCCGAGTGACGACCCGATCTGCACAATGGCGCCCTCGCGGCCGAGCGAGCCGCCGGACCCGATGGAGATGGCGCTCGCGATCGACTTGGCGAATGCCACCCGCGTGCGGATCCGCCCCCCCTTCATGCGCACGGCGTACTGGACTTCCGGCACCCCGTGGCCGCGCGCCTCCGGCGACCACCAGAGCGCCAGGTAGGCCACGATCACCATGCCGATGGCGGGCGCGCAGATCGTGACCACCCAGAGGGGAATGGGCAGGTGCAGGACGGCGCCGAGGTGCGCCCCGCGGTCGAAGAAGAGCACGTGCACCTGCGCGATCATCCACCGCAGGGCGATGGCGCCGAACCCGGCCAGCACGCCCACGGCCACCGCGAGAGCGAGAGGACCCGTCGTCCTGGAGCGTTGGACGGCGAGCCGGAGGCTGTGCAGAGAAGGACGACGCGCCACCGGCTAACCCCGCGCCCGAAGGACGCCGTGGACCACCGTCAGCTCCTTTTTCGAGGCTGGCTCGGACGCATCTCCACGCGGCTGACGTGTGCTTCCTTGGGGTAGGACAGCAGTTGGAGGACGGCACGACCGCAATCATCCGCTTCCAGGCGCCAGTCCCGCTCCGAAGCGGGCTCGCGGTCGCCGAAATGGGTGTTGACGCTGCCCGGCATGACAATGCTCACGCGGATGTCGTCGTAGCGCACGTCGAGCATGGTCGCCTCGGTCATGCCGAGCAGGCCGAACTTGCTCGCGTTGTACCCGGTGCCGCCCGCGATGGCGTTGCGGCTCGCCAGCGATCCGATGTTCACGATCCACCCGTCGCCGGTGGCGCTCAGGTGTGGGATCGCGGCCTTGGTACAGTAGAATACGCCGCCCAGGTTGGTGTCGATCTGGGTCCTCCATTCCTCCACCGAGAGCTCCTGGATCGGCTTCATGATGCCGAGGCCCGCGTTGTTGACGAGGATGTCGAGGCGCCCGAGCCGCTCGACCGTCTCCCGCACCAGGCTCGCGCACGCCTCGGGGTCGCGGACATCGCAGGGGATCCCGACGATCTCCCCCGACGCCTCGTTCCGCAGCCGAGCGGCAGCGGCATCGACGTCCGAGGGCGTACGCGAGCTCACGACCACAGACGCCCCCGCCTTGGCCAGATGCTCCGCCACGGCGAGTCCGATGCCTTTGGTGCTGCCGGTCACGAGGGCTACTCTTCCTCCGAGATCGACCATCTTTCCCTCCTGTTTCTCGGCCCCGCCGGCACCCTTGCGGAGCCTTCTCCTGGCTCGCTCAGCGCTGGAAGGGTATCACTGTCGCAATGAATGAGCGAATGGAATCTCCGGCCGCCCTCGTGACGGGCGGGGCCGTGCGGCTGGGCCGGGCGCTCTCGCTCGGTCTGGCCGAGGCAGGCTACGACGTCGTCGTCCATTACCACGCGTCGGAGGAGCCCGCGCGCGAGGTCGCCGAGCGCATCCACGGCCTCGGGCGGCGCTGCGCGCTGGTCCGTGGAGATCTCGCCGATCCGGCCACGCCCGCGCGCATCGTCTCCGCGGCGCGGGACGCGTTCGGACGCCTCGACCTCCTCGTGAACAGCGCCGCCATGTTCGCGTCCGCGGCCCTCGAAGACGTGGACGCCGAGGCGTGGGACGCCGTCATGCACGTGAACGTGCGCGCGCCTCACCTGCTGGTTCGCTCCGCGGTGGACCTCCTCCGGGCTTCGGGTGGCTCGGTCGTGAACCTGGTCGACCTGTCCGCATACCAGGCGTGGACGACCTACCCGCATCACGCCGTGTCGAAGGCCGCCCTGGCGCATCTGACCCGGGTTCAGGCCAGAGCCCTCGCGCCCGACGTCCGGGTCAACGCGGTCGCTCCCGGAGCGGTGCTCCCCCCGGACGACGACCCTCCCGAGCACCTGGAGGCGCTGCGCCGCGCCGCGCCGCTGAGACGGCTCGGAACGCCGGACGACGTCGTGCGGGCCGTGCTCTACCTGGCCGCTGCGCCGTACGTGACCGGGCAGATCCTCGGGGTGGACGGTGGGCGGCTCATCGGCCCTTCCCGTCTACCCGAGGACGACACGTAGCGGGTCGCCCGCGACCGGGTCGACCCGCCGCCGTGCGCGCCTCCGCTCAGACGCTCGCCGGCTCCGCCGAGTGCGCCCCCGCTTCGACGCCCCCGTGCGCCAGCCAGCGCTCGGCGTCCAGCGCCGCCATGCACCCCGTACCCGCCGCGCTCACAGCCTGCCGGTAGTAGTCGTCCGCCACGTCGCCCGCCGTGAACACGCCGGGAACCGACGTGTTCGTGCGCCATGGCACCGGCAGCTCGATGTAGCCGTTGTCCTTGAGCCTGAGCTGTCCGCCCAGGAACGCCGTGTTGGGTGTGTGGCCGATCGCCACGAAGAGGCCTCCCACCTCGAGCGTGCTCTCCTCACCCGTGACCGTGTCCTCGAGACGCAAGCCCTGGATCACGTCGTCGCCCAGGACCTCGGTGACCACCTTGTTCCACGCGAACCGGATCTTCCCGCTCTCGATGGCCCGCTCCTGCATGATCTTGGAGGCCCTGAGCTCGTCGCGCCGGTGGATGACGACCACCTCCTTGGCGAACTTCGTCAGGTAGAGTGCGTCCTCCATCGCGGAGTCCCCTCCCCCGACCACGGCGAGAACCTGGTTGCGGAAGTGCGGCAGCGCCCCATCGCACACCGCACACGCGCTCACGCCGCCGCCCGACTGGGCGAGCCGCTGCTCGTTGGGCACGTCCATCCACCTCGCGTTCGCCCCTGTGGCCACGATGACCGCGTCGGCCTTCACCTCGCCACCACGCGCCGGGCGAACGACGAACGGCCGCACGCCGAAGTCCACCTCCGCGATGTCATCGGTCACGATGCGGGTGCCGAACCGCTCGGCTTGGGCCCGCATCTCCATCATCAGATCCTGGCCGGTGATGCCCTCCTTGAACCCCGGGTAGTTCTCCACCTCGGTGGTCAACATGAGCTGCCCGCCCGGGATCATCGTGCCGCGTCCCGCGCCCTCGAAGACCAGCGGCTGCAGCTCGGCCCGGGCGGCGTAGATGGCCGCCGTCCAGGCGGCCGGACCCGACCCTATGATGACGACGGTCTCGTGCTCGCGTGCGTCCTTCTCAGTCATGATCGTCACTTTCCCTTGAAGATCTTCATGTTCGTGGAGTGGCCCGGGTTCACCCGCGCCGACGGGTTCACGAAGTGCACCGCGTTGTTGACGGCGATACACGCCTCTGCAAAACCCGTGGCGATGAGATCTAGTTTCCCCTCGTAGCCCACGACGTCTCCCGCGGCGAACATTCCCGGAACGGTCGTCTCCATGAGCTGGTTCACGACCACCCGGTTCTCGACCTTCGGGCCCCAGGCGCGGATGGGCCCCAGGTCGGGCTTGAATCCAAGGCAGGTCAGCACCACGTCTGCGTCGAGCACGGTCTCCTCGTCGGTGCGGTTGTCGAAGACGACCACCGCCTCGACCGCGGTCGAGCCCACGATCTCGCGTACCTCATGGAAGGTGAGCAGAGCCACCTCCCCCGCCGCGACAGCTTCGTCGAGCCGGGCCACCGACGCCTCGTGGGCCCGCCACCCATCCCGCCGGTGCACGAGCGCCACGGACGTCGCGATGTCCTTCAGCACGAGGACCCAGTCCAGTGCGGAGTCTCCACCGCCCACGATCACGACTCTCTTCCCCCGGTAGAAGTCGGCGTCCTTGACGGCGTACTCCACGCCTTTGTGGAGGAAGGTGTCGTAGCCGGGCACGTCGAGGACGATGGGCTCGAAGGCTCCCTTGCCCCCGGCGATGATCACGGCCCGAGTGAGATAGGTGCCGGACCGGCACGCGAGGACGAAATGCCCGCCTTCCCACGTGACACCCTGCACCTGTTCGTCCAGGGCCACGTCCGCCCCGAACTGAAGGCCCTGCTCTACGAGATTCCGGACGAGATCCTTGGCCAGAATCTTCGGGAAGCCCCCCACGTCGAAGATGTCCTTCTCGGGATAGAGCGCCGTGAGCTGACCGCCCAGCTCGGGCAGCGAGTCGATGATACGAGTGCTACACCCCCGCATCCCCGCGTAGAACGCCGCGAAGAGTCCCGTGGGTCCCCCACCGATGATGGTGATGTCGCGAATGTCGTCCGTCATGGGAATCCGAGGAGGAGCCCGCCGCCCCGGCGGATCGCCGGTCGGTCGGTGTGGCGCAGGTCCGGTCGACTCCGGACAGAATTCTAGTTTAACCGCTCTCTTGGCCTGATCAACCGAAGCTCAGGGGCTCGCCTCTCCGTCCCCCTCCACCAGGCGCCGCGCCGCGCCGACGACCTCGCGGGCGTTGTCGTACGTGATCCGCTCCTCGACGTCGGATACCGGCACCCAGATACACTCGGTGATGCCCTCGGACGTCTGTGGAACGGGATCTCCGTCCTCCGACCGCATCAGATAGAAGACGCAGAACTTGTGGATGAGCCGCCCCCCCGAGCGGAAGTACCAGTCGATGGTGGCGAGCTCGGTCCCCAGGGAGAGATCCTCGAGACCGGTCTCCTCGGCCACCTCGCGCAGCGCCGCGTCCCCGGTGCTCTCGCCGCGCTCCAGGTGGCCCTTCGGGAGGCCCCAGTTCTGATACGGATCCTGGATCACGAGCACGTGCGGAACGCTGTCGATCTCCCGCAGAACCACCCCTCCGGCGCTACGCTCGATCCGTGGCCTCTCCCTCCTCCCCACGCGCGACCCGGCGCTCAGAAGATCGAGAGGCGGACGTAGCGCCTCGGATTGGCTCGCACGTCCTTGAGCAGGAGGTTGAGTTGGTCGAGCACGTCCGCGGTGCGGGTGGCGAGCGTGGTGTCCACCACCAGACGGCCCAGCGTCCCCCGTCCCGCTTCGATCGACGCGGTCAGCCGGTCGAGCCGGGCGAACGCGGAGTCCGCCCGGGCCATCGTCTCGGGAAGGTTGCCGGTAGAACCCTGGAGTGTCGCAGACACCTCCGCGATGCTGTGGCTGGCGAGCCGCACGTTGGTGACGATGCTGTCCAACTGTGCGTCGGAGAGCAGGACGTTCACGCGCTCGAACGAGCTGCGCGCCACGCGCGAGGCGCCCTCGATCTCCGTCAGGGCGGTGTCGGCCTTCGACATGACGTGCTTCGCGATGGCCGACTGCTGGACCACGAGCTGACGGATCTCCTGGCTGATGACCTGCATGTTGTTGATGGCCTGGGCCAGGTCGTGCGCGGTCGAGTCGCTGAACGCGATGTCGAAGCGCGCGCTGAGGTCGGCGAGGTTATCCGAGATCTCCTCGGCGGACGCCGTCAGCCGGGAGAGCTCGGGCAGGGCGTAGCCCCCGAGCACCGGAACGCCCTCCTGCACGTCGGCCGGCGTGACCTTGAAGAACGAGAATCGAGGATAGCGATCCCGGCTCGCGATCTCGGCCTCCCAACTCCCGAACAGCGACTCGGGCGCCACGACCACGACGGGATGCTTCGGGAAGGCGATCTTGCGATCCAGAAGGAAGGTGACGCGCACCGCCTGGCCCGACGGCTCGACTTCGATCGCGGAGACCTTGCCGATCTTCACGCCGCGGTACTTCACGGCGTTGCCCGGCTGGAGTTGGGCCACGTCCGTGAGTAGCGCCTGGACCTCGACGCTGGGACGCCCCCAGTTGACACCCTTCAGCCAGAGCGTCCCGAAGACGGCGATGGCGATGCCGATGATGATGACACCCCCAACGAGAAGGTCTCGTCCACGGTTCATACCGATGTCTCCAGCAACTCGGGCCTCCCCTCGACGAATCCCTTCACGACAGGATCGGTGGTGGTCCGGATGTCGTCCGGCGTGCCCACGACGCGGACACGCCCCTGATACAGCATGGCGATTCGGTCCGAGATCCTGTAGGCGCTGTCCATGTGGTGCGTGACCACGACGCCGGTGACGCCGAGGTCCTCGGACATCCGCACGATCAGCTTGTCGATGACCGCGGTCGTCAACGGATCCAGGCCCGTGGTCGGCTCATCGTACAGAAGATACTTCGGTCGCGTGGCGATGGCGCGGGCCAACCCGGCGCGCTTTCTCTCGCCACCCGACAGCTCCGCGGGCAGACGGGCGCCGTAGCCCCCGAGATCCACGAGGCTCAGACACTCCTCCACCCTCTCGTGGATCTCGCCCTCGCTCATCCCGGTCAGCCTTCTGAGCCCCAGCCCGACGTTCTCCTCCACGGTCATGGAATCGAGGAGCGCCGCGAACTGGAAGACGTAGCCGACGTTGCGCCGAAGGTCGAAGAGCTGATTGCGGGCAAGCGCTCCCACGTTTTCGCCGTCGACCCAGACTTCGCCATGGTCCGGCTCCAGCAGTCGGACGATGTGCTTCAGCACGACCGACTTCCCGACGCCCGACTGCCCGATGAGCGACAGCGTCTCGCCGTCACGGATCTCCAGCGAGAAGCCCTCGAGCACCGCCTTGGAGCCGAAGGCCTTGTGCACGTCCTTCAGAACGACGCTCACAGGAGCGTTGCCGCCCAGAAGGCGTCCAGGACGAGGATGACCATGCTGCTCACGACCACGGCCCGGGTGGTCGAGCGGCCCACGCCCTCGGCCCCACCGCTGGTGTTGAAGCCGAAGAAGCACCCCACCGCCGTCACCGTGAGCCCGAAGCTCGCCGCCTTGATGATGGAAAACTCCACGTCCCAGGGTCGGAAGAAGAGCCGCGCCCCTTTCATGAACGAGGCGCTCGACATGTCCAGCAGGTACAGCGACGCGAACCACCCCGCCAGGATCCCCATGGCATCCGCCAGGATGACCACGATGGGGAACATGAGCGTGCCGGCCAGAACTCGCGGAACGATCAGATAGGCGTCCGGATCGTAGCCGAGGGTCTCGAGCGCGTCGACCTGCTCGGTGACGCGCATGGTTCCGAGCTCCGCCGCGATGGCGGCGCCCACGCGGCCGGAGAGCGCCAGTCCGGTGAGCACCGGTCCCAGCTCCAGCACCATGGTCTTGGCCACCAAGGTGCCGACGAAGTAGAGGGGAATCGCTCCGGTGAACGTATAGGACGCCTGGAGCGACAGTACGATCCCCGTGAACACGGCGATGAACAGGCCGATGGGCACCGACGCCACACCGATGCTGGCCATCTGTTCGACCAGGTGCGGTGCCCATACCTCTCCGTTCCGAAGGGCCCGCAGGGAGTTAGCGGCCAGGTACCCGGCTCTCCCCACGGCAGCCACGGACGAGGTAGCAGCGCGACCCACCGCCTGCACCGGACCGAGCACCGAGACACGCATGGACGCAAGATAGGGGGCTCAGGAGGCGGACAGTACCCCTACCGTCCCCCGGCTTTCCGCCGGCCCCTCACTCCCCGTCGGGCTGGGGCTCGCTCTCGAGGGTGAACTCGACCTCCTCGTCGCGCACGCCGTCGTCGGAGGGAACGGCATACGCCACGCGGATGCGCTTGACGGCCGAGCGTGGATCGCTGAGCGCGACCTCGAAGTCCACGCCCTGGTCCGAGGAGGTGATGCGCGTGCGCACCCGGTCGCCCGGCTCCGCCTCCGGCTGGCCGGCGGGGTTGCGGAACAGCGTCTTGGTCGATTGCCGACCGCTCTCGAGTTGCCGGGTCACCTTCACCTGCCGCAGCCAATCCGGCTGGAAGCTGACGCCGTACTCGAATCCGCGCTGATCGGCTCCGTGTCCTTCACGATTATGGCGTGCCAACCCCATCCTCCGACCCGAGTGCGGACTCTTGAAAATTCTGTAAACGAATGTTTACACGAGCACCGCGATTGTCAAGTTTTTTGTTTTCCGGGATCGGCCGAACAGCTAGGGATAACAGGGTTCCTGGAGATAGCCGGATGGATTTTTTTCCACTACAGTCGAATCGGAACCGGCACGAAGGTGAGAAGAAAAACTCCGATCATGCACCACGCCAAGACCGTTCGGGTCGGGCCGATGTCAGGCTTGTCCTGGGCCACGGGCGGATGGCTCACGCGGCCCCGGTGCAGCACGGCGATCAGCGCGGCCCACACCCACCATCCCCACCAGAGGAACCCGAGGGGGACGAGCCCGACCAGGAACCACCTCGCCACGCGCGACTGTCTCCCCCTGGAGAACGCGTACAGCACGTGCCCGCCGTCGAGCTGGCCGAGAGGAAGCAGGTTGAGCGCCGTGACGAACAGGCCCAGCCAGCCCGCGAAGGCGAGGGGACCGAGGAGGACCGCGTTGGCTCCCCCGAGACCCGGCGTGAACAGGCGGGCCAGGACGTCCAACAGAAGTCCGTTGCCCAGCCAGACCGGCTGTCCCAGGAACTGCACCACGAACGGCGTCGTCGCGTCCGCGTAGCCCGGAACCGCGACGGAGCGAGTGAGGCCCCAGGCGAAGAGCGGGATCGAGAGGACGAAGCTCGCGAACGGCCCTGCGGCTCCCACGTCGAAGAGGGCCGCCCGCCGCACCGCAGGCGCCTGGAGGCGGATGAAGGCGCCGACGGTCCCGATGAGGGACAAGTAGGGAGGAAACGGAATGAAGAAAGGAAGGGACGCGCGGATCTTGTGGACGCGCGCGGCCGTGTAGTGGCCCATCTCGTGGGCGAGGAGCACGCCCATGAACGGCAGGGCGAACGATGCGCCCATGGCCAGCGCTGACAGCCGGACCCCCGTAGGATACGGGATGAGGACCCCGCCGATCGGGAGAAAGTGGGTCCGGAACGCATCGAGGCCCCTGAGCATCGCGCCGGCCGCCAGCGTCGTGAGGAGGGTAGCGGCCAGGAGCGCTCCGTGTAGCCAGAGCCGGCGCGAAGGCGGAGCGCCGCGAGGGTAGACGAGCACGACCTCGGTGACGTCGTCCTCGTGGTCGAGGTACGCGTTGGCGGGCCAGGAATCCATCACGGCGCGCACTTCAGGGGAGCTCGGATCGAGGCCGTGCCGCAGCGTACCCTGCAAGACGGTGTCGTGCGGCAGAGCCTGGATGCCGTACGTCTCGAGAAGCGGCAGCCACCGCCCCGGATCAGGCTTGACCGGCTCTTGAGCCGCCATTACGTTGGCCTCGTCCCCAAAGCTGAGCTTCTGCAGGAACTTCGCGGTCCACCCCCGCCCTCAACGACGTCCCGGGTCCGGGCCCCTACGCTCTGTAACCAGCGGCCTCGCGCCAAGCACCCTCTTCCCGCCACGAGGCTTTCCCAAGCCGCGTCTCCATCGTCCACCCAACGGAGCCTTCCGTGGACATCGCAGAACTGAAGCGAAAGAACATCGGGGAGCTTCACGATCTGGCGACGGAGCTGAACATCTCCAACTTCAGCGGCCTCCGCAAGCAAGACCTGATCTTCCGGATCGAGCAGACCCTGCTCGAGTCCGAAGTGGTGCTGCGCGGCGAAGGCGTGCTCGAGATCCTCCCCGAGGGATACGGCTTTCTGCGCTCCCAGGACTGGAACTACCTCTACGGGCCGGACGACATCTACGTGAGCCCCTCGCAGATCAAGCGCTTCGATCTGAGGACGGGGGACACGATTCTCGGGCAGGTGCGGCCTCCCAAGGACGGCGAGCGGTACCTCGCGCTCCTGAAGGTCGAAACCATCAACATGCTCGCTCCCGAAGACACGCGGCACCGCGTGGGGTTCGACAACCTGCGGCCTCGCTATCCCGAGGAGCGGCTGCGGCTGGAAACCGAAGGGGGTAGTATGTCCATGCGGATCGTGGACCTGGTGTCCCCCATCGGGAAGGGCCAACGAGGCCTGATCGTCTCGCCGCCGAAGGCGGGCAAGACGACGATCCTCCAGCAGATGGCGAACTCGATCTCGAAGAACCATCCCGAGGTCTATCTCATCGTGCTGCTCATCGACGAGCGGCCCGAGGAGGTCACCGACATGGAGGAGCACGTCGACGCCGAGGTCATCTCCTCCACGTTCGACGAGCCCGCCGACCGCCACACCCAGGTGGCGGAGATCGTCATGGAGAAGGCCAAGCGCCTGGTCGAGCACGGGCGCCACGTCGTGATCCTTCTGGATTCCATCACGCGCCTCGCGCGCGCCTACAACGTCACCGTGCCCCACTCCGGCAAGATCCTGTCGGGAGGCGTGGACGCCAACGCGCTGCACAAGCCCAAGCGGTTCTTCGGGGCGGCGCGCAACATCGAAGGCGGCGGATCTCTCACGATCATCGCCACGGCGCTCATCGAGACGGGCAGCCGCATGGACGAGGTGATCTTCGAAGAGTTCAAGGGCACCGGGAACATGGAGTTGGTGCTCGACCGCCACATCTCGGACCGCAGGATCTTCCCGGCCATCGACCTCAACCGCTCCAGCACGCGCAAAGAGGAACTCTTGCTCAGCGACGTCGAGCTCAACCGCGTGTACCTGCTGCGCAACTTCCTCTCGGACATGCCCGAGGCGGAGGCGATCGAGTTCCTGCTTCAGCGCATGGGGCGCACGGAGACGAACCAGGAGTTCCTGGACTCGATGACGCAGGGGGTGTGAGCGCTTTGTAGGCCGGCGGGCTCGGGGGACGGCATGTCCCTCGCTCGGGCGCGCTCGCTCCGGCCGTCGTCCGAGTCCCTTCTTCCTCCGCTCGCTCGTGCAAGCCTCGCTCGGGGCATGCCGTCCCCCGAGGCGCCGGAGCTACTTCTCGGTCACGTCCTGGGGGGCGAGGCGCTCGGCGCTTCGCGCCGTCGCTACTCCTCGATCACGCTCTGGTAGCGAGGGTTGACGACGAGCACGTTGTTCTCGAAGACCTTCCGATCCCAGGGATAGATGACCGTGGCGTCGGTCTCGAGCGCGAAGTAGTCCGGCTTGTAGCCCCGACTCCTCGCGAAGTTGGTGGCCGAGCGGACCTCCGTGGGCTGGGCGTCACGCACCGCGGCGAGGGCGAGCCGGAGGGTGTCTCCCGAGGTCGAGATCTCATCGACGATAAGCACCCGCTTCCCCGCGATCTGGGGCGGAGCAGCCGACATGACCTCGGGGCGCTCCCGCACCTGCTCGGCTCCGTCCCTCCTCGAGATCTTCATCGAGTAGAAGTCCACCCGCAGGATCGAGGCGATGACGGCGCCCGGAATCACCCCGGCACGCGCGATGCCCACGACGACCTCCGGCTGATACTCGCGGGCGACCTTGAGGGCGAGGGCCCGGCAGAGCTCGCCGAACATCTCCCAGGAGAGATCGAGGTACTCCGTGGGACCGGCGGCGAATCCCGTGGTTCCGAAGGCGTTGGGGCTCATGTCGGAACGTAGGCCCACGCCGCCCGGGGAGCAACGGACCCGGGCTGGGGCACGCGGAGGATGACACGAGCAATCGTTGCGCGTAAGCGATGTACATGACACCCGCGTTGACGCCGCGGCCCTCCGGGCGCGATCGTAATGTTTTCGACCCGCGGCGACGGAGGCGCGGTGCGTCGACCCCTCTGCGACCCGACGGATCCAAATGTCCGATGACCTGATCAAGGAAGCCGACCGCCGCCTCGAGGAGTCGCTCGAGCGCACGGGCGCGCGCGACCCCCGCGAGTTCTACCGGGAGCAACTGCGCGAGCTGAAAGGCGTGAACCCGAATGGCTACGAGGATGCGGTCGCGTACTACCGGACGTCACTCATTCCGGAGATCGCCTCGGGGAGCGTGGACCCGGTCGCTGCCTGGACCGAGTACGGCCGCCGGATCGCCACGGCGCTCGCACCGGGGCGCACGGTGACCGTGGACGGATCGGGCCGGGCGCTTCCCTACGAGGCCCCCCCGCCGCCGGACCGGCTCATCCTGCACCTGCCCGACGACAAGGGAGCCAGTGCGCTCCTCGTCGGGCTACCACCCGAGCCGACGCTGGCGCAGCACGCCACATACGACGTCCTCGTCAGCCGACGTCAGAAGCTCGCTCACTCGTAGCGCCGTCGGGCACGGCGGGCAGGAAGATGCGGAAGGTCGATCC
This sequence comes from uncultured Gemmatimonadaceae bacterium, assembly GCA_964519125.1. Taxonomy (GTDB): domain Bacteria; phylum Gemmatimonadota; class Gemmatimonadetes; order Longimicrobiales; family Gaopeijiaceae; genus SZUA-318. Next base: position 26,327 of record CAZFIS010000012.1, on the reverse strand, counting down.
CCTTCCTGGCTCGCTCTCCACCACGATGCGCCCTTGGCTCTGCTCCACGATCCCATAGGCCGTCGCCAGCCCGAGGCCGGTGCCGTAGCCCCGCGTCTTGGTCGTGAAGAACGGCTCGAACGCTCGGGCACGCACTTCCTCGGTCATTCCCACCCCGGTATCCGCGACGCGAAACACGACCCACTGGCCCTCGGGGATCTCCACGCCCGCCAGAACGGTGGGTCGATCCGAGGTGTGCGTCAGGGCCTCGAGCACCACACGCCCACCCCCGGGCATCGCGTCGCGGGCATTGAGCACCAGGTTCACGAGCACCTGCTCCAGATGTCCGCGGTCGGCCTCGATACGCGCCTCCTCGTTCGAGGGGCGCACTTCCAGCACCACGTGGTCGCCGATGAGGGGACGAAGGAATCCCCCCAGCCCCACGATCACGTCGTTGGCATCCATCGTCTCGAGTTGGAGGATCTGCTTGCGCGCGAAGGTCAGCAGGTGGGTTACCAGGCGGGAGGCCCGGTCCTTGGCCACCAGGATCTCCCGGACGGACTCGACGGTCCGCTCCTCGTCCCCGGGCTCCATCTCGATGAGTTGAGCGTGTGCGCCCGTGACCGTGAGCAAGTTGTTGAAGTCGTGCGCGATCCCTGCGGCGAGCTGTCCCAGCGCTTCCAGCTTCTGGGCCTCGAGAAGCTGGGTCTCCAACTGCTTGTGGCGCTCCGACGCCTCGCGGAGGCGCTCCTGCTCCTCGTCCAGCGTCCACGCAACCGCCCCGTAGACGATCGCGAAGGCCGCCACCATCGCGAGGAAGCCGATGATGAGCAGGTGCGGCACGGGGAGTCGCGCGGCCGGGGTGAACGCGACTCGGAGGCTGTGAAGCCCGTACCCGGTGAAGGCGAGCGGTAGCAGCCACGCACCGAAACCGTGCATCCTCCCCGCCCGGTGCAGATCCCAGGCCGAGGCGAGGAAGGCCACGCCCAGCACCACGTGCGGAAGGGAGATGGCGAGCAAGAAGGCCGAGAGCTTCCCCTGCCAGACCGTGGTCACCACCGTTGCGAGGACAGCATACGCCAGCAACGCCACGCCCACCCGGGTCCCCGTGCGGGCGTCCATTGCCCGCCCCGCCGTCAGCCGCCGCATCCCCTGGAGCTGGAACATCGTCTGACCCAGCACGGCGACGACGGCCAGCAGGACGCTCGCGGCGAGGACCCCCTTCGGGGTGCCGGGGGTCACCTGAACGTCCGCCTCGAGACCGGCACCCAGAGCGACGGTCGCAGCGAGCCACCCCATGGCCCAGTCGAACAGATAGGCTCGGCCGGAGCGCCGGTAGAGCGCGAACAGCGCAACGGCCAGGCAGAAGAACGCGGTGCCGCCGAGGGTGAGCGAGAGAGGTGGGGAGGGCACCACCGGTGTCAGCTCTCGTCTTCCTCGACCAGGTAAGCCACACCCCAGGCGCCAGGGCCGATGTGTGTCGCGACGACCGGGGTCACGGGAGCCGTGAGGATCTCGACCTCCGTGCCCCAGCGCGCGCGCAGCGCGTCGGAGACCGGCTCCACGATCGAGGGCTCACCCACGTACACGATGCCGAAGCGGACGCTCACCTCGCCCGGGGGTGCAGAGCGCGCCAGCTCGTCCAGGACCATCGCGCGCGCGCGCGCCGAGCCGAACGCGCTTCCGACCCGGTCGATCTTGCCCGACTCGTCGAGGCGCAGGACCGGCTTCACACCGAGGATCGAGCCGAGAAGCGCCGTGCCCCGCCCCACCCGCCCGGAGGCGAGGAGCCGGTCGAACTTGTCCACCGTGAACAGGATTCCCGAGCGCGCGCGGATGCGCTCGAGCCTCGCCACGATCTCTCCGGGCGGCCGTCCCAGCTCGGCCAACTCGCACGCCTCGAGCACGAGCAGACCCTGGAGGAGCGAGACGCCGAGGGAGTCCACCAGGTGGACCGTCGCACCCGAGAACCGGCTGGCCGCGACCTCGGCCGCTTGCAGCGTGCCCGAGAGCGCCGAGCCGAGGATCACGCCGACGATCTCCTCACCCTCCTCCGCGGCCCGCGCGAACGTCTCGAGGAAGTCGGCGGGTGCCGGCTGACTCGTGGTGAGAAGCGGTCCATCCCCCGCCATCCGGGCGTGGAACTCCGCGGCCGTGATGTCCACGCCGTCCCGGTAGGTGCGCTCCCGGTCGAGCAGGAGGAGCGGCGTCACCTGGATCCCGTGCGCGCGGATCACCTCTTCGGGCAGGTCGGCACCGCTGTCGGTGACCACGCTGAGAGGACGGCGGACCAGTCGCACATGACGATCCGCCGCGCGCGCCGCCGCCTCGTGCTGGACCCTCATGTCCTCCGCCTTGTGCGCGACCAGGGTCCCCTGCCCTCGCAGATAGGAGAAGACCCGCTCCGGCTCGTCGGTGTGGACGTGGACCTTGAGCACATCCCCCGTTCGGATCACGATGACCGAGTCGCCGTGGCCGTGCAGCCGCTCCTGGACCGCGACCCGGTCCGGCAGCCTCTCACCTCGAACCAGGGCCTCGGTGCAGTAGCGGTAGCGCTCGGTGGAAGACGAGATCTCGACCCGGGCGGCGGCTGACTCCTCGAACACCTCCGCGGCCGCATGCCCGTCTTTACCCGCCGAGACCGCGAGCGGATCGCCACGCACGAGGAAGAGCGCCCCCTCCAGCAGGCTCACGAAGCCTTTGGCGCCGGCGTCCACCACACCCGCCCTGCGCAGCACGGGAAGGAGCTCGGGCGTTCGCTCGAGCGATGCGTGCGCCCGCTCGACGAGATGCTGCATGAACGGAACGAAATCGGTCGTGGGCATCTCGATCGCCGCGGCGGCGGTGTCGCGCATGACCGTGAGGATCGTCCCCTCCACCGGGCGCTCCAGCGCCTCGGTGAGGTTGCGTACCCCGGCCGACAGCGCCTCCCCGAACTCCTTCGTCGTGATGCGCACCCGGTCCCTCAGTCGCTCCGAGAAGCCGATGAGAAACTGCGAGAGCATCATCCCACAGTTGCCGCGCGCCCCGAGCACGGCCGCCTGCGCCGCTTCGTAGGCGACCGTGGAAACACCGCGGTCCCGGTTGCCTCGCAGGCGATCTGCGATCGCTCGGACGGTGAGTGCCAGGTTGGTCCCGGTGTCGCCGTCCGGCACCGGGAACACGTTGATCCGATTCAGCTCGGTCCGCTCGCGCTGTGCGTGCTCGCATGCAGCCACGAGGGAGCGACGCAGGCGTGGACCGTCTAGGTATTGGATTTGCATCGCCCGCAGTATCGGGCTGGCGGCGTCGGTCCGCCAGCGTCACTTTGAAGATGATGCTGTTTGGCGCACCCGAGTGCGCCGGTTCTCCCCACCCCCGATCCCGAGGACACGACGTGCTGAGCGAGCCCGTCATACAACACTGGCTGGTCTCCGTCGTGGGTGCCGCGGGGCTCCCCGGGGCGACCGATCTCCGGGTCTCGTCCGACGCTGGGACCGCTGAGGCCTGGGAGATGGTCGCCCTGGCGACGCGCGTGACGGCCGAGGATCTGGCCGCCCACGTGGCGCGGCACTATCGACTGGAGGTCGCCGACCTCGCGTCGGCCGATCCTCATGCGCACAAGCTCCTCCCCGCGCGCGTCGCGCGGAAGCTCCAGGTGGTTGCGCTTGAGTACACCGATCGGTCCGTCGTGGTCGCGACGGCCGATCCCGTGAGCATGGAGGCGGAGCGCGAGATCGCTCACGTGGCGGGCCGGAACGTCCACTTCCAGGTTGCGCCTCCAGCCGCGCTGGCCGCAGCCGTCGAGCGCACCTATCCGGAGGACGGAGAGCTGCGCCACGAGCTTCCGCCGCTCGCGCCCGAGGCCAAGGGCGGGCCCCACGTCCTCGTCGTCGATGACGATCCCGACATGCGGCTGCTGCTCCGCACCGTGCTCAGCGAACAGGGATTCCGGGTGGAGGAGGCCGCGGACGGACCCCAGGCGCTCGAGATGCTGGCGGGCTCGGACCGATTCGATCTCGTGACGCTGGACCTTCAGATGAAGGAGATGCAGGGCCTCGAGGTGTTGAAGCACATCCGTTCGCGGGTTGCGACGGCCAGCCTCTCGGTGGTCGTGGCCACCGGCTTCGATGATCCGGCGGTGGAGATGGAGCTCTTCGAGGCGGGCGCGGACGATTTCGTCGTGAAACCCGTGGATCCGCCCCGCTTCGTGCTGCGGATCCGCGCCGTGCTGCGACGCCGCTCGGCGAACCTGCTGGGACTCGACGTGGGCGGAGGGTTCTGACGGCGGCCGACCCCGACACGCCCGGCCTCGCGCGTAACACGGCGCGAAGCGCGGGTGTCCAAGTAGCGTGACCATGACGACGCTCAACGAGGGTCCATCCAAGCTTCAGCGGTTCATCGCGGAGATGCGCCGCCGCCACGTCGTGCGCTTCACGATCTGGTACGGCGCCGCCGCGTTCGCCGTGCTCCAGCTCGCCGAGATCGTCTTCGCCGCGTTCGGCGTCGGCGAGGTCTGGCTCCGCATCATGGTGATCGGAGTGGTGTTGGCGTTCCCGCCCCTCGTCGTCCTCACGTGGATCTTCGACGTCACGGCCGAAGGCATCAAGCGCACGGAGGATCCCCCGTCGGACCGGCGAGTGGGCGCGCTGCTGCCGCGCCTGACGTTGCTCGGCGTCACGTTCATCCTGGTCGGCGGACTCGCGCTCTGGCTCGGCGGCGCCATGGGCTCCAAGGAGCTGGGGCAGACCGACTCGGTCGCGCGGGAGGCCGCGTCGTCGAATGCGGCCGGTGGCGGCGCCATCCGCTCGCTCGCGGTCCTGCCGCTGGACAACCTGTCGGCAGACACGACGCAGAACTACTTCACCGAGGGGATGCACGAAGCGCTGATCTCCGAGCTCGGACAGATCCCGGGCATTCGGGTCGTCTCGCGCACGTCGGTGATGCAGTACGCGGGCACGACCAAGCCCACCCCCGTGATCGGCAAGGAGCTGGGCGTCGACGCCATCATCGAAGGCTCCGTCCAGAAGGCCGGGGACGAGGTGCGCATCTCGGTCCAGTTGGTGAAGGCGGCGAACGACAGCAGCATCTGGTCGCACCGCTACGACCGGAAGCTCGAGGACGTGCTCAGCCTCCAGAGCGAGGTCGCCCACCAGATCGTCCGCACCCTCCGGGGCGAGATCAACCCCGAGGACTACGCCGCGCTCCACGACGACTCCAGCCGTCGCGTGGCGCCCGGCGCCCAGGACGACTACCTGCGCGGCAAGTACGCCTACGAGAGTGGCACGCCGCAGGGGTACCGAACGGCGCTCGGCCATTTCCAGGACGCGGTGCGGGCCGACTCGACCTTCGCACCGGCCTACGCCGGACTGGCCGGCTCGCACTTCCTGATCGGCATGGAGGGAGCCTCCCCCGACACCGCAGCCCTCCGCGAGGCCCAGCAAGAGGCGGAGCACGCGGTCACGCTGGACAGCCAATCCGTCGAGGCGCGCGAGGTCCTCTCCTACATCCGTAGAGGAATCCAGGCGATGGCCGCGGCGAAGACCCGGACCGCGATTCCGACGCCGCCCACGCCGGCGGTGACGACCGGAGGCGCCAAGCGAGTCATCCGGATTCCCGGTGTGAGAGACTCGGTGGTCGTGGACGTCCAGCCGTTCGATACGGCCTGGGTGGGTGCCCTGACGCAGCTCGGCCAGGGGATCGCGAACGAGGTCCGCCGCAACACCTACGGTGGCAGCAGCTCAGGAAGGCTCGCATGGATGCCCTCCGCCTGGCAACTCATGTCCACCGGCCAGTTCAACGACGCGGCGGAGGTGCTGCGCCAGACCGTCTCCACGTCGCCCCACAACCCCCTAGCGTGGGACATGCTGGTCCGCGCCGTGGTCTCCGCCGGCCAGACGGACACGATCGTGAGCGCCATCGAGAGATGGAGCCGGTCCGGCGCCCCCGGCGCTCCGGATACGCTCTCGGCGTCGGTCCTCCGGGCCGCGGTCGCCAAGCGGGGCATGAAGGGCTACTGGGCGTGGGCTCTGTCGCGGCTGGAGGAGCGCGAGCGCTCCGGGCACGACGTCACGCGCGTGGACCTCGCCGCCGCCTACGCCGGGATGGGCAACAACAATCAGGCGCTGGCTCTGCTGTCCCAGGCGTTCGAGCGGGGTGAGCGGGGGCTCCTCAGCCTCCAGTTCGATCCTGTGTGGGACGGCCTGCGCGCGGATCCGCGCTTCATCGAGCTGGCTCGCGAGGCCCGCGAGCTCCGCTACGCCCCGGCGACGCGCGGGAGCCGAGGCGGACGGCGCTGATCAGCCCGTCCAGCCGGGGCCTCTGAGCACGATACCGGGCTTGGCCCCGGTCGGCGCGCCGTCGCGCACCACCTCGACCCCGTTCACGAAGACGTCGCGTGCGCCGGCGACTACCGCACCGGACGCTCCGCCAGGCGCCGGGGCCCCGATCGTTGCCGGGTCGAAGACCGTCACGTCAGCGAGGTAGCCCGGAGCGATTCGCCCGCGTCGGCGGAGCCCGAGCGTCTCGGCGGGCAAGGACGTCAGCCGCCGCACGGCCGCACGCAGGGTGAGCGCTCCCTCCTCTCGCACGTAGGTCCCCAGAATCCGCGCGAAGGTGCCCCGCACGGCCGACCGCGTCCCTTCGGCCCTTCGCACGGGACCCGCGGCGGGCGCGGCGGCGTCCGACCCGAAGCCAACCCACGGCCGCCCGATCTCCGCCCGGACGCCGGAGCCCTCCCTGAACCGTGGCCCGCTGTCGGTCCGCGCCCAGGGAATCACGTCCACCGTGACCCGCAGTCCCTGAGCCCGGGCGGTGTCCACACGCTGGAGCACGGAGTCCATTGTGGCCGGAGCGACGGTGTCCGTTGCGGCTGCGTCGACGACCGTGACCGGAGCACCGGATTGGTGCGCGACGTCGAGGGCTTCGTCCAGGGCGCCCACCGGCCCTTCTCCGTTCCGCGGTCCGCCGACGTAGAGGCCGTAGTCCTCCGCGGCGGCCCTGGCGAGCGCCACGAGCTCCGCCGTGCCCGCATACGCGCCCGGCGCTCGCCGCAGATCCGCGCCCACGCCCAACGCTCCCTCGCGCATCGCGGCGCGGACCAGATCCTGCATGCGGGCCAGCTCGGCCGGCGTGGGCGCACGGTCGGCCGAACCGAGCTCGTGGACACGCACGGTCGTCGCCCCCACGAAGGACGCCACGTTGGGCGCCACACCCCGGCGCGCCAACTCGTCCAGGTACCCGCCCAGGGTCGTCCAGGAGACCGGCACCGGAGCGTCGTCGTCTCCCCGCCTCAGTGCGGCCTTCATGGAGTCCGTGAGCGGCCCCATGCTCTCGCCCACCCCGAGCACCTCGAGGGTGACCCCCTGCCGCACCTGGCCGCGCGTGCCGCCGTCCGAGAGGAGATCCCGGTCGGCGCGAGAGAGCACGTCGATGAAGCCCGGTGCAACCGCCAGCCCCTTCACGTCGAGGACGCGCGCGGCCGTGAGCGCTCCGACGTCGCCCACGGCCACGATCGAGTCGCCCCGGATGGCGACGTCACCCACCCGCCCCGGCTCGCCGGAGCCGTCGTAGATCGTCCCGCCGCGCAGGATCAGGTCCACGTCGGGCCGCGGGGAGCAGCCGCCGGCGACGAGCGTCGCGCCGGCGAGGACGGCGATGGCGAGGACGGCGAAAGAGCGCACGAACGACTCCGCTGACGTGGGGGCCGGGCCGGTCACACGGGCCCGGTCCGGCGAATGCTTCAAACGCCCTACGCCGTCCTCCCGCGCAGGGTTCCTAATCCAGCACGTGGATGTTCCGGGCCGCGCACATGTCCTTGAGGATCTTCGGCCAGACCGTGACGGACACCTCGCCCAGGTGCGCCTTCTTCAGGATCGCCATGTACGTGCGCGACTGGCCGATGCCGCCGCCGATGCTCAGAGGGAGCTCCCCGCTCAGGATCCCCTTGTGATACGGGAAGCGCAGGAAGTCTTTCTGGCCCGACATCTCGAGTTGCTTCTTCAGCGATTCGGCGTCGACGCGGACCCCCATCGACGTGAGCTCGTGCCGGCGCCCGGTGACGGGATTCCACACGAGGATGTCTCCGTTGAGCCCGTGCATGGGCCGCCCGTCGGCGGAGGTCGTCTCGGTGACCCAGTCGTCGTAGTCGGCGGCCCGCATCTCGTGGGGGTACCCGTCGGCGAGCGGCCAGCCGATCCCGTAGATGAAGATGGCCGGGTAGTCCTGGAGGATCTGCGTCTCGCGCGCCTTGCGGGGCAGGTCCGGATAGCGCTCCAGGATCTCCTCGGCGTGCAGGAAGGTGAGCTCGTCCGCGAGATCGGGATAGCGATCCGTGCGCAGCTTCGGAAATGCCTCCTGCACGCGCGCCTCGGCCTCCTTCAGGACCTTCCAGATCTTCTTCACCACCGTGGTGAGGAGGTCGAGGTTGCGGTCGGCGTTCGTGATGACGCGCTCCCAGTCCCACTGGTCCACGTACGCGCTGTGGTCGTGATCGAGGAAGTAGTCCTTCCGCACGGCACGCATGTCGGTGATGATCCCCTCGCCGGGCTTCATTCCGAACTGTTTCAGCGCCACCCGCTTCCACTTCGTCGCCGCCTGCACGACCTGCGCGTCGATGGGATGCTTGTCACGGTCGTTGGAGATGTGGAACTGGATCGGCGTGCGGGAGCCGTCGCGGTCGAGCATGTCGTTCACGCCGCTCTCGGCATCCACGATGAGCGGCACCGTCACGCGAAGGAGGCCCAGCTCGCGGCAGAGCCCCTCCTCGATGGCGTCCTTGACGATGAAGATCGCCTCCTGCGTATCGCGCGGATTCAGCAGGGACGTGTAGTCCGCGGGGAGCACCTTCTCCAGGTCGGCGTAGTCGCCGATGCCGGGTCCAGCCAGATCTGCCTGCTTGTCGTGCATGATCGTCCGTCCTTGTCGGGTGGGCCCGAGGCGGGGCAGGACGGCGTGGGAGGACCCCGGGATGGTTCCTTGAGAATGGCGCACGAACGGATCCTGTTCAAGGGGATTCGTGACACAAGTCACAAATGGGGCCAGGGAGCAGGGCGCTCCACGTCGGCCGCTCCATGGGCGCGGCGCTCGACCGCGTGACGTGGTCGTCGGTCGCCGCTACCCGATACCTTGACATCCGACAAGAGTTGGCCATCTATTGTCGAACGTCGAGGTATCCATCGACCGGGGACGCGACCATGGGCGAACGTGCCGATCTACTCCAGGGAACGCTCGATCTCCTGATCCTCAAGACGCTCCTTCTGGGGCCCCTGCACGGTTGGGCCATCTCGAAGCGCCTCGGCCAGCTTTCGGGCGACGTCCTGAGCGTTGGCCAGGGGAGCCTCTACCCCGCTCTCTATCGCCTCGAGGACAGAGGGTGGATCGAGGCCGAGTGGGGAACGAGTCCAGAGGGGAGGCGCGCGAAGATCTACACGCTGACCGCTGCCGGGCGCACCCAGCTCGGAGCGGCCCGCTCGGAGTGGAGGATCTTCTCGGGCGCGGTGGACAGGGTGCTTCAGGCGACGTGAGGGGGAAGGGACGATGACGAGGCGGCTCTCGAGACTCGGACGACGCTTGCGGGCGCTGTTCCGCGCCTACGCTGTCGACGAGGAGATGGACGAGGAGATCCGACTCCACATCGAGATGGAGACGGAGGAGCTGATGCGCACCGAGGGTCTCCCCTTCGAGGAGGCACGACGACGCGCCATGGTGGCGTTCGGCGGGGTCGAGCGCACGAGGGAGCGACACAGGGAGGCCCGCGGCGTGACGTGGATCGAGCACAGGGTCCAGGACCTGCGCTACGCATTTCGCAGCCTCCGGAGCCGACCCGGCTTCTCGCTCGCCGTGATCCTGACGCTCGCGCTCGGCATCGGCGCGAATACCGCAATGTTCCAGGTCGTGGACCAGCTCCTGTTCCGGCCGCCGCCCCTGATGCCGGAGGCGGGGCGGGTTCATCGCGTCTACCTCCGCTCGACGTTCCGCGGAGTGACGCGCGCCACGAGCTTCATTCCTTATCCCCGCTTCCTCGACCTCACGCGTGACACGCACTCCTTCTCCCGCACCTCCATCTTCGCGTCGCGCAGGATCGCGATCGGTACAGAAGACGAAGCTCGCGAGATGAACGTCGCCATCGTGAGCGCGGCATTCTTCGGCATGTTCGACGCACCCCCCGCCCTTGGCCGGTACTTCACGGCAGAGGAGGACAGCCCGCCGGACGGCACGCCGGTGGCCGTCCTGGGTCACGCGTTCTGGGAGCAGCGCTACGGCGGGTCACGCGACGTCCTGGGCAAAACGCTCCAGATCGGTGCGGCGCGCTACACGATCGTGGGCGTCGCACCCAAACGCTTCGTCGGAGTGTGGCCCGAGGCGGCGCCGGCCGCATTCGTGCCGGCCGCGGTGTACGGCGCGGAGATAGGGGCGAGGTTCCTCGCGCCCGGAACGGATTGGTGGAAGACGTACACCTGGACCTGGGCCTCCATGCTGGTGGAGCGCAAGCCCGGGGTCACGATCCGAGAGGCCGACGCGGATCTCACGCAAGCCTACGTACGGAGCTATGCGTCGGACCGGAGGGCACGGGGCGACCACACGAGTCTCCCGACCGTCGCGCGGGCAAAGCCGCACGCGATCGCGGCGTCGGTACTGAGCGATCGGGGACCGAACGAGTCGAGCCTCGCCAAGGTGGCGACGTGGGTCGGAGGCGTCGCGCTCATCGTCTGGCTGATCGCGTGCGCGAACGTGGCGAACCTCCTCCTCTCGCGGGCACTTCAGCGTCGGCGCGAGATCGCCGTGCGCCTCGCGCTAGGGGTGAGCCGAGCGCGGCTCGCCGCGCAGCTCCTGACCGAGAGCCTCGTCCTGGCCCTGCTGGGCGGAGTGGCCGGGTTGGGCCTCGCGCAGTGGGGAGGTGGGCCGCTGCGCTCCGTCTTCCTCTCGGGGAGTCCGTCCGTCACCGCGGCGTCGGCCGCCCGGGATACGGTCATCGGCGATCCGCGCACACTTCTGTACGCCGGGGCGGCGGCGGTGGTGGCCGGCCTCCTGGCCGGCCTGGCCCCGCTCGTCCGCACACGCCACGCCGATCTCACCCGCGATCTCCGTCAGGGTGTGCGGGAGGGGACCTATCAGCACTCCTGGTTGCGCGGCGGGCTACTGGTCTTGCAGGGCGCGCTTTCGGTTCTCCTGCTCGTGGGCGCGGGCCTGTTCGTGAAGAGCCTGGCCAACGTCCGCGCGGTGCCCATGGGCTTCGATGCCGGGCACGTCGCGGAGGTCGACCTGAACATGCGGGGCGTGAAGCTCGACAGCGCGAAGAGCGTCGCACTCCTCGAACAGCTCCGGAGCACCGCCGCGGCGGTTCCGGGGGTGACGCACGTCGCGCGTCAGCTCACGACGCCGTTCCAGAGCTATTGGAACATCGATCTGCACGTCGCCGGCATCGACTCCGTGAGGAAATTGGGAGAATTCGATCTCAACGCCGTCGGCCCCGGCTACTTCGCGACGATGGGCACCCGCATCCTGCGGGGCCGGGGGATCGAGGCGACCGACATGACCGGGGCACCCCAGGTCATGGTGGTGAGCCAGGCGATGGCGCGTACGCTCTGGCCACACGGCGACGCACTCGGCCAGTGCGTGCGCGTGGGAGCCGACACGACGCAGACGTGCACAACCGTCACGGGCATCGCGGAGAACATCAAGAACGGCAGCCTGGACAACGATCCGGGGCTCTACTACTACCTACCCGCGGCGCAGTTCGCCCCCCAGCAGGGAGGCCTCTTCGTGCGCGTGCGCGGCAGCGCTACCGAGGCGCGGGAGCGTATCCGCAAGGCGCTTCAGCCTGTGATGCCGGGCATCTCGTACGTGACGGTCACGCCGCTCTCCGAGATCGTCGGCCAGCAGACGCGGTCCTGGCGGGCCGGAGCAACGATGTTCGTTCTGTTCGGGCTGCTCGCGCTCGTCCTCGCGGTGATCGGGCTCTACAGCGTGATCTCGTTCAACGTGGGCCAGCGGACCCACGAGGTCGGCGTGCGGGTCGCCCTGGGAGCCACGATGACCGACGTGGTGCGGCTGGTCGTGACCGGCGGCCTGAGGCTCGCGGTCGCGGGTGTCGTGCTCGGCACCGCCATCGCCCTGGCGGTCGGCCGCTGGGTGGAGCCGCTCCTCTTCCAAGAGTCGGCTCGGGATCCGTCGGTCTTCGCGTCGGTGGCGGTGGCGCTTCTGGCCGTCGCGGCGCTTGCGAGCTTCCTGCCGGCACGGCGTGCCGCCCGTGTGGACCCGGTCCAGGCCCTGCGCACCGAGTAGCTGAAGAAGGAACGACGCCGGCGACCCGTCCACCGCGTGGAGGGCCGCCGGCGCCCTCTCCTCACTTCGGTGTCGGCCCCTCGCTCACCTGCACCAGATCGCCCGGCCGGAGCCAGCGCGCGAATGCGGCCTGGATCTCGGCGGCGTCGATCGCCAGGTAGCGCCGCGCGGCGCGCGTCGGCTCGTCGAGCGGAAGCCCTTCCATCTCGCGGCCGAGCAATCCGCCGGCGATGCTCCCCTCACTCGACTCCGACAGCGGAATCTCCCGGAGCACCATCGCCTTGGCCTGCTGCAGCTCGTGCGGAGTCACCGGGCTCTGCTGCATCGCCTCGAGATCGCGCACGATCATCGTTCGGGCCTTCGAGACGTTGGGGGGATCGCACGCGTAGTCGACCTCGTACGTGGAGCGGATCTTGCCGATGTCGAAGCTCGAGCCCACGGAGTAGACGAGCCCGGCCTCCTCGCGCAGGTCATGGTAGAGGCGCGTGGCGTAGAACCCGCCCCCCAGCACGTGGTTACCGAGCTCGAGCGCATAGTAGTCGGAGTCGGAGCGGGTGAGGCCGAGCGTCTCGGCCAGCACGACCTGATCCTGCACGCGGCTCTTGTCCGGCACGGCGATCGTGTCCGGACCATTGGCCGGAATCGATGCCAGGTCGGTCTCGGGGCGCGGGCCGCTCGCCGTCCAGTCCCCGAAGTAGCGCGTGATGACCGCCCTCGCCGTATCGGGATCGACGTTACCGACGACCACGATGGTCGTCATGTCGGGCCGGAAGACCTTGCCGTAATAGGCCTTCACGTCGTCGAGCGAGAGCGACGACACGGTGGCCGGCGTCGCCTCGCGGAGCGCCGGATCGTTCGCCGGAAGCAGCGCCTTGCTGAGCGCGCGGCCGAACAGGTAGTCCGGACTCTGGAGCTCCCCGCCGAGCGCCTGGGCCGTCTGGGCCCGAACGACCTGGAACGCGTGCTCCGGCAGGGCCGGATGCCGCTCGTTGTCCGCCAGGAGCTGGACACCCCGGTCGAAGTGGCTGCCCAGCACCGTGAGCGAGAAGCCGGTGCCCGCCGACTCGTTGGCGCCGATGTCGTCCAGCGCCTTCTGGAAGGCCTTCCTGTCGAGGGTCGCCGTCCCGTAGTCGAAGAGCTGGCCGAGCACGCGGCCCACGCCCTCCTTGCCGGAATCGGTCTCGAGATCCGGGTTCGTCTTGATCCGGCCGTACACGCTCACGATGCGGCTCACCGATTCGTGCTGCACGACCAGCCGGATCCCGTTGGACAGCGTGTCGACCACGGGGTGGAGCGTGGAGTGCGGCACGCTGAGCCGCCCCAGAGCGGCGCGCGCCCAGTCGGGGAGCGCCGTCTCGTGCATCCCCTTGGGGGTGAACGATTCCTTGCCGCCGAATCCCTTCGAGGAGACAGGCTTACCCGAGGGCTGAGGCGTGAGGACGGCGACGACCGCGTGTGCCGGGTCGAGGTACTTCCTGGCCACGCGATCGACGTCCTCGACCGTGACCCGCTCCATCGCGTCCAGGTCCTGAGCGGGCGACGTGCGGCCCTCGACGGCCACCGCCTCCGACCATGCGTTGGCGAGTCCGAACGCGGAGTTCTTCCGACTCTCGGCCCCGGTGAGCTCGTCGCGCTTCGCCGCCTCCACCAGGTCGGCGGAGAGCCCGGCGCTCACCTCCTGTTGGAGCGTGGAGCTCACGGTGGCGAGGAGCGAGTCGCCGCTCTGTCCTCGGGCGAACACCCCGAGTGCCATGCCGATCCCCGCCGCCGGCATGGTCTCCGTCTGGAAGCCGGCGTATAGCGCCTTACCCGCCGGCACCAGGCCGTAGAGGGCGCCTCGCTCGCTGCTCAGCACGTCGGACAGAACCTGCGCGGCGGCGTAGTCCGGGCTGCCCGACCCCGGCATCCGGAAGGCGACGACGGACAGGCCGTAGGGGAGGTCGGTCGGAAGGCGGAGCGTGTCCGGCCGTACCGTACCGGGTTCGACCTTCGGGCGTGGAGGGAGCTGCTTGGACGGGATGTCGCCGAAGAGCGCCCGCACGGAATCGACGACCGCCGAGGGATCCACGTCCCCGACGACGACGAGGATCGCGTTGTTGGGCGCGTACCACTCGTCGTGGAACCGCTTCAGCATGTTCCCCGTCGTCTTGTCGAACGACGGCCTCGTGCCGAGCCCGTCGTGCGCGTACGGCGTGCCGGCGAACATCGCCTTGCGCAAGCGCGTGTAGAAGACGTATTGGGGGTTCGACAGGTCGCTCGCCACCTCCTGCTCGATGGCGCCGCGCTCCCTGCTCCAGAGCGAGTCCGTGTCGAGCACGCCCCGCATGCGCACGGACTCCACGTGCAACGCGAGGTCGAGGTCCTCGGACGGGACGAGGTAGTAGTACTGCGTCACGGTCTGGCGGGTGTCGGCATCGAAGTCACCGCCGACCGCGGCGTTGATGTCCGCGAGCTGCGTCGCCGAGAGGCCCGGGCTACCCCGGAACATCATGTGCTCCTGGGCGTGCGCCATGCCCGGAAAGCCGTCCGGCGTCTCGTCCGCGCCGACCCGGTAGTTGAGCTCCGTGGCCACGACCGGGGCGAGCGTGTTGCGCACGACGACGACCCGCAGGCCGTTGGGAAGCGTCGCGCGCACGACGCCCTCCTCGGGGGCAGCCGAGGCGGAGCCGCCTCCCTCCGGAGCCGCGGCTCCGGAGGGTCTCGCCCCTCCGCCACACGCCGACCCCAGCGCCCATCCTCCCACCAGCACCGCCGCCAACGACGGCAGCGCGCGAGCTCTCCACGCCCGTACGTTCATGGCCTGCTCCTCGAGTGTCCTTCGCAGTCGCGTCCGGTGCAGCTACCTACTCGAGCGCCTCGAAGATCCCCGTGCCCCGATTCTTGCGGACGTTGTCCCACGGAAAGACGCGCCCGTTCATCGTGACGTAGACACCGGGCGGGAGCGCCTGCGCCGCCGTGATCGCGCCCCCGAGGTTGAAGAGCCCGTCCGAGCTGCCGAACGCGATCGGGATCATCGCGCCGGTCAGCACGATGGTCTTGTCTCTCACCCTCGCCGCGAGCACGCGGGCGGTGTCGACCATGGTGTCGGTCCCGTGCGTGATGATGATGGCGCGCTCCGGAGCCTCCGCGCAGTTGTGCGCGATGAGCTCGCGGTCCGCATCGGTCATCTCGAGCGAGTCGATCATCATGAGCGTGCGGACCTTCACGTCCACGCGGCACCGTCCCATCTCGAGCATCTGGGGAAGATGGGTGTCCTGGAAGAACAGGCGCCCGTGGATCTCATCGTACTCTTTGTCGAACGTGCCTCCGGTGACGAAGAGGCGGATGGGCTCGCTCAAGCTGGACGGCTCCGATGAGGGGGCAGAGGAAGCTGCACGAACACCCCGGCGTGATCAACCATCGTCGAGCGCCGCGGGCGCGGCCCGGGATTGGGGTAGCCCCAGGCCCAGGACGATCGACACGGCGATGCCCGCGACCGCCATGACCGGGATCACGCCGAATCCGAAGCTGTGCAACAGCGGACCGCTGGCAAACGTGCCCACGACGGTGGCCGATGCCAAGGCGGCGTTGAACAGCCCCATGGCCGCACCTTCGCTGAACGGAGCCAACCTGGCCGCCAGACCCGTGCCCGCCACGCTGAGCACCGGCCATGCCGTCACGATCATCACGAAGCCGACCACACCGGTCACGAACGGTCGCTTCGTCGGCACGACGAATGGAACGACGAGGAGGATGAAGCCTGCGAGGCGAAGCCACAATCCGAGCTGGTAGACGCGCCCCGAGCCGTACCGCTCGGCCCATCGGCTCGCGAGGATGAACAACGCGATGCCCACACCCGCCGCGATCGCGTAGATGAGCGAGCTCAGGTTCGCGGCGATGGCGTACTGCCTGGCCAGCAGCACCGGGAAGTAGGCGAAGAACGCCGCCACACCCAGACACATCATGAACCACGAAAGCATGAACCGCCCGAACGGCGTGCCGAGCGTCCGTGGAAGCTGGCCGAGCCCCCGGAAGTTGAGCGCGTGGAAGTGAAAACCTACGCCGCTCGGGAAATGGAGCCGCGGAAAGGCCGCCAACGCGCGCACGTCCAGGTGGGCATGGATGTGCCGGCGAGGCTCGTCGTGCGCGCGCGCCTCGGCCGCCACGGGCAGGCCGACGTGGCCGACCGCAACAGCCGGCACGACCAGGAGCGCCGCGATCCAGAGCCCGGTGGAGAAGCCTCCCCCGGCGAACGCTCCGGCGAGCAGGAGCCCCACCACCTGCCCTGTCCCGTTGAAGCTCTGCAGGTAGCCGATGCTCGGCTCCCACTCCGCGGAGGGGGCGAAGTCGACGATGAACAGCGACGCCACCGTGGCGACCCCCGCCGAGCCCACGCCGATCGAGAACGCCGCCGGCATCCAGAGCCAGATCCCCTTCAGCATCGGCATGAGACCGGTGGCCACGCCGACGATCAGGAAGCCGGCGAAGAAGAGCGTCCGGTACAGCTTACGGCGCTCCGCCAGCATCCCCCACAACGGAGAGCTCAGCAGGCCGAGATTGTAGGCGCCCATAACGTACGCAACCGCGGACAGCCGGCCGGAGACCGAGACCATCATGAGCGGGAGGAGCACCGGGATCATCCCGGCCGTGATGATCCCGAGGAGCAGGTACGCGACGTACCAGACGCGGACGTACCGGGCCGGCTCGGCCAGCGCCCGCCGAAGAATGTGCAGCCGGTCCGTTCGCCGCGGCTGGGGGGCCGCGGTGGAGCTCGACCCACTCATACCTGGAAGAGCTTCCCCGCCAGGGACGGCTCCTTGTCCGTCCGCGTGCCGATCTTGACGAAGGTGGCGAGCCGCGCCGTGCCCTCGGCGTGCAGCGTCTCGTGCACGCGCCGGATCGCCGCGAAGACGTCTTCGAGCTCGCCCTCCAGGTTCGTGCCGTTGGCGTGGAGCTGGGCGTTCAGCCCCGCCTCCTGGAGGAGGGCGTGGGCGCGCTGGACCTGCGTGCGCACCGAGACGCCGACACCGATGGGAATGACCTGGACCTCAGCGGTAGCCTTCATGGACCTCACCTGTGATCGTTCGAGACGTGGAGAGTTCTACGATGGTCACACGCTCCGGGATCCGCCACGGCCCGGCGGGAAGCGAGGCACGATGACGAGTTACACGCTGGGGCACACCGACATCCGGATCACGCCCATCGGGTTGGGCTGCTGGCAGTTCTCGGGAGGGGAGGCCCTCGCGGGACGCTACTGGCCCCCCATGCCCCAGGAGACGGTCGACGAGATCGTGCGGGCGTCGATCGAGGGCGGCATCGATTGGTTCGACACCGCCGAGGCGTACGGCAGGGGGCGGAGCGAGGAAGCTCTGTCGACGGCTCTCCAGGCCGCCGGCCGCGAGAACGGCGCGGTGGTGATCGCCACGAAGTGGTTCCCCCTCCTGCGCACGGCGGGTTCGATCCCGAAGACGTTCGAGGATCGCGTATCCGCCCTCTCGCCGTACGGGATCGACCTGCACCAGATCCACGTCGGCTTCGGCGCGCTCTCGAGCAAGCGCGCGCAGGTGGAGGCGATGGCACGCCTGGCCGTCGCGGGCAGGATCCGCGCGGTGGGCGTGAGCAACTTCTCCGGGCGCGCCATGCGCCTCGCGGCCAGGGTGCTCGAGCGGAACGGCCTGCCGCTCGCCTCGAACCAGGTGCGCTACAGCCTGCTCGACCGCCGCATCGAGAGGAACGGGGTGCTGGACGCCGCGAAGGAGCTCGGCGCGACGATCATCGCCTACTCGCCCCTGGCCCAGGGGATCCTCACGGGCAAGTTCCACGACGATCCCGAACGCGTGAAGCGCCTGGGCGGGCCTCGCCGCTGGCAGCGGCCGTTCAGGAAGAGCGGGCTGCGGAAGAGCGCACCCGTGGTAGAGGCCCTGGCCTCGATCGCGCGGGAGCATGGGGTGACACCGGGACAGGTGGCGCTACGCTGGCTCGCCGACGCGAACGGAGGAACCGTCGTGGCGATCCCCGGGGCGAGCAACGCGCGCCAGGCGAGGGAGAACGCGGGCGTGCTGGACTTCGAGCTGAACCGGGAACAGGTCGCAACGCTGGATCGGGTGTCGCGACCGTTCCGCTGATGCGGACGAGCGTGACGAACGCGAGAGGGCGAGGGGCCCAGCGCTCGGCGTGACATAGGGGCGGCCCTCCCGCGGTGCCGCCGGCGCTCCGTCACGGCCCAACCGGCGTGCGGCTCGGAATCGCGATCCGGTTCCACCCGTTGATCGCCACACCCAACCATTCCACCGCGAGGATCTCGTCCTCCGAAAGGACGTCGGTCGCCGCCGAGTAGACCTCGTCGGGGACCTGGCCGTCCGAGATCAGCGTCACCGCCTCGACCAGCGCGAGCGCCGCCCGCTCCTTCTCGTCGAAGTAGGCGGTCTCGCGCCACGCCGGCAGCACGCTGACGCGGTCGGTCGACTCACCGGCGGCGAGCGCGTCGCGCGCGTGCATCCGGACGCAGAAGGCGCACCCGTTGAGCTGCGACGCGCGCAGTCGGAGCATATGCGAGAAGCCTTCGTCGATACCGGCGGACGTGACGCGCTCATTCGTGAGGCGATCGAGCTGCACCATCGCCCTGTACAGGTCGGGGGCCGACTCGGCGAGGCCGACGCGGGAGCGTTCCATGCTGTGCTCTCCGGGGAGGATCGTGGCAGGAGTCGATCCGGGGCCGGCACGGTTTGACGCCGGCGGGAGCGACGCGGAGTATGGAGTGATTCGCGGCACACGTCGCGCGTCGCAAATCATCAGCGGCGGATTCCCGCCGCCACTCGCGGAGAGGTCTTCGAAGAGCTGACCGGGTGGCGACTTCGCGAATCCGCCTCCTCAACCCCGCATCCCCCGGTGAAGGTTCCACGATGAGCTACGAGCTGAAGGATCTCTCCTACCAGGACGCCGCCCGCGACCCGGACGTCATGCTCGCCAACCTGCGCCGGGACTTCGACCTCCGGATCTCCGTGGGCATCTGGTACTTCACGCCGGGCGGAGGGCGCTTCCACGACCGCTTCGTGCCGGAGGCGACCGTGGAGGAGCGCATCGAGATGGCCGCGGGGATGGCCGATCTGGGCGTGACCGGCATCGAGGCGCACTACCCCGCCGAAATCGACGCATCGAATGCTCACCTGTACCGACGCCTCGCGGACGAGGCCGGGATCCGGCTCGCGGCCGTCCCGTTCTCGCACTTCTTCGATCCGGCCTTCGAGTTCGGGAGCCTGTCCAACCCGGATCCGAAGGTCCGGGAGCGCGCGATCGAGGTCGCGGTCGGAGGCCTCCGGATGGTGAAGGAGATGGGTGCCCGGTGCGCGATCTCGTGGCCGGGGATGGACGGCTACCGCTACCTGCACGGCACGCCGTTCATGCACATGTGGGACCTGTTCGAGGGGGCGATGGCCGAGGCGATGGACGAAGTGCCCGGCGTGCGCGTCGCCATCGAGCCGAAACCCTACGAGCCGGCCGCCAACAACATCTACCGGACCACGGCCGAGGGCATCCTCGCCGCGCAGCGCATCGAGCGCCGGCTCACTCATCCCGAGAACCGGCGAATCCTGGACGAGGGAGGCTGCCTGGTCGGCCTCAACCCCGAGGTCGGTCACGTGAAGATGGGCTTCGAGATGCTGCCGGCCGCGTTCTCGCTCGTGGCGATGGAGCGTCGCCTCGCGCACACGCACTGGAACAGCCAGCCAGACGGGAACTACGACCAGGACAACGACGTCGGCGTGGTGAACATGCCCGAGGTGGAGGCCCTCCTCTACGCGCTCTGGGCCATCGGCTACGAGGAGTACATGGGCATCGACATCAACCCCGAGAACATGCCCGTGCGCCGCGCCGTCGAGTTGAACGTGCTGGCGCTCGAGCGCCTCAAGGAGCGCGTCGCGCGCCTGCCCCACGAGGAGATCCTCGATTGCCACCTGCGGCCCCGTGCGCGCAGAGGCGACCTCGAGGAGATCCTGATCCGGAACTGGTGAGCGCCCTGGTCCCCGGCCTGTTCGCGGGCCTCGACGTCTCGACGCAGAGCTGCAAGCTCGTCGTCCTCGACGGCGCGACCGGCGAGGTCGTGCACACGGACACCGTCGTCTACGACCGGGACCTGCCCGCGTACGGGACGCACGAGGGGACCATCCCGGGCCCGGGAGACGGCGTCTCGGAATCCGACCCTCTCATGTGGATCGAGGCCGTGCGGAGCGTGCTCGGGCGGTTGCGGGAGGCGGGCGTGGATACGGGGCGCATCCGTTGCATCGACGTCTCGGGCCAGCAGCACGGGCTCGTGGCGTTGAACGCCGGGGGGGGCCTGGCGCGGGCGCACAGCAAGCTCTGGAACGACACCTCGACCGCCGAGGAATGCGCGCTCCTCACGCGGCGCGTCGGCGGGCCTGGGCGCATGATCGCGGAGACCTGCAACACGCAGCGTCCCGGCTACACCGCCGGCAAGATCCTCCACCTGGTGATGCACGAGCCCGACGCGTACCGGCGCACCGCGACGTTCCTGCTCCCCCACGACTATGTGAACTGGTGGCTCACGGGCGGTCCGGACGGGGGCGTCGCCACGATGGAGCCGGGCGACGCGTCGGGCACGGCGCTCTGGGACCCGACGCGCGGGGCGTGGTCGGAGGCGGTGCTGGGGGCGATCGCGCCGGACCTGCGGGACAAGCTCCCGGACGTGGAGCGCTCCGACCGCACGATCGGAGCGGTCGCCCCCGCTCTGGCCGCCGAGCTCGGCCTCTCATTCGAGTGCCGCGTCGGTGCCGGCTCCGGCGACAACATGATGGCGGCGATCGGGACCGGAAACGTCGAGCCGGGGACCGTGACGATCAGCCTCGGCACGAGCGGCACGGCGTTCACGGTACTGGAGGCGGCGTGGAGCGATCCCGAAGGCGAGATCGCTTCGTTCCGTGACGCCACGGGCCGTTGGCTCCCGCTGCTCTGCGTCTCGAACATGGCCAACGGCTACGAGGCCGTGCGCGCCGCGTTCGACCTCTCGCACGAGGCGTTCGCCCGCATCGTCGAGGAGACGCCGCCGGGCAACGAGGGGCGCATCCTGGTGCCGTGGTACGAGGGCGAGCGCACGCCGGACCTACCGCTGGCCGCGCCGCTCTCGTTCGGGTTCGGAGTGGAGGACCTGCGTCCCGCGGTGCTCGCACGGGCGGTGCTCGAGGGCCACGTGCTCAACCTGCACGCGGGCTTCCACCGGCTCCCCGTACGTCCGCACGCACTCCGCCTGACCGGGGGACTCTCCAGGTCGCCCGCCTGGCGACGCACCATCGCCGACGTGTTCGACGTCGAGGTCGTGGCGGTCGCGGGTGAGGGAGCCGCGCTCGGCGCGGCGATCCACGGCGCGTGGGTGACGGCGAGCGAGGAGGGGCGGCCGGTGGCGCTCTCCGAGCTGACCGAGCGATGGGTGCCCCTGGACGAGGCCTCGCGCACCGAGCCGGTGGCGTGGCGGGTCGATCGGTACCGCACGATGCGCCGCCTCTTCCGGGCGCTCACCGACCGGATTCGCGGGCAGGGCGGAGACGACCCGTTCGCGCTCAGGGCCGAGCTGCGGCGCGCGACGGGGCCGGAGGACGACGCGTAGAGCACGCGGCAGGCGCCCGACGCCGGACACCCACGTGACCGGACGGGGTAGGCGTAGCGGAGCCTGCCCGGATCTCTGAGCCGAAACCCCGAGGACGTCCCGTGAGCTATATCGCCGTCAATCCCGCCACCGGAGAGACCCTCGTCACCCACCCCTCCACGCCCCCGGACGAGGTCGACCGGATCGTCGAGCGCGCGCACGCCGCCCACCTCGAGTGGCGGAACACGCCGTTCGCGCGGCGCGCCGAGTCGCTCAGGGCCATGGCGAAGCTGCTGCGAAAGCGGAAGGACG
This sequence comes from uncultured Gemmatimonadaceae bacterium, assembly GCA_964519125.1. Classification (GTDB taxonomy): domain Bacteria; phylum Gemmatimonadota; class Gemmatimonadetes; order Longimicrobiales; family Gaopeijiaceae; genus SZUA-318. Next base: position 4,198 of record CAZFIS010000012.1, on the reverse strand, counting down.
GATACGGTCGCCTCATGACCATGGAGATGGGCAAGCCGATCTCCCAGGGGGTGGCCGAGGCGGAGAAGTGCGCGACGGCCGCCGACTACTACGCGGAGCACGGCGAAGGCTTCCTCGAGCCCGTCCCGGTCGAGACCGACGCCTCGAAGAGCTATTGGACGTACCGGCCGCTCGGCGTGATCCTCGGCATCATGCCGTGGAACTTTCCGTTCTGGCAGGTCGTGCGCTTCGCCACCCCCGCCCTGGCGGCCGGCAACGCCGCACTCCTGAAGCACGCGTCCAACGTGCCCGGGTGCGCGGAGGCCCTCGAGACGCTCTACCGCGAGGCGGGCTTTCCCCCGGACCTCTTCCGCAGCGTGTTCATCAGCGGCCGGGAGGCCGGAGATCTCATCGACCACCCGCTCGTCCGCGGAATGAGCATCACCGGAAGCGTGGGCGCGGGAAAGAGCGTGGCCGAGCGGGCGGGCGGAGCGCTCAAGAAGGCGGTGCTCGAGCTGGGAGGCAGCGATCCGAGCGTCGTGCTCGCCGACGCGGACCTCGACACGGCGGTGGCGAGCTGCGTCCAGGGCCGGATGATCAACAACGGGGAGAGCTGCATCGCGGCCAAGCGCTTCATCGTGGTGGACGCCGTCGCCGACGCGTTCACGGAGAAGCTCCTGGCGCGGATGCGTGCCGTGCGGATGGGCGATCCCCTGGATCCCGCCACGGAGCTCGGGCCCATGGCGAGCGTGACGCTCCGCGACGAGCTCCACGCGCAGGTGACGCGGTCCGTGGAGGCCGGAGCGAGGCTGCTGCTGGGCGGCGAGGTGCCCGAGCGAGCGGGCGCCTGGTACCCCGCGTCGATCCTGGTCGACGTCGCTCCCGGGACGGCCGCCTACGAGGAGGAGCTGTTCGGGCCGGTGGCGACCGTGATCCGCGCGAAGGACGAGAGCGACGCGGTGCGCATCGCCAACGACACCGTCTTCGGCCTGGGCGCCGCCGTCTACACGGCCGACGCCGCCCGAGGCGAGCGCATCGCCGCGGACCTGCTGGAGGCTGGCAACTGCTTCGTGAACGGGATCGTAAAATCGGATCCACGCCTGCCCTTCGGCGGCATCAAGGAGAGCGGCTACGGACGGGAGCTTTCCCCGCTCGGGATCCGCGAGTTCACGAACGTGAAGACGGTCTGGGTGAAGTAGGGCGGTGGGGTAGGCCACACGGCCCTCCTCCCCCCCATGGCACCGCGCGGTGCGTGGTCAGTAACCCGGAGCCGATGCGGGGGGCATCACCACGTAGCGCGTCCGGTCGGGCACGCCCGCGGCGACGAACGCGGAGTGGCGCTCGACGCACTTGGAGCACGCGCCGCAGTGCACGCCCTCTCGCGGATCGGCGCAGGTGAGCGTCAGCTCGAGGGGCAGCTCGGGGTGCGCGGCGATGAGGGCGGCTTTCCTCCGATGGCGAAACGGGGCCTCGATCCGCACGGGGCGTCCGAGACCGAGGCTGAGCGACCGAGCGAACGCGTCGAAGAACTCGGGGGTGGCGTCCGGGAACGGGTTTCCGGCGAGCGATCCGACCGCGATGCGCTCGACCCCGTGGGTGCTGCACCAGATCGCCGCGTGCGAGAGCAGCAGGACGTTGCGCCCGGGGATGAACGAATCTTCGTCCGGCGCGTCGGCTCCCGGGATCCCGTGCCCCCCCACGCTCCAGTGAGACGCTCCCAGAAGCGTCTCCACCTGCGCCCCGAGCTCCACCACGGGCCGCACGTTCGGCGAGGACAGGGCCTCGAGGAAGCGGCCCAGGGCATCGCGCTCGTCCTTCTCCCAGACGAGCCCGGCTGTGACGTACAGGGGATGCACCACCGCCGAGCGGGCCAGCTCGGCGATGAGGACTGCGCTGTCCAGACCGCCGCTCGCCAGAACCGAGACCCGATCCACGCTCACTCCTCGCGATAGGTCGCGTAGCTCGAGTGCGTTTCCCAGAGACGAATCTCGGAGACGGGCAGTCCGCGCTCCCGTGCGCGCTCGAAGATCTCCCGGGCGATGTTTTCCGCCGTGGGGTTCCGGTCGAAGAGGTAGACGGGCTCGTTCATCCCCTGGAGCACCTCCACCGCCGGATCGTCGCGACAGAGAAGCATGCGATGATCGAGGTTCTCGTCGACCCAGCCCTTCACCAGGTCGCGGATATCGGAGAAGTCGGCGACCATGCCGAGTTCGTCGAGCGTCTCGGATGCGACATGCACCTCGATCACGCCGTTGTGGCCGTGGAGGTGGCGGCACGGACCGTCGTAGTGCAGCAGCCGATGTCCGTACGAGAAGTGGATGACCTTCGTCACCTGATGGCGAGCCATGGAGCTCCTCTGGGTGAGCCGGGTCGGGCCCCTACCCGGCGAGATGTCTGCCCGAGTCCACGCGAATCGTCTCCCCTGTCACGGATTCGGAACGGAGGAGCCCCACCAGGACCTCGGCGATGTCCTCCGGGCTCGACTCGCGATGCAACGGTGCCTGGGCGAGCACGCTCTCCACCCATGTACGCTCACCGATCTCGGGAGGACGCATGCTCGGGCCCGGTGCGATGGCGTTTACGAGGATTCCGTGCTCGGCGAGCTCCACCGCGAAGGCCCTCGTCATGAAGTTCACCGCCGCCTTCGAGGTCAGGTACGGCAGATAGGACGGATAGGGCGTCTCTCCGGCCGCCCAATCCGAGAACGTGACGATGTGGCCGCGGGTGGGTCCCGGGTTGTCCATCATGCGGCGTGCAGCGTGAAGGGTGAGCAGGAACGCCCCCTTCGCCCCCGCCATGCCGCGATCCCATGCCGCGGCGTCCAGCTCTTCGAACGGCACACGGGGGTAGTCCGACGCCATGTTGACCAGAATGGAGAGCGCGCCGAGCGCGTCCGCGCTCTCGGCGACCATGCGGCGGACGTCGCCCTCGTCGCTCAGGTCACCCTGGACCAGCACCACCCTGTCGGTCCTGCCCGCGAGGGACTCACGCAGGCGCTCGGCCTCGTCGCGCGAGCGACGGTAGGAGATCGCCAGGTCGACGCCCTCGTCCGCCAGGCGTCGAGCCACGATCGCGCCCACACGGCGCGTCCCGACCAGCAGCGCACCTATGCCCTTCAACGATTGCACGCAGGCCTCCCCCGCTACGCTCTCACCGGGCTCCCCGTCGCCGCGATCCGATCCGTCGCCGCCACCAGCTCGCGCGTGATGCCCGGCTCGTGCGACGAGTGGCCCGCGTCGGGCACGATCACGTTGTCCATCTCGGGCCACGCGCGCCTCAGCTCGTCGAAGCTCCTGATCGGACAGACGATGTCGTAGCGCCCGTGCACCGCGAAGGCCGGGATGTCCCGGATGCGGTCGACGCGGTCGAGGAGCAGCGTCTCGGGCTCGAAGTGGATGTTGCGGAAGTAGTGGCACTCGAGCCGCGCGAGGTTCCACGCCATCTCCGCGTCGCCAAACATCTCCGTGAACTCGTCATTCGGCAGGAGCGTGCAACTCGCGCCCTCGTAGATGCTCCACACCTTGGCGGCCGCCAGCGCGACCTCCCGGTCGTCGCCCGTCAGGCGCTTCCAGTACGCGTCGAGCAGGTTGTCGCGCTCGGCCTGGGGGATGTGCTCGGCGAACACCCTCTGGCGCTCGGGCTGGATGAGGCCGATGTCGTAGAGCCACCACTGTGTTTCCCAGGGGCGCAGCAGCCAGATACCCCGGATCGTCATGCTGAGCACGCTCTCGGGGTGCTCCTGCGCGTAGTAGAGGCTGAGGGTGCTCCCCCACGAGCCACCGAAGATGTGCCAGCGCTCGATGCCCCGCTCCTTCCGCAGCTTCTCGAAGTCGGCGACGAGGTGGTCGGGCGTATTGTTGGAGAGCTCACCCTGCGGCTGCGAGCGACCGGCGCCCCGCTGGTCCACGAGCACGATCCGGAACTTCTCGGGATCGAAGAAGCGACGGTCGAACTCGGAGCAGCCCGCCCCCGGCCCCCCGTGGATGAAGAGGATCGGGATGCCGCCGGGGTTGCCGCATTCCTCCCAGTAGAGCTGGTGCGGCTCGTCCACGGAGAGCATCCCCGTCTCGTAGGGCTCGATCGCCGGATAGAAGTACTCGTTCGCCATCGCTGGACCCTCTCCCTGTTCGCCTCGCGGACGATGTGGCCACCGATCGGATCGGTCGCCACATCGTCCAGAAGTAGACCGCAAGCTCCGCAATCTGACCGACCCGAGCCG